>CAYNYG010000019.1:0-62969 GCA_964401365.1 uncultured Planctomycetales bacterium | reverse complement strand
AGGCACGGAGGTGCGGAGGCACGGAGGTGCGCGCAAGCGCACGCCGGCGCCGACCGAGTTGGCCGGCGCCGGCGCGATACCGCCCCGTCCCTGTCAGCGCGCTCGGCGAATTACTCCTGAGGCTGCGGCTCGCTCGGGGCCAGCTCCGGCCCGCTCCAGACGCCGAAAACCGGCCCGCCCGGACGGCGCGGGTCATTGGTCCAGCGCCCGAAGAGCTCGCCCAGTTCGACGCCGGCCGCGTCGTAGTAGTGCCCGCGAAAGACGCGCAGGCCGTGCGCGCTGCGGCCGTAGGTTCCGCGCAGCAGCGCGAGGAACTCGCCCTGGCGGGTAAGCACTTTGGCGTAGAACACGCCGCGGGCGATGCCGGACGGAGGGTCCGCATCGTCGGCGGCGCCGTCGGCGGCGCCGTCGTCGGCGGACCCGTCAGTGTCGGCGTCGGGCTGCGACGCATCGTCGCCGGAGTCGGCGTCGTCGGCGGACTCCGCCGAACCGTCCTGGCTCGCGTCGCCGGAACCGCCGCTGACGTCGAGGGCCGATTGGTCGTCGGCGGAGAGCGGAACGGAGAAACCGTGCAGGATACCGACGATCGCGCCGTCGCTGGAACGCCAACGGCCGCGGAGGTTGGCCTGGCCGCCGGAGGCGTCTTCGCGGTCCTCGTTCTCGTCCAGGTCGGGGCGCCACCAGCCGCCGAGGTAGCCGTAGGGCGATTCCGGGTCGACGCAGGATGCAGCGTTTCCAAAGGCCAGTCGTCCGGACTCGTCGGCGGTGGAGAGGTCATCGACCGGCAGGCCGTCGTCGTCGCCGGACGCGTCGGCGGCGGCCTGGTTTTCGGGCGGCGCGGCGGAGGAATCCAGTCCGCCGAAATCGCCGTCTTCGAAGGGGTGTTCCGGGAGCGAGCGCACCTCGGCACACACGTCGAGCTCGGCCCAGCGGCCGCTGACGGTGCCACTGCCGCTATCGCCGTCGTCGGTCCACTGGCCCATCAGGAGACCGACCATGCGATGCTGGCGATCGCGCCAGCGTCCGACCATGAGTTGGTCACCGCCCTCGGCGCGCCCGTAGCGGCCGTGAAGGAAACCGCGGAAGCGGCCGTCGGCGTCGATAAGTTTGGCGCGGAAGAGCCCGCCGGAAACGATCCCGTCGGGCAAGAAGTCCGAAGCGATCTGGACGTAACGTCCGCGGAATGCACCGACGACGACGCCGTCGGCATCGAACCAGCGGCCGCGGAGCACGCCCGCGCCGGGCGCGGCGTGGGAGAATGCGCCGGCGAAGGTGCCGGAGGCGAGGGGCTCGCTGATCGCATCGGAGCTGCGCGGGCGGTTTTTTCCGGCGCTTGCGTCGGAGCGGGCGGAATCGAGAAGGTCGCGCGATGAGAACCGCACGGCGGGCGACTGGTCGCGGCCGAAATCGGCGCCGGCGTCGCCGAAGAGCGCGGCTTCGTCGGTGTCGTCGAACTCATCGGAAGCGATCGCGTCGGACTCGAGCGCGCTGGAAAGTGCCTTCAGGAGGGCGGCGGACTCCGCGGCAGCGCCGGTGTCGTTGCCGACCAGGTCGGAGTTTTCGGTCGTGGCGTCGCCGGCACCACCGGGGTTTTCCTGCGGACACCCGGCGGGGAGGATCGCAAGCCAGCCCAAGGTCCACACTGCGCCAAGTCTGCGAGCAACACGTCTCATAGCATCGACTCCCGAAAGCCCGGCCTGCCTCGTCTGAAAACGGCCGCGGCGGCGAGGCGCATGCGGCCACATCCGACGGGAAGAACGCCCGCTGGAGGGTATTATTCCAAAGGTCGGAGGTGCGGACGCCTGCGGGGCGCGGCGGGCTCAGGGATCGGGCCGGGGCGGGGGCGGGGGCGGGGGCTGGTCCTCGAGACCGAGAATCTCGTCGAGCTGTGAGCGCATGGCCTCGAGCGTCGCGGCGCGCACGTCGGACTGCGCGCCGATCAGCTCGCGGAGCATGGCGACGGCCTCCTGGTAGCCTTCCCAGCGGAGCATGTTGGCGAGGATGGACTGCATGATGCGCAGGAGCTCGGCCTGCGTCTCGCGCGCGGCCTGCCGCCGCTCGGGGAGCGCCGATTGGCGGAGCTCGTTGATGCCGGCGACGGCGGCAGGGATCTTGAGGATTACGAGGTCGTCGAGCGGGGTGAGGATGCCACCGGAGATGCGCCGATCGACGGACGCGCCGGCGACCTTGCTGGTCCACATTTCGGCCAGGATCTGCGCGAACTGGTCGCGGATGAGGGCGGCGCGGCGCGCGTGCTGCTCCTGCTGCCGGGCGGCGGCGGAGAGGCGCTGGAGCACGCGCGGCGCGAGCACCGATCCCGGGGCGGCGTCGGCCGGGATTTCGGCGATGGCGCGGTCGAGCGTGTCGTTGAGCACCCGCTGGCTGAGAATCAGGCGTTCGAACTCCTGGCGCAGGGCCAGTTCGCGGCGGGACATTTCCGTGAGGAAGTCCTCGACGGACACGACCCGCAGGTCGATGACGGGCGACGAGGCGGTATTCGGGCCGGCGGGGTCCGTGTCGTTCGCGGATGCCCACAAGCGGAGCCGATCACCGGCTTGAACCTCCAGCTCGCTCACGTCCAGGCGGTCGCGCCAGACGGATTCGCGCGGCGGCGGCTCGTCGGCGGCCGACGGCCTGGTCGAGGCGCCGGGCGCGGCTGGCGGGTCGGTGGGGAGGCGGAAGGCGGGCGGCTCGTCGCCGCGCTGCGCGGCGAGCTGACGGTGGGACAGTCCGATCGCGTCCTCGAAAGCGGCCTCGAAGTTCAGCTCGGCCTGGGGGGTGATGAACTCGCTCACGCCGGCGATCGTGAGTCGGGCGGAGGGCGGACGGTCCGCGACGACTCGCAGGGTGAGGCGTACCGGGTTGCGGTCGCGGAGCCCGTCCTGATCCAGGAGCTCCACCCGGTAGACACCTGCGGCGGGACCGGTGAGGTCGATCGCGAGGTGGTCCGGCTCGACAAGCCGGCACGGGAGCACGTCAGGCTCGCCGGCGACCCGACCCTCAAGCACGAGGTGAGCGGCGGCCAGCGGTTTGTTGACCCAGGCGTCGATGCGGATCGAGCCGCCGTTGAGCAGTTCGAACGCCGTCTGCCGGTCGGCGGTGGTGACCGGCAGGCGCGCATAGTCGGGCGGGGTGATCTGCGCGGCGGTTCGGACGACGCGAGGGCGTTCGACGGGAACCACGCGGTATTCGCGGGATCGCTCGTCACCGCCGGCGATTCGGAAGAAGACATCCTCCGCGAGGGCTCCGAGGGAGACCTCGAAGCGCTCGCCACCGACGAGCGTCATGGCCTCGCGCCCCCGCCGGCCGGACGCGGTTCGCCAGGACAGGGTGGCCGAGTTGGGCACGGCGCCGAACACGCGTGCGACGATTTCCAGCTCGTCGCCGCGCGGGACGCGCTTGGCGCCGGACGAATCGAATCCGTCGGGGACGATGCGGGTCATCTGCGGCCAGGGCAGGTCGGCCAAGAGCCAGTTGCGCTGAAACCAGGTACTCATGAGGTCGGGTCGCAGCGCGAACGCGACGGCAACGATGAGGGCCAGGCCAGCGAGTTCCATTCCGCGGCGGCGCGCCCGCGGGTGGTTGAGGACGGCCTCGAAAGGGAGCCCGCGAACGTCGCGTGCGGCCTGTGTGACAGCGGCGGCGACCAGCTCCGGGGAGTTCGAGGTCGGGTTCCGGGCGCCCGGCTCGAAGAACTGGACGGTGGAGGAGAGCCGGTCGGCGGCGCCGGGGTGAGCCCGGTCGATGACCGAGGCGAGCGCGCGGTCGGGGAGCGGTGCGAGCAGCGTGCGCAGCAGGAAGCGATACCCGGCCGCAGCCCACAGCAGCGTCAGGGCGCCGTTGAGCGCGGCACGCTGGTCGAGGGAGAAGCGGAACCAGGCGTCCAGGAGCAGTTGGAGCAAGGCGGTCAGGATGACGATCAGCCCGACGCGAACGGCGCCTGCCAGCGCTGCGTACGCGCGCCACCGCGAGCGCAGGCGGGCCAGCCGCTGGCGCAGGTCGGCGATGGCCAGCTCTGCGGATCCCGGCGGCGGATGGGGGGAATCGCTCATGCCAGGTGGCTCCTGCGTCGGACGAACCACTCGGACGCCAGCAGGGCCACGACGAGCAGGAGGACCCAGGCGCGATCCCACAGCTCCACGTCGGGCCCGCGAGAGACGCGAACCTGGGTCGCCTTATCGATCCGGAGCGAGTCGGCGGCGTCGACGGAAAGGTAGGTGCCACCGGTCTCCTCGGCGAGGCGCGCCAGGAATTCGCCATGCTGGCTCAGGCTGCGCATCTCGAGGTCGGGGCGGTTGACGCGAACGCGCGCGGTGATGGCGTCGGCGATGGCACCCCCGGGCAGCGGCAGCCGCAACAGCGCGGCGCCCTCGGCCTGGACGGCGGCGCGGCCTGCGTACCAGCCGTCGCGGCCCGGGGTGGCGCGGAGCAGGACGGGGAGCGGGTCGTGCCCGGGGACTTCGACGGTGAGGCTGATCTGCGGCTCGTGCCAGGGGACGAAGGTCTCGTCGAGGACGCGGGCCTCGATGCGGAAGGGCTCACCGACCTGGACCTGGGCCCGCTCGACGGAGATCATGCCGCGCTTGCTGCCGGTCTGGCGCCGCGCCCAGCACAGGTATCGCACCATCTGGATCCAGAAGCGATTGAAGGTGGGTTCGGCCGTGCTGCGCCAGCGCCAGGTACCGTCGAAACCGAGGAACGCGGTTCGGCCCGCGCCGAACGGCTGGGCGGCGAGAAGGACCATCTGGCCGTGCTGGTTGCGCGCCGCCGCGCCACCGTGGCGGAGCAGGACGGAGGCGACGGGCTTTTCGCGGAGCACGGGGACGTAGGACCACACACCGGGCAGACCGGCCCAGACGCGGGCGCTGCGTCCGGGATCGTCATCCAGCGAGACGAGCGGGTGATCGCGGTTCTCTTCGGTGAGCAGCAGCGGATACATGCGGGTGGCGAAGTTCCCCGCCTCGCCGAGTCGCAGGACGGCCTCCGGGTCGGGGATGATCGGCAGGATTGCGACCAGGTCCTGCATGGCGGGCTCGCGCAGGAAGCGCGGGGCCGAGTGCTGCCCGGCGCTGTAGAGCAGCCCACCACCGAACTCGTCCACGAAGCGTCGCACGGTCACGGCCCAGGTGGAATCGAGACCGGCGGGATTCGGATCGAGCAGCAGGATCGCGTCGAAGCTGAAGACGTCCTCGCTCTTGCGAGGCAGCTCCTTGAGCTGGGTATCGCCGTCGCGAACGGCGGTGGGGTCGGCGGATTGCAGCCAGCATGAGACGTCGACGGACGGGTCGCGTTCCAGGAGCGCGGTGACGAAGCGGTATTCGCGCGTGGGCCCGCCGGCCACGACGAGGACGCGGAGCGTGGCGTCCAGCACGACGACGGTGGTTTCGCGCAGGTTGTCGGCGGTGACGGGCTCGCCTGGGAGCGGTGCGACGCGGGCGCGAAACGTCCGCTCGCCGACCGACGAGGCGCTGATCGGGAAGACGACCGAGGTGGACGACGCGCCGGCCCAATCGACGGGTCGCGCGGCGATCGGCTGCGCATCGGCGCCAGGGGCGGTGGCGGGGGATGGTCCGTCGACCGTCGCCACCTGGTAGAGCTCGACCTGCAAGCCGGCGGGGGGACTGGACTTCTCGAACCCGTCGGCGGCGACCTCGACGCGGACTTCGAACGGGTCGCCGCGGCCGACCGTCGCCGGCGCGGTGAGCGATGCAATCCGCAGGTTGGGCGGTTCGCGCAGCGCGCCCACGCCGACGACGTGGATGGGCGTGCGGCCGTGCCGACCGCGCGACGCGAGCCGCGCGTAGGCAAGGATCTCATCTTCGGTCATGCCCTGGTTCACGGCCCCGTCCGTGATCAGCACGGCGGCGGCGAGCGGGCTTTCCTCGTCGGAATCCAGGGCCGCTGAGAGGGCCTGGCCCAGGTCGGTGATCGGGTCGAGCTGAGGCTCGGCGCGCAGCGGCGGCAGGGAGAGCGCGTCGCGGCCCGCACCGCGGGGAAGATCGGCGACGCGTCGCGCCTCGCGTCCGAAGGTGAAGAGCGAAAGGTCGTTCTGGTCGGAGAACCTGCGCAGCCAGGCCCCCTGCTCGGCACGGAGCAGGTTTTCGACGCGTTCCAGGCGCGTGGGACGGATGGAATCGGGCGCGGCCGCGGGTTGGGAGGCGGAGTCGTCGCCGTCCGCGATGGCCATGCTCGCCGAGACGTCCACCAGCACGGCAACGCGGGCGGTGATCGTGCGGATGACGTTCGTGGCGAGCACGGGGTTGAGCCAGATCACCGCCAGGGCCAAGACGACCGCGCAGCGCAAGGCGGCCAGCACGGTCCGCGTTCGAATCGGGACTGCGCCGCGTGCCTCCCGGCGATACATCCAGACGGCGGCCCAGCACGCCCCGACCAGCACGGCCAGGCCGAAGACGCGCCACCACCCGTCCGGCAGGCGCGAGAACTCGAACACGCGTTCGCGTGTCTCGGTCACCGCCGCGAGCAGGGCCGGTCCGGTCATCGACGCCCGATCCCGCCGGCGGCGACCGACTCGTGCGTTGGAGACGCCGGAACTGGGCGAGCCCGGGTGGCCCGACCCGCGGGCCGACCACCGAACGGGCGCCGCGCCCGCTCGGCGGACACGCGCCGCTCGCGAGTCGCGGTGATGTGCGAAGCGAAGAGGTGCTCCAGCATCAGAAGTGCGACGATCGCGACCAGAAGCCCGGTCCAGACTTCGTTGCGAGCCCGGTTGCGCCCACTGAGGAAACGGTCGGCATCGGAAATCAGCGTGACGGGAATGCGGTCGGCGGCAGCTTCGAGTTCGGGCTGCGTGGCGGCGGTCAAATCGGATTCGCGCGGGTCGAGGTTGACGGCCAGCAGGCGCGTCTCGGCCCCTCCGCCGCGGCGGGTGACTTCGACCCGGTAGATGCCGCTGGAACGCGCGACCGGCCCGAACAGCGTGACGTCGCCGGCGGGTACGGCACCGGACTCCTGATAGGTGACGTCCACGGCCGCCTCGTCCGGGTAGCGCGGCGACTTGAACCTGGCGGCGAGCTCGTAGGCGTCGGGCGCCAGCGTCACGCGCAGCGGCTGACCGGCCAGCAGGTCGGGGGCGGCGGCGCCGCGACCGGCGGTGTACTGCACGGTTTCGAGCAGGGTGACGAGGAAGCTGCCGTCGGGGGCGCGGCCCCAGTCGTTCCACTGAAGGTCGCAAGTGGACGTGAAGAGCAGGATGCGGCCCTGTCCCAGGCGCTTCTCCACGATCGCGGGTGAACCGCGTGGATCGGAATAGCGCGCCAGCACGCGTCCGCGCTCGCCGTCGGCGGGCGGTGCGGCATCGCCCGCGGCGGGACCGTCGTCCTCGAGCTCGACGAACCCGCGGAAGTGCACGGCGTCGGAGAGCGCGTCGTCGCCGCCCGGGAACAGCGAGGTGACCGGGTGGTCGAGGGTGCGGCGCAAACCAAGCCCGAGCCCGGGCAGCTCGACCAACCGCACGGCGCGTGCCGGGAGCAGGCCGCCGGTCCCGGTGCCGTAGGCGCGGTTGACTTCGTCGATCGGCGCCCACTGATCCCCGGGGAAGATCACCAGACCGCCACCGGCGGACACGTAGCGCCGCAGGACCTCGGCGGCGGACTCGTCGGGCGTCCCGACGTTGCAGAGGAAGACGCAATCGAAGTCGCGCAGCGTGGCGGCGGCGATCGCCTCGGGGTCGATGGTTTCGACGGTGAGGCCGGAGGAGAGCGGCCCGCGCGGCGCCAGCGCGGTTCGCAGGAGGAAGACTTCGTCCTCGTACACGTCGGTCGCCGGCTGTCCATTGACGAGGAGCACGCGAAGCGCCGTGGCGACGCGAACGGCCACCCGGCGCACGTCGTCGCGGGCGAAGCGGTCCAGCCCGGTGATGCCGACGGAGAGTTCGGCGTACCCGACGTCGGCGAAGGCCAGCTCGAGCGGAATCCGGCGGGACTCTCCCGGAAGGACCGAATTCACGGCCTCGACGGGCACGGGCGCCCCGTCGGCCTCGACCAGCGGAGTGACGGTCTGGATGGGGCGTGCGCCGAAGTTGGTCACGGTCGCGTGCGCGGCCGCCGGGAACCCGGCCAGGGTGTGAGGCCGGTCGAACCGCACGTCGCTGACGGCGGCGTTGTCGCGCGGCCCGCCGTTCGTTCCGATGAGCAGGAGGCGCGGTGCGAACCAGTCCGGGTCCTGCAACGGGCGAAAGACCGACCCCTCGGACGCCGCGGCGATCCAATCGGAGCGCTGAAGGTCCGACAGGACGTAGACGTCGGCGGGCACGCGGCGTCCGGCGGCCTTCAGATCTCCGGCAATGCGCTCCATGACGCGCCGCGGGTCGGCGCGCGCGTCGGACGGGACGAGCGCGGCGAGGGGCTGAAGCGCGGCGTCCAGGTCCGTCGCGGCCAGCCGCACGCGCTCCAGGAGCGGTGTGGCGGGCGCGCTGGTCAGGACGAGCGTCAGGCGGTCTCCGGGCGCCTCCTCGGCGAGCCAGCGCAGCAACCGAGCGGTCGCGGCGGTGAGGCGTTGGAAGTCGCTCTCGAGCCCGGAGCGGAAGCTGGTGCTGGCCGAATCGTCCAGCACGATGAACCGCTCGACCTGGCCGCGCGAACCGAGGATCGACGCCAGGAGTCCCGGCTGCACGAAGGGACGTGCCACGAGCAGCGCGAGCAGCGCCACGACGAGGCAGCGCAACGCCAGCAGGACCCACTGCTCCATCAGGACGCGGCGACGGTTTCGCCGGTCCGCATCGAGCACGAAGCGCATGGCGGCCCACTCGACGCGACGATAGCGGCGGCGCGAGAGGAGGTGGATGACGACGGGGATCGCGGCCAACCCGAGCCCGGCCAGCAGGGCCGGGTTGACGAACCCGAAGGCCAAGGTGAACGGCGGGCTCACCGGCGCGTCCCCCGCGCGCCGGAGGTGGAGCTGCGCCGAGCCAGGTATCCGGAGAGGACGACTTCGACCGGGTCGCGCGTGTTCACCGCGACGTACTCGACGCCGCTCTTGAGGCAGGCGCTGCGCAGGCGGGCGACGAACTCGTTGACGCTGTGCAGGTACCCGTCGCGAAGCGCCTGCGGGTCGATCAGCAGACGGTCGGTCTCTTCGAGCCCCTCGAAGAGGACGTTGTCGACGAAGGGGAAGTTCCATTCGTCGTCGTGCATGACGTGGAACACGATGATCTCGTGCTTGGCGTGGCGGATGTGCTCGAGTCCGGCGATGACGTCGGCGGCGTCGGTGAGCAGGTCGGAGACGAGCACGGCCATGGAGCGGTGGCGCAGTTCCTGGGCGAGGCGGTGGAAGAGGAGCTTGACGTCGGTGGTGCTGTCGGGCCGGCTTTGCTCGAGCACGGAGGTGAACTGGCGCAACTGGATGCGCCCGCTGATGGGCTCGAGCTTGGCACGGACGTCGTGGTCGAACGTCAGCAGCCCGAACGCGTCGGACTGGTGCATGAGCAGATAGGCGAGCGTGGCCGCCAGGGTGCAGGCGTAGTCCCACTTGTTCTCGGGGCCGTCGCCGTAGTCCATGGAGCGGCTGGCGTCGAGGAGGACGTTGCAGCGGAGGTTGGTCTCTTCCTCGTACTGCTTGATATAGAAGCGGTCCTGGCGGCCGAAGCGGCGCCAGTCGACGTGTCGGATGTCGTCGCCGGGGACGTACTCGCGGTGCTCGGCGAATTCGACGCTGTAGCCGTGGTAAGCGCTGCGGTGCAGGCCGGAGATGGAGCCGGCGGCGATGGCGCGGGCGCGGAACTCCAGGCCGCGCAGCGCGGCGATGACCTCGGGCCGCAGATATGTGGAGCCGAGTCCCATGCACGCTCCAATGCACGCATTCGTCGTCGGCGCCGTCCGCGATCGGTGCGCGTCGGCGGCGGCGCGATCAGGTTGCGCTCAGCACCTCGCCCGCGCCGGCCCGAGCCAGCTCGTCCGCGCCGCGCACCGGGGTCTGCTCCAGCAGGTGCTCGATCAACCGGTCGGCGCTATAGCCTTCGGCCTCGGCGGCATAGTTGGTGATGATGCGGTGCCGCAGGACCGGGCGCGCCAGGGCGCGGACGTCGTCGGTGGCGACGTAGTTTCGGCCCTGGATGACGGCCCGCGTCTTGCCGCCCAGGAGCAGGAACTGCACGGCGCGCGGCCCGGCGCCGAAGGTGACCATGCGGTTGATGAGGGCCGGGGCGTCCGGACCGGGTCGCGAGCGGCGCACCACGTCGAGCGCGAACTGGATGGTGCTGGGGGGGGCGGGGACGCGTCGAACGACGTCCTGAAGCTGGAGGATTTCGGGGCGCTGAAGGACTTCGGCGAGCTGGACGCTGGTCCCGGAGGTGGTGGATTCGGCGATGCGGTATTCCTGTTCATAGGTGGGGTAGTCGACAAACACCTTGAACATGAAGCGGTCCTGCTGGGCCTCGGGCAGGGGATAGGTTCCCTCCTGCTCGATCGGGTTCTGCGTGGCGAGGACGAAGAAAGGCGGCTCGATGGCGTGCCGAACACCGCCCACGGTGGCCTGGGTCTCCTGCATGGCCTCCAGCAGGGCGGCCTGGGTCTTGGGCGGCGTGCGGTTGACCTCGTCGGCCAGGAGCACATTGGAGAAGATCGGCCCGGGGAGGAAACGGAAGGAGCGTTGCCCAGTCTTGCGGTCTTCCTGGATGACTTCGGTGCCGATGATGTCGGAGGGCATCAGGTCGGGCGTGAACTGGATGCGCTGGAATCGAAGCCCCAGGCATCGGGCCAGGCTGCTGATCATGAGCGTTTTTGCGAGTCCGGGCACACCTTCGAGAATGACGTGTCCGCGGGCGAAGAGAGCGATGAGCAGCTCGTCGATGACCGATTCCTGGCCGACGATGACGCGCGCCACTTCCGCGCGGATCACGCCATACGCCTCGCGAAGCCGCTCGACCGCTTCCACGTCGCTCAAGACCCGGGCCGGCGGTTCGAGCGTGCCGTCCGCCGCGTGAGCGACACCGTCCACTTCACTCATGTCCAACTCCGAAGCGCCCGGGCCGGCGGGGCGGCGCGGTGCACACGACTAGTGTAGCCGCGCCGGACGCGTACCGGGGAGGCGGCGCAGGACGCCGGGGGACGCCGCGCAGGCGGCGCGCGGTCGCCGCGACGCATCAGAAGTTGGCCCAGCGCGCCGCCCGGCCTGCGACCCGATAGCGCCAAAGCCACGCGACGCAGAGCAGCGACGGCCCGACCAGCACGGCGTAGAATTCCCAGTAGGGTATCCCCATCCACGGCGGTCGCCCCAGGGCGCGCGTCATCCAGTTGTCCCAGGCCATCAGCGACGTACACAACATGATTTCGTAGGCCCAGAACACCCAAAGAAACGCGGCTTCGTAGGCGACGATGACGCGCGCCACCGCCGGGCGCGTGAACCACCGCAGGGAATACCAACCTACGCAAGCCAGGAAGGCAACGCCGCGGTGGAGGGCCCAAGCCATGATTCCCGCGAGCAGGGCGGAGAAGACGCAGAGCAGAAGCCGATCTTCGGCGCGACCGGCGTAGCCCCCGTCGGTCGCGTACAGCGCGGCGAGGGACGTCCCCACATGGGTCAGGACGGCCAGGCCGCAGATCCGGAACACGCGGCGCGAGGGATGCGTCAGGCACACGGCCGCCAGCAGGAGCGCCCCGAGCGCGGCGCTGAGCGCGACGGCCGCCGCGACGGGCCCGCGCGGTTCGCGCCGGGAGTCGAGCAGAGGTGTCGCCCCGATGGCCCAGTAGGCCGTGACGACGAGCATGACCCGGAAGTGCCAGCGGGCGAACGACTCGGCCGCATCGGGACCGGCGACCAGTCGCGTGCTTCGGTGAAAACCGCGCGGATCAGTGAGCACGGTCCACGTGGCCATGAGCCACCCGAGGGGCGTACAGGCCCAGCGACCGGCCTCCCACGGATTGCCGGGGCGGCTGCGGGGCTGGTCGAGGGAATCGGCAACGGCGGCGCCGCATTCGGTGCAGCGTCCGTCGGCCGCAATGTGCGTCAGATCGTAGCCGCAGGACTCGCAGAGCGGCGGAGCCGGAGGCGGGCGGGGCGCGCCGGCCGCCAGAACGCGCAGGACTGCGCCGGCCCATGCGAGCCAGACACCCAGAGCGGCGACCCCGGTGGCACCGGCGATCGGTTCGTAGCGGCCGGAGAAGCGTAGCCCTGCGCGGGATTCGATCTCCGCGAAATAGAGCAGCACGATCGCGGCGCCGGCGCCCGCGAGCAGCACCAGGAAGGGTCCGCCCAGCAGCGGCGCGCCGCGAAGGATCAGCGAGAGGCCGTCCTGCCAGCGCGGGCCTCGATGCACGGTGGGCAGGTGCGTCAGTGCCACCGCCGTCACGAGGGCGACGGTGAGGGCGATCAGGCTGAGCGTGCGCAGGTCGGGGACGGACAGGATTCGACCGCGGTGATTGGCCCGCCAGGCGTCGAGGAATGAGCGCTGCTGAACCACCGGGCCGGTCCAGGATTGGGTGTTCGACGCCGGGACGGGGGTCCAGGCCAGCGAACGCGTGTCCGACCAGGCGAGCAGCGCGTCCCATGTCAGCCATCCCACGGTGACGAACGCCAGAAAGCCGGCCGTTGCGACGCCGGCGCCGCCGCGCGCGACGGATCGGGCGGCGGCGGACGGTCGAACCAAGGCCAGGAAGGGGAGCACCAACCCCATCGGCCAGGGCGTGCGAGGCCCGCGCTCGCGGGTCGCGGGGGGTGGGGTCTGGTTGTCGGCCGGAACGGGTGCGCTCACCGGAACTCCGGACGGGTGCGCCGCGACGACGCGGTGCACGGACGGCGACGGTTCATCCGCGCAGGTGCTCGCGAAGCAGGCGGCCGGGCGGTGGCGAGCCGGTCGCGGCGCGCGTGATGCGATCGACGATGCGTCCTGCGACCAGCAGGGCGTCGAAGTCGACGCCGGTGGTCAGGCCCATGCGCTCGACCATGTCGACCAGCTCCTCGGTGGCGATGTTTCCGGCCCAGCCCGCCTTGGCGCCTTTGAATGCGCCGGCGACGGCGCTGCCACCGATCCCGCCGACGGAGGCGTCGAAGATGCGCACCCCGGCGTCGAGGGCGGCCAGTGCGTTGGCCAGACCGGCGCCGTTGCGGTCGTGCAGGTGGACGGCGACGCGCTCGATGCCGACCGCGGCGGCGACGGCGTGGACCACCTCGCGCACGCGGCGCGGGTTCGAGTCGCCGTTGGTGTCGGCCAGGGCGACGCAGTCGCAGCCGACGTCGACCAGGCGTCGCGCCAGGTCCACGACCCGCGCGAGGTCGGACGGTTGCCGCCCGTCGGCGATGTCCTGGAAGGCGGCCGACAGGTGCGCGCGCAGCAATCGACCGTCGCGGCGCGCGGCGTGTGCGACCTCGGCGGCGGCGGCGGCGAGCTGCTCGATCGAGGCGCGCGTGTTGGCCTGGGCGTAGGCCTCGGAGGCGGAGACGAACAGGGACACACCATCGAGCCGGGTGAGACGAAAGCGCTGGTAGTGCTGGAGATTGGGCACCAGCGCCGCAAGCACGGGCGTGCCGGGCGCACGGTCCGTCGTCGCGACGGCTGCGCAGAGCGCGTCGCTGTCGGCCATCTGGGGCGTGACCCTGGGCGAGACGAACGCGCCGACCTCGATGAAGGGCAGCCTGGCGGCGATGAGCGCGCGGACCAGGCCGAGCTTTTCGTCGAGCGGGACGAGGGCGGAATGGGCCCCGACGCCGGCCGCGATGAATTGCAGCCCGTCGCGAGGGGACATTTCGCAGATGGCGACGTCAGGCTTCAGGCGTCACCCACGCAAGGTGAAGTTCGCACGGTTGCCCCGCCCCGGCGGCCGACGCGGGGCGGCAAGACTAGGGCACCTGCACCGGTGTTTCGAACCCCTTGGGCGTTTCCTTCGGGCCGCGCGGGGTCCACTTTTCGCGGAACTCGGCCATTCCCGGGGGCTCGGGGAAGGACTTGTCCGGGTCGAAGTCGTACCACTCGCACTCGGCGCGCAGGCCGTCGATCAGGAAGTCGTAGACCGGGCGGCGCAGGGACTGCGGCAGGAGCGACCAGAGCCGCACTTTGTGGAGCATGACGCCGGGGTTGACGGAGGGAAGCCGCAGGTACTGGGCGAGGGCGTCGGCCTGCATGTCGGGGAAGGGCGGGAGTTTGTGGTGCTCGCTGGCGTAGCGCGACTTCTCCTGCATGTAGACTTCGTAGAATTCGTAGGACTTGTTGGCCAGGGCGTTGTAGCGCTGCACGTTGCCGCGGCCGAGCTCGTCGAGGGCCTCGATCAGGATGGCCTGCACGGTCATGCGGGTCTCGCGCGGGCCCTCGATGCCGTCGTAGAGGCTGTCGAGGACGAAGCGGTCGAGGGGCTTGTCGAAGGCCTGGTTGAGCGTGCCGTCGTCGTTGCGGAAGTAGGTATTGCGCAGGTACTCGTAGTAGTGCGTCGCCTCCTGCCGGCGGTCGGCGAGCCAGAGCAGGCGGATGGACTCGGTGAGGAAGTTGATGTGGCCGGCCTTGTAGGTGTTGCCCGCGCCGGGGCCGGGATCGGGGTCGATCTCGGTGGCGTACTTGAGATAGGCTTCGTGCAGCGGGCGGATGAAGGCCAGGTCGGGGTTGAAGTTGATGTACGACAGGGCGATCTGCTGGGCATAGGGCTCGAAGGTGATGCGGTTGCGCAGGTAGAGGTTGCGCAGGGCGAAGAAGATGAGTCGGGCGGTATTGGTCTTGTCGTTGCCGAAGGCGGAGATGGTCTCGCCACCGCGGATGATGCCGAGCGTGCACCAGTAGAGGCCGTGGGCGTCGACGGAGCGCCAGTCGATCGGCCCGAACTGGTCGACGAGCGTGGTCATGAAGCCGGTGTCGAGCTTGTAGACCTCGCGCAGCACGCGTCGCTGAAGGTAGCGGAGCAGGGCCTGGGTGTCGGGCGCGGAGCCGCGCGGCCCGACGATCTTCTCGAAGGCGGCGACGTTTTCGGCGTCGGGGTCGGGCGGGGCGTTTTTCGCGAAGCGGGCGTACATGGCGCCGGGATCGGTGATCTTGCGGTAGCGCTCGAAGAAGGTGAACGCCAGGCCATCGCTGCGGAAGTAGGAGTCCTCGTTCAACTCGCGTTCGTCGATCGTCAGGCCCAGCGCGGCCAGTTGGCGTACGAGCTCGCGTGTGCCGGGCGAGGCGGCGTAGAGGGCGTCGAGCGTGGGCGGGGCGGCGTCGATGGCGGCGATGAAGTCGTGGCAGGCCTGCCGGACGATCTGGTCGGGGTCGTCGGCCGGCTGCGTGGAGGGCGGCGCTGCGGACGACCGGGTGGTGGGGATCGCGGCGCCGACGGCGCCTGCGGTCGGGTCGGCGCCCGCGCGTTTGCGCTCCTGCTGCTGGCGGGCGAGCCGGGCGGCGGTGAGGAGCGGGTCGTCGCCGACCTCGCCGAAGTCGAGCACGGGCTCGCCGGGGTCGTGCTCGCGCAGGGGGTCGGGGCGTTCGCCGAGGACCAGGTGGATGCGCCAGGCCCAGTTGCGCTTGTAGGTGAGATGGAAGTCGTCGATGGTCTCGCTCATCTTGTTGACGAAGATCCAGGCCAACTGCTTGTAGAGGTTGACTGCGCGCGGGTTGTAGAGCAGCCCTTCGTCGCGGATGAGCTTGGCGCCGTTGTAGACCCAGTTCCATCGCTCCTCCGGGGTGTAGGTCGTGACCGAGATGTTCCAGGCCATGTTCCAGGAGTGGAACTCCCACACGCTGGGGAAGCGCGGCTGGAGTTTGCAGATGAGGCTGGCCAGCTCCATGGCGTCGAAGTAGCGGCCCTTTTCCTTGTAGTCGTTGGCGCGGATGAAGAGGATGTTGGTGAGCAGCCCGCGGAACGCGCCGAACGCCTGGATGGCGAAGGCGTACTCGGGGGGGGCGTTCTCCAGGGGGGACTCGGCCGAGATGCTGGCGACGTTCATGGCCTTGCGATCGGCGTTGATGGCGGGCATGAGCGACGAGGCGCCCACCACCAGGCCTGCCGCCGCCAGCAGGGCGACGATCTGGACCAGCCGCGGATTCACGGGGGGCGGACCTCCCAGCGGATCATACCTGGACCTCCGCCACCTCGCGCCGCGAGAAGACGTACCAGCCGAAGATCATGAGCAGGGCGGCGCCGAAGGCGGTGGTGTGCAGCGCGCACTGCGCCAGCAGCTCGGGGGCGATGTTCTCGCCGGCGACCAGCTTCTGCGTGCCGTCGAAGCGGACGAAGTTGGGGAACAGGAACACCAGCACGAAGCGCAGCATTTCGCGCACGAAGGGTCCGATCGCGCCGTAGGGGTCGACGTCGGGCGTGTAGACCTGGAGGTTGAAGCCCATCGCCTCCCACCACCAGCTCCAGCCCAGGCCCACGACATAGGCCACGAACGTGCACAGGCACGCGATCGGGAACGAGACGAACACGCTGAAGGTAAGCCCGACGGCGGCGAGGAAGGAGAGGCGGAAGAGGGTCATCGCCAGCGTCTTGAGGTAGTTGGACTCGAAGGAGTCGACCTTGTACAGAATCTCGAGCCCGTCGTCGCCCTCGAAGAAGAAATCGACCTCGCCCGGCCCCTCCGGGCCGTAGTTCATCACGACCAGCGCCGCCTTGCCGTTCTTGATGACGGCCGGCGCATTGACGAGGAATTCGAGCATGTCGCCCGAGCGGCCGTTGGTGTGGTGCGGGGCGGGCATGAGGGGCTGCCCGCTGTCGGCGTCGATGAAGAGCCACCAGGCGTGCACGATCTCGTTGGCGGGCATGGGCGTCCCGCGAATGCGAAAGCGGACCTGGATGGCGCTGTCCTCCCGCTCCGGGCGCGGGAGGTTGTCGAATCGGTACACCTCGTCCGTGCCGCGCTCCACGCGCCAGAACTTGTTGATCAGCTCCTTGCGGCGCTGCTCGCCGGCCAGGGCGGCGTCGCGGCTGTCGGCGGCGAAGCGTCCGCTGCGCACCTGCTCGGCGAGGTACTCGGCCACCTGCGCGTCGAAGTTGGGCGCGACCGCCCGGGACGCGGACCGCGCCGTCCAGACGACGTCGCGCACCTTGAGCCGGTCACGGGCGAACTTCTCGGGCAGGTCGCGGATGGAGACGGCGCCGGCGAAGATGATCGCGCCGCCCAGGGCCACGACCACGAGATTGAGCAGGTTGATCCCCAGCCACTTGCCGACCAGCAGCTCGAAGCGCGAGACCGGCTTGGTGACCACCATGTGCAGCTCGTTGTTCTTGATCTCGCTGGCCAGCGTGTGGCAGGCGAAGAAGGCGGTGGTGCAGGCCGCGAAGACGCTCAGCGCGCCCAGGGAATAGGCCAGATAGTTCTGGAGCTTGCCGGCGACGGTGTCATCCCCGCGCAGCGTGAACCGCAGCAGGATCACGAACACGAACAGAAGGATGATGAAGGGCGGCACGACGCGGATGCGCAGCGCTTCGCGGTAGGTGTGCCAGGCCACGGCGCGGATGCGACTCATGTGCGCCGATCCTCATCCTCGCCGCTGAGCCCTTTCAGGAATTCCACGTCCACCTCGGCGTCCTCGGAGGGCGGCTGCGCGGGTGTGGCGGCGGCGGAGGGCGGGGCCAGTCCGGCCAGCACCTCGCGGGAGTCGTCCGTGCGCGGCGCGGGCTCGGCCGGGGCGGGCCCGCGCTCGGCCGGGCGGACCAGCGAATCGAGCAGCGCCCGCGCCTGCCCGTCGGCGCCGAGGAATCCGGCCAGGTCGCCGGACACGGCGCCCGAGGTCTCGACCCGCTGTGCACGGGCCTCGTTGACGATCCGCATGAAGAGCGATTCGAGCTTGTCGGAGGGCGCGGCGACCTGGGCCGACTTGCCCTCGCGGGCGCGGATCAGCTCCTGAATGGCGGCGACGGTCTCGGACGAGAGCCGATCCACGGTGATCTGCGTAAGGTCGTGCCGACTCAACAGTTCGCGCATGGGACCCTGCGCGCGGCACACGCCGCCGTACAGGATGGCCACGCGGTCGCACACCTCCTCGACGTCGGCGAGCAGGTGGCTGGAGAGCAGGATGGTCTTGCCGTGGTCGCGTCCGAGGCGGTGGATGAGGTCCTTGACCAGGTTGGAGCCGATCGGGTCGAGACCGCTGGTGGGCTCGTCGAGGATGAGCAGGTCGGGGTCGTTGATGAGCGCCTGCGCGAGCCCGATGCGCCGCGCCATGCCCTTGGAGTACTCGCCGACACGGCGCCGCGCCGCGGATTTCAGCCCCACCATCTCGAGCAATTGCTCGGTGCGTCGGCGGCGTTCGGCGCGCGGGATGCGGAAGAGCTTGGCGAAGAAGTCAAGGACTTCGCGGCCGTTCAGGAAGCGATAGAGGTAGGACTCCTCGGGCAGGTAGCCGATCCGCGATTTGATGGCCACGTCGTCGGGGGGCCGGTCGAAGACGGCGACGCGTCCACGGGTGGGGTAGAGCAGCCCGAGGATCATCTTGATGGTGGTGCTCTTGCCGGAGCCGTTGGGCCCCAGCAGGCCGAAGATTTCGCCGGGGTGAATCTGGAGATCGAGGTCGCTGACGGCCTTGACGCGCGGCCTGCGCCAGAAGTCGCGAAAGACCTTGGAGAGGCCGACTGCCGAGATCACGCTGTGATTGCTTGCCATGCGCCGTTCCGGTGTGCCGTCCGAGGCCGGCCGCCTGTGGAACCCCTTGGATGCCCGCGTTACTCACCGCGCGAACGATAGCGCTCGCGTTCGGCCTCCATCAACCGGCGTACGTCGCGGTTGGTGATGATCTCGATCTCGTCCGATTGCGGGAGGAAGAACGTCTCCACCTTCTTGCTCTCAAGCACGTGCCGCCGCATGTCCGACCAGAGGCGCGAGACGGTGACGGCGGGATTCTGGCGGTAGAGGGCGTACTGGGTCTTGAAGTCCTCGAACTGCCGCCGAACGGTCTCGCGCACGCGGTTGGCCCGGGCGCGGGCCTCGGCCAGGGCCGTCGCCACACGACCGCCGGCGTTTTCGAGCTCCTGGTCGATGCCGCGGCGCAGTTCGGCCAGGCGTGCCGGGTCGGCCTCGGCCGCCTGCGCGGCGCCGTATTCGTCGATGCGCGCCAGGAGGGGGGCGTAGCTGGCGCCGGCGGCCTGGTTGAGGATTTCCTGCTCGCGCTGCCTGGCTTCCTCCTCGATCCGCAGGCGCTCGTTTTCGGCGTTGGTGACGCGGGCGAAGGCGTCGCGGACCTGGGCAGGGTAGATGGTGATGCCGGTGACCTTGGTGACGGTGATGCCGGTGTCGAGCCGCGCCAGCTCGGCCTGCATTCGCTCGCGAACGCGCTCGGCGATCTCGGCCGACTTGAGGGTCACGTCCTCGACGCGCCGGCCGGCCACGGTCCGCACGACGGCGTTTTCCGCCAGCCGGGACAGCAACCAGTCGGCGGCCTGGGGCGCGTCGCCGACGTTGGTGACGAAGCGGTCACCGTCGGTGATGCGATAGAGCACGGTCCAGATTCCGTGGGAGAGGGCATGGTCGCCGGTGAGCATCGCCCCGTCGACGCCGGGCTTCAGCGCGTCGCGCGAGGCGGGCATCATTTCGCTCAGGTCCTTGGCCTCGTCCCCGCCGCGCGGCTTGAACATGAAGGCGCGCACTTCGAGCAACAGCTCCTTGCCAGCCAGGCGGATCTTCTCGTCCAGCGGATCGGGCCAGGCGAAGTGCGGACCCTGGCCCAGGACGGCCGAACCGTCGGCGCCGGTCTGGAGCTTGCCAAAGCGGGCGATGAGCCCCTGCTCCCCGGCACCGACCACGAACACGCCCGAACCGAGGTACGCCAGGACGAGCGCGATCATGATGAGCCGCAATACCTTGAAGCTGGCGTGCAGGGCGGCGGCGAGCGATTCGGCGGCGGGGTCGACCGGCTGACCCGGGAGCGCGGCCGCGCCGCTCCGCGGGTCGGCGGCCTGGCCATGAGCATGATCGTGTACGTGTGCCATAGGGCGCTCGCTTACTCCTCGCCCGGCGCCCGGCGGTCGGGTGCGGCCAGCGCGGGCTGCATGAACTTGCGAAAGAGCTCGGACTGTGCGTCGAAGAAGATCGTCGAGTCCGCCTTGAGCACCGCTTCCAGCGTCTCCAACTCGCGCAGGAAGATGAAGAACTCGCTGTCGGCCTTGGCGATCTGCTCGAGGTAGGCGCGGCTGGCGCGGCCGCCTTCGGACTCGATCTCCTTGGCCTTGCTCTCGGCGAAGGCGAGGATTTTGTCGGCGGCGGCCTTGGCGCGCGACTCGATCCCGGACTTGAGCGAATTGCCTTCTTCGCGGTACCGCGTCGCCAGCTTGTCACGCTCCTGCGCCATGCTGCGGAAGACCTCGCCGGTGGCCGTCTCGGGCAGCGAGATGCGCCGCAGGCCGACGCTGTCGAGCCGGATGCCGTAGTTGGCCGACAGTCCGGCGGCGACCAGCTCCTTCATCTCCGCTTCCATCTTTGCGTAGGTCTCGCGCAGGGCGGCCTCATCCAGGTTCACGAACGCGGACATGTCGTAACGGCCGATGACCGTCTGCCGCGCCTCGTTGATGCGGGCTCGGATCTGCTGCTCGGCGGTCCGCTGGGTCAGCACCACCTTGTAGAACTTCAGCGGGTCCTCGACCTGCCAGACGGCGTAGCAGCCCACGATGAGGTTCTTGTTGTCGTGCGTGGTCGCCTCGCCCTCGGGGGTGTCCAGCCCCTGGAGGCGCTTGTCGTACTTCACGATCTGCTCGATCGGCCAGGGCCAGCGCAGATAGGGCCCGGGCTCGCGGACGATGCTGGCCTCGTCGGCCCGGCCCAGCACCACGCGCACCGCGGTCTCGTTGAATCGCACCTGGAACGTCACGGCGTAGGTCACCAGCACCAGCACCAGCGCGCCGGCCGTCAGCACCGTTGGCAAGGGCAGCTTCTTCATCGCACGTACTCACTCGAACCGCCGGAATGGCGCCGGCGGCGGGTCCTCGCACTCGCGCTAATTCATCCGCGTCTGGAGGCTGGCGGGGTCGAAGGCCCCGCCCGACTCCTGCGCTTCGATCCGCAGCTTCACGCGCCGACTTCCCGGCTCGACGCCCAGGAAATACTTGCGGGCGCGCTCCAGCCCGTTGGTCAGCACGTCGAGATATCGTCGTCGCTTGTACAGCTCGGGCTCCGCGGCATACGCGTAGCGCTCGTTCTCCATGCGGGCCAGCTCGGCGGCGGCCTGGTTCTCCACCTGCCAGCGCCGCGCCTGGGACTCGGCCAGGATCTTGGCCGCGCCGCCCTCCAGCCCGCGGAACTGGGCTTCGAGCTGCTCGTTCCAGTAGGCGCGCCCCACCCGCGCTTCCATCATGCGGAGCACGGCGCCGGCCACGTCCGGCGCCAGCCCGCTATCGGCCAGCACGGATGACGCCGCCGTTTCTATCTGGGCGGCCGTCTCGCGCTCCCCGGCCTGGGCCGCCGCCAGCGCGTCCTGGGCGCGGCGAAGCTCGGCCGGCTGACCGCCGAGCCCGATCGACAAGCGCAGCGCCAGGTCGTCGACGACGGCCTGCGCCTGCCGCGCGCGCCACTCGGCTTCCACGCGGGCCCGGACGAGCTGGGTCGACGCTTCCAGACGCTCCAGCAACGCGTTCACGCGGGCCGGGTCCGCGTCCGCCAGGCGCTGCTCGGCCCGGGACAGCGTCGTCTCGTAGGCGTCGCGGCGATCGATCGCGTCGGCCAGTGCGATCGCCTTGGCCCGGCCGCCGGCGACGGCCGACAACATGCCGCTCTCGACGACCTGCGCCTCGCGCACCGCGGTGATCTTCTGCTGCCGGGCGACCAGCACGCGTTGGAACGCCTGCGCCACGGTCTGCTGCGGATGGATGCCCTGCAAACCGACGTAGACGATCCGCACCCCGAGGCCCGCAGCGGCGATGCGCGCGCTGAGCCGATCCGCGAGCAGGCGGCTGGCGGACTCGTGCTTGGTCCCCAGGATCGAGTCGACGTCCGAGGCGGCGTTGAGCCGCACCAGCTCCTGCCAGGCGATCGAGCGCAGATAGTCGTGCGGGTTCACCATGGTGCGGGTGAAAGCGGCCAGGGAGGCGGAGTCGATGGTGTACTGGATCGCGACGCTCATGCGCAGGAGGTGCACGGGGACGGCCTGCTCGCCGGCCTTGTCCTCCGCGGTCGCCGGCGCGGCGCGGGGTGGGGGAGCGAAGATGAAGTCGAAATGCTCGCGGCCGCCGTGCCTTGCGTCCGTCCAGAGCACCACGTCCTGCGACCCGTGCGGGTTGTCGTCGCCTTCCGACGATTCGTGCTTGGCGCCGATGACGATCTGATGCAATTGCCCGGTGTTGAGCTTCTCAACCGTTTCGATCGGCCAGGGGAGCTTGAAGTGCAGGCCCGGCGTCAGGGGCGCATCGGCGTTCGTCTGCCGCCCCCAGCGCTCGACCAGGGCGCGCTCGTAGGGCCGAACGATCACCACCGACGACAATCCCCACAGCGCCAGCAGCGCCACGCCGCACAGCGGCACGAAGGTCCGTTGAAGCAACTGGTAGAACCAGGTCTGCGAGACCTGGAAGCCGAACTGGTAGTTGATCGCCTCGGCGATGGAATGCGCCAGCCCACCCGGCTCGGAAATCAGGCCCAGAAGCCGGCTGTCGAACGCGGCGCGCGGCTCGACGCCCGGTACGCGCGGGCGGTAGATGTCGAGCACAAAGTTCATCGCCATTTCCGCGCCGAGCAGCACCATCAGACCCGGCAGGACGAACGAGAACGTGTGCTCCCAGGTGCGGAACCCGGCCGAGACGAACGCGCCCATGCACACGATCAGCACCAGCAGCGCCAGCGCGTTTCCCAGCATGTAGGCGCCGCACCCGCGCAGCAGCGACCACTCGGGCATGCGGCCCAGTCCCGAGGCGTAGCGCGAGTAGAGGAAGAGCACGAACAGGACGCACGCGCTGATGACCATGCCCAGACCGGCGTGGCGCATGTCGGGCCAATCGTACGAGCCGATCGGAAGCCGCCGATGGAACACGCCTGCGAACCAGAGACCGGCGAAGACGAGGAAGAGCGCGGTGGCCAGGCTCAGCCCGGGGACCAGCCAGCGCTGCATCCAGCGCAGACGCGCTTCGGCCACGCGGAACCCCATTCCCCCCCCTTCGGCGTCGAACATCGCCTCGGCGCCCAGGGCGCGCTTCTCGCGGCGAAGCTGCTCGAGGTCCTGACGCTCGAGGGCCACCAGCTCGCGCTGCCGCATCACCAGCAGCGACGCCAGCCAGATGGGGACGCCCCCCAGGATCATCCACGCGATGTGGGACATCGACGCGGATTGGGTCACCCCGCCCAGGGCCAGGATGCCGGCGAACGCGGCCGCCTGCGCGATGAGACCGCCGATGCTGGCGTTGCGCGCCCGTGTGTGAGTCGACTCCACGCGGTTACCTCTCTCTGCCGACGGGATTGCGGGCCAGGGGCGCCGGGCGGCGCGCCGCGGCCAGCGAACCTGCGGGTGGTCCGCCCGTATGCATCATGCGGCGACGTCGCGCTCCGAGACGAAAACCGGCCGACCCGCTAGACTCCGGCGCCTGAGACCAACGATGCTGTTCAAACTGGCCGCGATCACTGGGAATACGCTGACCGAGACCATCCGCCAGCCGGTGTTCGGCGTGCTGCTGTGGGTCAGCGCCGCCTGGCTGGCGATCAACCCCAGCCTGTCGCTGTTCTCGCTCCAGTCGGGCCTGGACCGCAAGATCATGCAGGACGTCGGGCTGTCGACGCTGCTGCTGTTCGGGCTGCTGGCGTCGGTGTTCAGCGCCGCGGGCGTCGTGAGCCGCGAGATCGAGAATCGCACGGTGCTGACGGTGGTGTCGAAACCGGTCGGTCGGGTGACGTTTGTTCTGGGCAAGTATCTGGGGGTGGCCGGCGCGGTGCTGATCGGGTTCTACTTCCTGGTGCTGGTGTTCCTGATGACGTGCCGGCACGGCGTGCTGGAAACGGTGAGCGACCCCTACGACGTTCCGGTCTGGGTGTTCGGGCTCGCCGCGCTGGCGATCAGTCTCATTGCGGCCACGTTCGGCAACTACGTCTACGGGTGGCACTTCCCCACCGCGCTTCTGGGGTGGGTGATCCCGCTGGGATCGCTGGCCCTGCTGGCGGTGTTGTGCATCAGTCCGAAGTGGGAGCTCCAGCGGCCCGACACGGACTTCGGCGACATGCAGATCGTGTATGCGGTCACGCTCATCTTCCTGGCCGTGCTGGTGCTGTCCGCGTTTGCGGTGGCGTTCTCGACCCGCTTCGGCCAGGTGCCCACGCTGCTGCTGTGCTCGGGCGTGTTCCTGCTGGGCCTGTTGTCGGATTACTTCGTGGGACGCCACCTGGGCGACGATCCCCATCATGTGTTCCTGGCGCTGTATGCGATCGTGCCGAATTTCCAGTTCTTCTGGGTAGCCGACGCGCTGACGCAGGAGTATCGCCGCGTCGATTGGCAGCACGTCGCGCGTGTCCTGGCGTATGCCGGGCTCTATGTTCCCGCGGTGCTGGGGGTGGGCGTGGCGATGTTCCAGACGCGCGAAGTGGGCTAGCCGCCGCCCGGCCCGGCGTCCGGTGCGATTGTTGCGCTGGTCCTGCCGCGCCGTCATGCCACCGCCTGCAACACCACGCGGCCCTCGGCTTCCGCGTCGTCGGTGCGCCGGCGCGGGACGTGCGGCGCCAGCCCCTCGCCGAACCGCACCATGCGGGCGCTGTTGAACACGACGATGGCCGACGACACCGTGTGCAGCGCCGCGGCCAGCATCGGACTCACCTTTCCGAAGATGATCAGGACCTCGACCGTCAGGATGAACAAAACGCCGAACACGAGGTTCTGCCAGATGACGTTGGTGGTCGCGCGCGACAGGCGGACCAGGAACGGAAGTCGCCGCAGGTCGTCGCTGAGAAGCGCGATCGACGCGCTGTTCATCGCCACGTCGCTGCCGGCGGCCCCCATCGCGATGCCCAGGTTTCCGGCGGCCAGTGCCGGCGCGTCGTTCACTCCGTCGCCCACAACGGCGACGACGTGCCCGCGCTGCTTGAGCGCGTCGACCAGGGCGAGCTTGTCGGCCGGCAGCACCTCGGCCTGAACGTCGGTGCAGCCCATTTCCCGCGCCACGCGGTGCGCGACCGACCAGCGGTCGCCGGTCACCATGATGAGATGCCCGACGCCGATGTCGCGCAGCTCCTGCATGGCGGCCGCCGCTTCCGCGCGGGTGCGGTCCTCCAGCCCGATCCAGCCGACCGCTTTCCCGCCGCGGGCCACGTAGAGCGTGCTGAGGCCCTCGGGCTCGGCGAAATCGGGCCCGTCCAGCGCGGACATGTCCACGCCCTGGTCGCGCACCCAGTTGCCGCGGCCCACGAGCACAGGCTCGTCGGCGATGCGTGCCTCGACGCCCTTGCCGGCGACCTCGCGAAAGCCGGCGACTTCCGCCGGTGTGACGCGCGCCTTCTCCGCGATCGCCACCACGGCGCGTGCGACCGGGTGGCGGCTGAGGCGCTCGACCGACGACGCCAGCCGGAGCAGCTCGGCCGCTTCCACGCCGGCGGCCGGGGCCAGCCGGGTCACCGTCAGTTGCCCGGTCGTCAGCGTTCCGGTCTTGTCGAAGACGACCGCGGTCAGTTTCCGGGCCCATTCGAGGTTCGAGACGTCCTTGATGTAGACGCCCAGCCGCGCCGCGGCCGACAGCGACGCCACGATCGCCGTCGGGGTCGCCAGGATGAGCGCGCAGGGACAGGCGATCACCAGGATGGCGATCGTGGTGCTCATGTCGCGGGTGAAGAACCAGACCACGCCGGCGATCATCAGCGTCGCGGGCGTGTACCAGGCGGCATACTGGTCGATCAGCCGCATGAGCGGGATCTTGGTTCGCTCGGCGTCGAGAATCAGTGCCTGAACGCGGCCCAGCGTGGTCTCCGCGCCGGCCTTGGTGACGCGCACGTCGATCGCGCCGGTGACGTTGCTGGTGCCGCCGAAGACTTCGTCCCCCACGTCCTTCTCGACCGGGAGCGATTCGCCCGTGATGTTGGCTTCATTGATGGTCGAATGACCGCCGATGATCTGGCCGTCGGCCGGGACGTTGTCGCCGGGCCGGACGACGACGACGTCGCCCGGGCGGAGAGACGATGCTTCGATTTCCTCCTCCCCGCCGCCGGGGCGCCTGCGATGGGCGCGCGTGGGCGTCAGGCGAATCAACCCCTCGATCGCGGCCCGGGCGCCCAGCGCGGTTCGCGATTCAATGAGATTGCTGAGAAGCAGGAAGAAGGCAACGACGCCGGCGGTCTGGTAGTCGCCCATCGCCATGGCGGCAAGAATCGCCAGCGCGACGAGCTCGTCCATGTGCATGTGCCCGCTGGACAGGCAGCGAAACGCATGCCAGAACAGGGGGGCGGCCAGCAGCACGGCACCGACTGCGGCCAGGATCGCACTGTAATAGCTTCGACCATCGTGGGTTACATCCAGCGCGGTCTCCCCGTACAGGTGTGCCGCCAGCCACCCCCATTGCGGAAGAAACGAGGCCAGGATGAGAACCCCCCCCAGCATCGTCGCGACCAGCTTGGCGGTCGCGCGACCGGTTTCCGTCCGAGCGGATAGAACGTCATGCGCCATGCAGCACCACGCGCAACATGCTCTGTCGACAGGTTTTACAAGTTTCGAACGGGCGGCGTCGAGGCGGCGTAGTTTACGACGCGGCGCGAGATTGTCAACGCGCGCCCGCTCCGTCGAAGCGCTTCGCCAACCCATTCGTACGAACGGTCGCCGCCCGCGGTTCGCCCCCGAATCGCGCGCGTCCGTTTCGGGGTGGAATTCCGGCGCCGCCCGGCGAGAATGCGCCGACCATGACGCCAGCGTTATCCCGCGCCACGCGCCCCGAGGTCTCCGCGACATCCGTTCCCGTCCTGCTCGACCCCGACGCCGCCGTCCGGCACCTGCGGGCCGTCTGCCCCCGGATGGCGCGGCTGATGGACGCGGTGGGCGCCATCAACCTCCGCAACGTCCGCGACCCGTTCGCCGCGCTGGCGTACTCGATCATTCATCAGCAGCTCGCCATGAAAGCCGCCGCCACCATCCGCAAACGCGTCGTGGCGTTATGCCCGCGGCGCCGCGTATCGCCCCAGGCTCTCGCGGCGGTCTCGGACGAGGCGCTGCTGGGGGCCGGTCTGTCGCGCCAGAAGCTGAGCTACCTGCGCGACCTGTCGGCTCATTTCGCGGACGGGCGGCTCACGTCGCGCCGACTTCGCCGCCTGTCCGACGAGGACGTCATTACGTCGGTGACGGCGGTCAAGGGCATCGGCCGCTGGACGGCGGAGATGCTGCTGACGTTCTGCCTGCGCCGGCCGGACGTATGGCCGGTGGATGACCTTGGGCTTCGCAAGGCCGCCCAGCGATTCGTGGGCGCGCGCAAGCCGCTGTCGAGGGACCGCCTGGCGGCTCTGGGAGATCGCTGGCGGCCGTTCCGGACCGTGGCGACCTGGTACCTGTGGCGCAGCCTGGAGAACCCGGTACTGCCGGGGATCGACACGAGCGCGTGAGGCGTATCGCGCGGGACGGGATGCTATAATCCGCCCGCCATTCCCGCCACGGACTCGGCACAAGGAGTGACGAGATGCGACGGATCGCGCGCTTGCTCGCCGGGATGACGCTCGCGGCGGGCCTGACCGGTTGCGGCGGCGGAGATCGCCGCGCCGAGGAAATCGAGACGCTGCCGGCGCCGATCCTCTCGACGCGTCCACCGGCGCCGCGGCCGAAGACGACACCGCTGCCTCCGGTGCGCCGGACGCCTGAGCCGCTGACGGCGCTGCGTCTGGACAAGTCGTCGTGGGTCCCGCCGGGGGGCATCAAGGACCGCTGGCGCGCCATCGTCGTGCATCACTCGACGAGTGCGAAGGACACACCCCGCAGCATGGACGACTACCACCGCCGGGTCCGGCGCTGGGAGAACGGGCTGGGCTACCACTTTGTCATCGGCAACGGCGTGAACTACCCGGACGGGGCGGTGTACGTCGGCGATCGCTGGAAGCGCCAGATACAAGGCGCGCACTGCGGCACCAAGACGCCGGGCCGGTTCTTCGGCAACTGGTATCCGTCGAACTACTTCAACGACCACGGGATCGGGATCTGCCTGGTGGGGAACTTCAACGACTCGCGTCCGACGCCGCGGCAGGTCGCCGCACTTCGCGAGCTGTGCGCGTTTCTGTCGGAGCGGACGGGGATCCCGGCGTCGCGCGTCTACGGTCACGGGCACATCACCCATCGCACCGAGTGCCCCGGCCGGAACCTGAGCCTTACCGCGCTGCGACGGGCGCTGAGCCCGATGTCGGCCGGGTCGCAGTAACGCGGTCCGCCGGCCGGCGCCCGAGGGCGGCGGAATTCGTTGGCGTGTCGCGCAGCAGGGCGGTACGCTGTTGGTGTGGGACGCTCATCGCCGCGTGCGTGAGGGGCCCCGGTCGAACATGCCAGCGACTCAACCAGCCATGGAAACGCCAGCAACGCCGGCGCGACGGGCGAAACGCGTCGCCGTGGTCGGTTCGCCGGACCCGCGCCTCGGCGCCGAGCAGATTCTGCCGCGGGTGGTTCGCTGGCTCGAGAAGCGCGCCGAAGTGGTCTGCGCTGAACTGACCTGGGAGAGCCGCCGCACGCTCAGGCACAAGCCGGACCTGATCTTCGTGCTGGGCGGAGACGGGACGCTGATCGCGGCGGTTCACAACCTCGGCATGCAGCAGCGGCCGATCGTGGGCGTGAACCTCGGAAAGCTCGGGTTCCTGGCGGATTTCACGATCGAGCACCTCGAATCCGACGGGACGTTCCTGTTCGAGGACCAGGACCTGCCCATCACGCGGCGCGTCATGCTCGACGTGCAGATCGACTCGGCCGACGGCAAGAAGTACCGCACGCTGGCGGTCAACGACTGCGTGGTCCACGCCGGCTATCCGTTCCGCATGCTGGAGTTGCACGTGGAGGCCGACGGCCGCGACGTCGCGCGCATCGCGGGCGACGGACTGATCATCGCTACGCCGTCCGGCTCCACCGCGCACAACCTGGCGGCCGGCGGGCCGATTCTCGAACCCACCGCCTCGTCGGTCATCCTCACGCCCATCTGCCCGCACGCTCTCACCTACCGCCCGCTGACCATGGCCATCGAGCGGCAGATCGTCGTACGCGGGCTCAAGACCAACGAAGGCACGACCGCGGTGATCGACGGCCGCACGCTTCGTCCCATCCGCACGCGGGACGCGATCCGCTTCACCCGCTACGGGGCGGATTTCCTGCTGGTCCGCAACCCGCGCAGCGCCGAGTGGGAGTCGCTGCGCAACAAGCTGCACTGGGGCGAGTCCCCCAAGTTCCGGCGCTGACCCGCGACGCCTCCCGCGCACGCGTCAGTAGAACACGGTCACGATCAGGTTCGGGTCGGCGTGCTTGCCTTCGAAGACGCCGATCGTGCTGGTCGCGAATTTGATCTCCACGTCGTCGTGGCCGTCCACCCATTCGTTGATCATGCGATCCAGGTGTGCGAGCGACGCGTCGTTGAGCTTGCTGTGGAAGGTCCGGCAGCGCAGCGCGGCGGGCGATCCGGGTTGCAAGGGCCGGCGGTAGCTCACGGGCGCCTCCGCCGCCTGATGCATCGTAATCCCGCCCGTAACGCCGAAGCTGCGGATCGCCGGCCGCGGACGGGCGTCGGCCGCGTCCGCATCCGCCAGGCTGATGCGCGGCATGTCCGGCTCGCTGATCTCGTCGCCGGCCGGACCAGCCGCGCCCAACTGGGCTAACTGCTTCTTTTCCGCCATGCAGTGCGGACACAGCAGCTTGCCCTTCCACATGCCGGCGGTGTGCGCGTCGATATGCTCCGGATAAACCGTTGCACCGCATTCGCTGCACGTCTGAAGGCTCTCGGCGGGTCCGGACATGCTGAATCTCCTTGTTGCGGCTTCGGACGACTTGCGACGGAGGCGCTGCCTCGTCCAGTGTAGCACGCCAGCGGCCCAACCACGCGCGGTCCGCGCCGTGTGCGTCGCCGCGCGCCGGCGGACTTTTCCGGCGGAGTGAGTTAGAATAATCTCTGCGGGTGCGCTGACACCACCCAAAGCGGGCCGACGACGATGAACAGCCGTATCCGTCAGATCAGCGATCTCGGACAGGCCATCTGGATCGACAACATCAGCCGCGAGATGCTGCGCCGCGGGGAGCTGCGAGCGCTCATCGCCGAAGGGGTCGTCGGCGTCACCAGCAACCCTACCATCTTCCAGAAGGCCGTATCCGCCGGCAGCGCCTACGACGACCAGATTCGCAGCCTGGCCCGCGCCGGTCGCTCGGCCGCGGAAATCTACGAGACGCTCGTGGTCGACGACATCGTCGAGGCCGCCGACCAGCTTCGCGAAGTCTACAACGAGACGCACGGGCGCGACGGGTACGTGAGCCTGGAGGTCTCCCCGCACCTGGCCCACGACGCGGCGGGAACGGTGGCGGAAGCGCGGCGGCTGTGGCGCGCCGTGAACCGCCCGAACCTGCTGATCAAGGTCCCGGCGACGCCCGCCGGGCTGCCGGCGCTCACCGAGCTGATCGGGCAGGGCATCAATGTCAACGTGACGCTCATCTTCGCCGTCGACGTCCACGAGCAGGTGATGCGGGCGTACATCGCGGGCCTCAACCGCCTGCGGGCGGCGGGCGGGCGCCCGGCGATGGTCTCCTCCGTGGCCTCGTTCTTCGTGAGCCGCATCGACACGGCCGTCGACCAGGCGCTGCAAGAGCGCATCGACGCCGGGGCCGAGGCGCTGGACGACCTCCCGGGGCGCGCCGCGGTGGCCAATGCGCGCCTGGCGTACGCGCGCTACCGGTCGATTTTCGGGGGGCCCGATTTTGCGGAGCTGCGCGCCGCGGGCGCCCGCGACCAGCGCCCGCTGTGGGCCAGCACCGGGACCAAGAACCCGGCGTACTCGCCGACGTGCTACGTCGATCCGCTCATCGGGCCCAGCACGGTCAACACGGTGCCCCCGGCGACGCTGGAGGCGATCCGCGCATCGGCCAGGCCGGCGCAGACCATCGAACAGGGACTGGACCACGCCCGCGACGTCTTCGCGCGTCTCCAGGCCGCCGGAATCGACTTCTCCGAAATCACCGCCCGGCTTCTGACCGACGGCGTGCGGCTCTTCGCCGAGTCGTTCGACCGACTGCTCGCGGAGGTCGAGGCGAAGCGCGCCGGCCTGGCCGCTGCCTGAATCACGCCGCAGGAGCGCATCATGGCCCGCGCGCGCACGATCATGGTCGATCTCGACGGCGTGCTGGCCAGCGAGGAAAAGACCTTCGAGCGCGCGCTGGCGGCGCCGCTGCCGGGGGCGCGCGAGGCGCTGGCCCGACTTCGCGCCGCCGGGCACACGATCATCGTCTACACCGCGCGCGGCTGGGCGGAGTTTCGCATGACGCGGCAGTGGCTCGACGACCACGGCTTCGAGTACGACGGGCTGCACATGGGCAAGCCCATCGCGGACGTGTGGATTGACGACCGTGCCGTCGCTCACCGCGACTGGGAGCAGACGCTGCGCGAATTGGACGCGCGGCTCTGATCCGGTTGCTAACCGCCGCCGGCCGCCGCGCTGCGCCAACGGCGGCACAGTTCCGGCGCGGCGTCCGCCCAGCGCGGGAACGCGAATTCGAATCCGCCCGCCGTCAGCCGCCCCGGCACGACCCGCCGGCTCTTGAGCACCAGCTCCGTCTCGGTGCGCAGCAACCAGGCCCCGAGTTCCAGCATCCAGCGCGCCGCCGGCAGCCCGATCCGCGCCCCCCAGGCCGACCGCAGCTCGCGCATGAACTCGCCGAAGGGCAGCGGGTGCGGCGAAGCCAGGTTGTACGGGCCGGCCGCCTCGTCATGCTCGATCAGCCAGCGCAGCGCGGCGAGAAAGTCCCGGTCGTGAATCCAGGACACGTATTGACGCCCGCTGCCCGGCGTTCCACCCAGTCCGCGCCGCACGAGCCCCAGCAGCACGTCGAAGATGCCCCCGCGGTCCGGGCTCATCACCATCGCCGAGCGCATCGCCACCCGCCGCGTCCGCGGCGTCGGCGTCTCGGCCAGCGCCCGCTCCCACGCCTGCGCCACCTCGACGCTGAAGCGCCAGGCGCGCGGCGCGTCCGGCTCGTCGCCCCCGATGCGGCCCGATTCTTCGTCGTTGTCCCCGTCGAAGCGATGGGCGTAGATCGTGGCCGTGCTCGCCTGGAGCCAGACGCGCGGCGGGCGGGCCGCGGCGGCGATCGCCCGGCCGACCGCGTGCGTGGCGCGGACGCGCGACTCCAGGATGTCGCGCCGGTTGGCCGCGCTGTAGCGGCAGTTGACGTTGCGCCCGGCCAGGTTGATGACCACGTCGGCGCCGTCCAGCTCGCCCGCCCAGGCGCCCGGCGTCTCCGCGTCCCACTGCACGACGCGCCACGCCGCCGCGCGCGGCACGCGGCTCAGCACGACGACGTCATGGCCGGCGGCGTGAAGACACCGCGCCACCAGCGTTCCAACCTGCCCGCTGCCGCCGGGTATGACCACTTTCATGGCGCCGCCTCGCCGGGCATGGTAGTGCGCCGGTGCGCTACCCGGCCGGACCGCGGCCGGTTTTGAAAGCATTGGCGCCGGCGGGCGAACCGGGCCGCGCGGCGGTATTCTTCCGCGACGATCCCGGGACTTTCGATGGAGTGACACGATGCTGTTCCCCCCGCGCGCCGCTGCGGCGCTGTCGCTGGTCTTCTCCGCGGTGGCGCTGGCCTCCGACCGGGCCTTTGACTTCCGCGAGATCACGCTCGACAACGGCCTGCGCGTCATCACGCTCGAGGACTTCTCCTGCCCGGTCGTCGCGGTGCACCTGTGGTACCACGTAGGCTCGAAGGACGAGGACCCGGAGCGGCAGGGTTTCGCGCACATGTTCGAGCACATGATGTTCCGCGGGACTGACCGCCTCGGCCCGACCGACCACTTCGATCTCATCCGCGCCGCCGGCGGCGACTGCAACGCCTACACCAGCTTCGACCACACCACCTATGTCCAGACGCTCCCGGCCAACCAGCTCGAGCTGGCCCTGTGGCTCGAGGCGGAGCGCATGGGCTTCCTGAATATCGACCAGCACAGCTTCGACACCGAGCGAAAGGTGGTCGAGGAAGAGCGGCGGCTGGGGCTCAACCGCCCGTTCGGGACGCTGCCGGAGAAGATCCTGCCCGAACTCCTCAAGTCGCACCCGTACCGTTGGACGCCGATCGGACGCATTCCGCACCTTCGGGCGGCGACGGTGCAGGAGCTGCGCAGCTTCTGGACGCGCTACTACGTGCCCAACAACGCCACGCTGGTGATCGTCGGCGCCGTCCGGCACGCCGACGCCCAGGCCGCGGCGGGGAAGTACCTCGGGTGGATTCCGCGCTGCCCCGATCCGCCGCGCGTCACGCAGCGCGAGCCGCCGCAGACCGAAGCGCGGCGGCTGACGTTCAAGGAAGACCACGCGCCGGTACCGGTGTGCGGTGTCGTGTTTCGCACGGTGCCGGCGCGCGACGACGACTACGTGCCGCTCCAGATGCTGGCCATGATCCTGGGCGGCGGGCAGAGCAGCCGCCTCTATCGCGAGCTGGTGGCCGAGAAGCAGCTCGCGGTGATGGCCATGGCGGCGGCGTTCTCGCTCGAAGACGACGGCGCCATCGCGGCCGGGGCGGCGCTGAGCCCGCTGGGGGGCGACACCGAGAAGGTGCTGGCGCTGATCGACGCGCAGCTCGAACGGCTGCGCAGCGAGCCGGTCGGCGACGAGGAGCTGACCAAGGTCCGCAACCAGATGCTCAGCCGGCGTATCACGTCCACGCTCACGGTGGCCAGCAAGGCCCAGACGCTCGGCGGCGCGGCCGTCGTGGAGGGCGGCGCCGGCCGGGCCAACGCCGAGCTGGACGCGATCCGCCGCGTGACACCCGAGGTAATCGCCCGCGTGGCCCGCACGTATCTCGCCCCCGAGCGCGCCACGACCATTACCGTCGAGCGCAACCTGCTCGGGTCGCTCTTCGGGCGCGGCAAGAGCGCCGAGGATGACGCCCCGATCACGGCGACGCCCGAAGTCGAGGCCCCGCCACCCGGCCGCCCCGGACTGCGCCGGCCCGCCGCCTATCCCGAGCACCCGCCCGTCGCCGGTCTGCTGGACTACGACCCCACGCCGGCGTTCACGGCGGCGACGCTTCCGAACGGGCTGCGGGTGGTCGTGATCCCCAACCACGAAGTGCCCTACGTCAGTATTCAACTCGGGCTGCTGGCCGGGGCCTGGAGCGATGCCAAACCGGGCACCGCGTCGATGGCGCTGTCCATGCTCACGCGCGGCACGCGCTCGCGCAGCGAAGGCCAGCTCGCCGCCGAGCTCGAAATGCACGCCATCGCGCTGGGCGGGTCGGCCGGCCTCGACACGGCCTCGGTGAGCGCGTCGTGCATGCCCGAGCACGTCGAGCGGGCCATGACGCTGCTGGGCGACGTCGTGCTGAACCCCGCCTTCCCGGAGCCGGAGTTCGAGAAGCTCCGCACGCAGACGCGCGCCACGCTGGCGATCTCCGCCGCCGAAGCGTCGTACGTCGCCGACCGCGAGCTGCGGCGGCGGCTCTTCGGTGAGCACCCCTATGCGCGCACCGCCACCGGTGAGCCCGGCGACCTGGACCGGCTGGACGCGACCGACCTGACGTCATGGTGGGCCACCTACGCGCGGCCCGACATGGCCGTGCTCTATTTGGCCGGCGACATCGAGCACGATCGCGCGGTGGCGCTGGCGACGCAGGCGCTGGGCGCCTGGACCGCGACCGGCGCGGCGCCAAGTCCCGCCCTTGCCCCCCCGCCGCAGCCCGCGCCCACCCGCATCTATCTCGTCGACCGCGCCGGCGTCCAGAGCCAGATTCGGGTCGGCGCCCTGAGCCTGCCGCTGGGCGACCCGCGGCATTTCACGGCACGCGTCGTCAGCGGCTACTTCGGCGGCGGGTTCAACAGCCGCTTGAACGACACCATCCGCGTCAAGAAGGGGCTCACGTACGGCGCGCGGGGCGGGTACGCGGCGACGCGCTTCGCCGGTCAGTTCAGCGTCAGCACGTTCAGCAAGACATCCACCACGGCCCAGGCCGTCGCCGCCATCCTCGACGAGCTGGAGCGCCTCCAGCGCGAGCCGCCCACCGACAAGGAACTCGGCGACACCAAGTCCTACCTCATCGGCAGCTTTCCGGGAGATCGCGAGACGCCGCAGCAGGTGCTGGGCAGCTTGTGGTACACGCAGTCGCACGGGCTTCCGGCCGACCACTTCGCGCGGCAGTTGAAGGCGGTTGCGGGGGCGACCGCGCCTGATTGCGTAGCGCTGGCCCGCGAGACGATCGACCCGGCGCACCTGGCGATTGTGGTGGTGGGCAGCGCCGACGAGGTCCGCGCGTCGCTCGAAAAGCTCGCCCCGGTCGAGATCGTGACGCCCGCGCCAGCTCCCGCCGCGGATGACGACTGAGCCGGATCGGTCGCCACCCCGTGCCGCGGGCCCGTCGGCCACGCGGACGCGTTGAAGCAGCCGGGCGCCCCGACGTGAACGCGCTCCGGCGGCCGCTCGCCTGCCGGCTCGCACGGCTTGCATCCTAACAAAAGCCGTATATAATGTGGGCCGGCGCCGCGTCGTGCGGCGCGTCGCACCGCGTGGGCTGCGGATTCGTGAAACCGGTCGCCAATCCCCCGAACCCCTACACCAGCCGCTACGCGGAGTGGCTCGGGCCGCCGCCGAAGGCCGAGGTTCAGGTCTACCTGGACGCGTCGCGGACGATTCTTTCGGAAAACGACAGCCCGGACCTGCCGTTTCGCTGGAGCGTCAATCCCTATCGCGGCTGCCAGCACGGGTGCCCCTACTGCTACGCGCGCCCGACGCACGAGTACTACGAATTGGGCGCGGGGACCGACTTCGAAACGCGCATCATCGTCAAGCCCGAAGCGCCGCGCCTGCTGGCAGAGGCGTTCTCGCGCAAATCGTGGAAACGCGAGAACGTGTCGTTCTCCGGCGTGACGGACTGCTACCAGCCGCTGGAAGCCGTGTGGGAGCTGACGCGCGGCTGCCTGGAGGTATGCGCGGAGTTTCACAACCCGGTTTCGATCGTCACGAAATCGTACCTGATCGTTCGCGACATCGACCTGCTGGTGCGGCTTTCGCGGCGTGCATCGGTGCACGTGTATTGCAGCATCGCCTTTGCGGACGACGCGCTGGCGCGGCGGGTCGAGCCCAACGCACCGCCACCGTCGCGGCGGTTCGAGGCGCTGCGCCGATTGTCCGAAGCGGGCCTGCGGGTGGGTGTCATGGTGGCGCCGGTGATTCCGGCGCTGAGCGACCGCGAGATTCCAGCCGTGCTGGAGCGGGCGGCGGAGATGGGCGCTCGCTCGGCGGCGTTTTCGGCGCTGCGCCTTCCGGGCAGCGTGCAGGCGGTGTTCTTCGAGCGGCTGCGCGAGCAATATCCCGAAGCGGCCGACCACGTCGAAAGCCGCGTGCGGGCGATGCGCGGCGGGGCGCTCAACGATTCGCGCTTCGGATGGCGCTTCCGCGGCGGCGGTGCGTACTGGGAGAGCGTGGAGCGGCTGTTCGAGGTGACGGCGCGGCGGCTGGGGCTGAGCGGACTGGGGTGCCGGCGCGACGCCGGCGGCGGGGACGGCGCGTCGGGCACGGCTCCGACGTCGCGCGTGCCGACGCAGTTGCCCCTGTTCCATAGTTGGCCGGCGGCGGACGACCGCGGCGCGGAATAGGAGTCCCGCGGCGTCGTTCTGCTTGCAGCGAACGCGAGCGCCGTTCAAGGAGGATCGTGATGCAAAACGTCGTGCGGATGCTCGTCGCGCTGCTCGTCGTTGGGCCGGCGCTGGGCCAGCACCCGGCGAGCGCGCCGGCCGAACCGCAGTCGAGCAGACCGGCGTGGCGTGCGATGGGGCGTGGTGGGCCGGACCTGGCGCGACGAACCTGGACCATCGAGGGCGAGGAGCGATTCGCGCTGCTCCATATCCCCAGGGACGCCGCCCGGGCCGATACGCCCGTTGTGTTCGCCTTCCACGGGCACGGGGGCGGCGCGCGGCAGGCGGCGCGCTCATTCCGCATGCACGCCGAATGGCCCGAGGCGATCGTGGTCTACATGCAGGGATTGCCCACGCCGGGCAGGCTGGTCGATCCGGAGGGCAAGCGCAACGGCTGGCAGAACCGTGCGGGCGTGCAGGGCGACCGCGATCTGAAGTTCTTCGACGCGGTGCTCGCGACGCTGAAGAACGAGTACCGAATCGACGCGCGCCGGATCTACGCCATGGGTCACTCCAACGGCGGCGGATTCACCTATCTCCTCTGGCGGGAGCGCCCGGACGTCTTCGCGGCCTTCGCCCCGTCAGGAGCGTTCACAATCCAGGCGGCGAGCCTTACGCCCAGGCCGGTCATGCACATCGCGGGCCGCAATGACGAGCTGGTGAAGTTCGAATGGCAGCAACGCACGATCGACGCGGTCCGCAAGCTGAACGGCTGCGCCGGCGAGGGCGAGGCCTGGGGCAAGGACTGCACGCTGTATCCGTCGAAATCGGGAACGCCGCTGGTGACGATGATCTACGACGGGTCACACCGCTATCCCGCGGAGGCGCCGGCGCTGATCGCGAAGTTCTTCCGCGAGCAGGTCAGGCCAGCGGATTAACGGGCGGCCCGTCCCGCGCCTGCGAGCACGTATCAGGAAAACGCTGTTCGAGTACGAGCCGTGGCACCCGCGCAGGTCCAGCCACGAGTGAAATCGACGCTATCGGCACGCGACGGGGCGTCGGTCGCATTCACTGGTCCGAGCATTCGCAGGTCGAGTGAACCCGGTTATTCGTCGCTACATGCGACGCGCACCAGTGGATCGGCCCCGTCGTGGTCAACCTGAAACCTTGGGGTCGGCGCGTCCGGCGTCGGGGACGACGACGCCGCGCGCCCGCGATCACATCTCGCGCCCCACCGCTCGGGCGATGGCGGCGAGCTGTTTCATCGTCTCGGCCAGCGTCGCCGGCGTGATGGACTGCGCCCCGTCCGTCCAGGCGTGCTCCGGGTCGGTGTGCACCTCGATCAGCAGGCCGTCGGCGCCGGCGGCGACCGCGGCACGGCACATCGACGGCACCATGTAGGCGTGCCCGGTGCCCTGCGACGGATCGATGACGATGGGCAGGTGGCTGGCGCGCTTCACGGCCGGAATGATCGCCAGCGGCAGCGTGTTGCGCACATAGGTCTCGTGCGTGCGAATGCCGCGCTCGCACAGGATCACCTGCGGATTGCCGGCGTTGAGGATGTACTCGCCGGCCAGGAGGAACTCGTCCAGCGTCGCGCTCCACCCGCGCTTGAGCAGCACGGGCCGGCCGGCGGCGCCGCAGGCGACCAGCAGGTTGAAGTTGTGCATGTTGCGCGTGCCGATCTGCAAGACGTCCGCGTAGCGGGCGACCAGCGGCACCTGCTCGATGCTCATCACCTCCGTCACCACCGCCAGGCCGGTTGACTGGCCGGCCTCGGCCAGGAACTCCAGCGCCTGCTCGCCCAGTCCCTGGAACTGGTAGGGATTGGTGCGCGGCTTGAAGGCTCCGCCGCGCAGCGCGATCGCGCCGGCCTCCTTCACCGCGTGCGCAATGTCCAGCAGTTGCGAGCGCGATTCGACGCTGCACGGTCCGGCGATGACGCCGACGCGCCGCCCGCCGATGGAGCCGCCGCCGCGCAGGGCGATCACGGTCGGTTCCTTCTTGGCTTCGAGGCTGGCGGCCTTGTAGGGCGCGAGGATGGGGACGATGCGCTCCACGCCGGGCGCGGACTCGATCGCGCTCAGGTCGACGTTGCGCTTGTCGCCGATGGCCGAGATGATGGTGCGGTCGGTGCCGACGCTGACGTGGTCGCGCAGGCCCCATTCGCGAACCAGGCGCGCCACGTGCTGGACCTGCTGTTCGGTCGCCCCGGCCTGCATGATCACGATCATCGGCGGATTCCTCACCGGGCCCGCGCGCGGGCGCCCCCGGAGTATCGGCAGCGGCGCGCACCCGACCTTAGGCGGCACGCGCACTCCGCGGCTCTCGTGCATCCGTGACCGCGTCCCTAGCGCGGCTCGCCGCCTCCGGCGCCGCGCGCGGCGTCCATCACGATCCTCAGGGCGGGCGCGGGAACGAACAGCTCCACGCGGGGCTGTGCGTCGAGGTACATGCCGGCCGCCAGGAGCGGCGCGGACTTGTCGCCGAACTCGATGGGGGGTACGGGAGCGCCGGTCGCGGACGCCATCCGGAGGACCCACTCGGCGGCGCGCGGCAGATCGAGCAGCACCAGCCCGTGCGGCTTGGGCGAGATGGCCCTGGCCGCGTCCGCGACGCTCTTGTTCTTGTCCAGGGCGCCGTCGCTGGCCTCGAGCGTCCGCTTCATGCAGGCCCGCGCCGCGGCGGTGGGACCGACGGCGTAGGAGACGTTGCGATCGCGCGGCGTGAGCAGCATCGACGAGTCGTCGCTGTAGAGCATCTTGATCATCTGGGCGGTCTGCTCGTCCTTGACGTCGAACTTGAACCCGTAGACTTCGACGTCCGACGCTCCGATCTTCTCGGAGCTGTGGGCGGTGTCGAACTTCATGCCCATGCCGAACGTACCCGCCAGGGCGGTCGTGTCCTGCATCATGGCTTCGAAGGCCTTGGCGAACTCCTTCGGCTTGGAGGTGAAGTAGGCTCCGGACAGGAGCATGCCGCCGCCCTCCCCGGGCGGCACGATGATCGCGTTATAGCCGGTCATGAGCTTGTACATTTCGATCGACTTGTCGAGCGCGGCCTGGGCCTTGGCCACGTCGGCGCCTTCGACGGCCGTGGCGTCGAGCATGGCCTTGAGCATGCGCGCGCTGACCGACGAACCCTCCTGCCCGCCCTCCCACTCGCAGGCCAGGGCGATGCCGAACGGCTCGTCCGGCAGGCCGCGCAGCAGCGACGCGTCGCCGCGCTTGATGGACTTGAGCCAGTCGGCGGACTTTGAGCCGCCCCTGACCGTGCAGTGGGCGCCCAGCCGGACGCCATCGGCGCCGACGGTGACCCCCGCGACGGCGGAATCGACGTCCGCCATCACGCCGCGAACTTCCTCGAACATCCAGCGCCAGAACGCGAGGCCCGCCTCGGCCTTCGAGCCGCCTTGCATGGCCATGCCCATGCGGATCATGGTCTCGAACGTAGTCATGCCCTGCTGGATGGCGTCGTTGCAGCCCTGAACATCGACCACAAAGACCAGCGAGTGTTTGTCGAGCGCGTCGCCGGCGCGTTTCCTGATCGATTCGGCGGCCTTGGCGGACGACTTCACCGCGCTCTTCAGGTAGTCCTGATCCTGGCACAGCAGCATCAGGCCGGGCTTGTCGGCGACGTACCAGTCCTCCCCGTGGACGATCGCCTTCGACAGCCCGCCCGCAGCCTCTTCGGCGGAAGCGGCCTTCTTCCACGCGGCGGCGTCCTTGACCGCGACGATGAGCAGCGGGTTGGACGAGTCTTCCGTTCGCAGGGCGGCGATCCAGGTGCCCGAAAGGTCGAGCCCGTCCCCGACCTCGAGGGATTCCGTCGCGAGCGTCGACGCGTTGAATTCGCCCATTTCCGTGATGCCCAGTGCCTTGATCAGCGCGCCGACGCCGCCGCCGAAGCGCTCGACGCTGGGCATGACCACGACCACTTGCGCATCCTCCGGCACCGCCTCCAGGGCTCCGGCCGTCATCTGTGCCAGCACCGGAGTTGCCAGCAGAAGCAGCGCCGCCGCGACGGGGGACAACTTGCGGAACATGGACGGAACTCCTTTCGGGAACGCCGGTTCACGGCGCGGGAGGCGGAGCACTCCAAGCGGCCGCAGCCGGACGGTCAAGCGACCGAGACAGGTGCCGCACGACGCAGAATATACAGCCCTGCGGGCCGGGATTCGAGCGGCACCCCGCGCGGAGGATGCGGCCCGAAGCGCGGATTCGGGACGCGTCGAAGCCGAACACGCCGCGCGCGACCGCGCGCGGGATATCATGCCGCGCATGTCCGCCGCCACGATTCCCGAGCGCGACCTGCTGTCGGTCGTGGTACCCGTCTACAACGAGGCGGGGAACGTCGCGCCGCTGCTGCGGCGACTGGTCGCGGTGCTGGAGGCGCTGGCCACGGACTGGGAAGTGATCTTCGTCGACGACGGCAGCCGCGACCAGACCGCGTCGGTGGTTTCGGCCGCCGCCGCGACCGATCCGCGAATCCGCCTGGTGCGGCTGGCGCGCAATTTCGGGCACCAGATCGCGCTGTTCGCGGGCATGGACCACGCGCGCGGGTCGGCGGTGGTGACGCTGGACGGCGACCTCCAGCACCCCCCGGAGCTGATCCCGGAGCTGGTGCGGCTGTGGCGCGAGGGCGCGGACGTGGTGCAGACGATCCGGCGGCACACGCGCGGCGTCGATCCGCTCAAGCGATTCTCGTCGCGGGCGTTCTATCGCGTGCTGTCGGCATTGGCGACGGTGCGGGTCGCGCCGGGCGCGGCGGACTTCCGCCTGCTGTCGCGCGAGGCGGCCGACGCGTTCCTCGCCTGTCGCGAAGCGGCGCGCTTCAACCGCGGCCTGGTGCAGTGGATCGGTTTCGAGCAGCGCGCGATCGAGTACGACGCGGAGGCGCGCGGCGCGGGCCGGACGAAGTACTCGCTGCGGGCCATGCTGCGGCTCGCGGCGGACGCGGTGTTCTCCTTCTCGTCCTGGCCGCTGAGGTTCGCAGGACTCGCAGGGGCGGTGGTGTCGCTGTGCGCGGTGGGGTACCTGCTGTTCGTGCTGTGGGCGGCGCTGTTCACGCGCTGGGTCGTTCCCGGCTGGACGTCGATCCTGGCGACGGTGCTGGTGTTGGGAGGCGTGCAGCTCATCGTGCTGTGGATCATGGGCGAGTACCTGGGGCGCATGTTTGACGAGATCAAGCGCAGACCGCTCTACGTCGTGCGGCGGCCGCGCGGGGCCGCCGCCGGGTCCGACGGAGACGCGCACCCGTGACGCCCGGGACGCAAGCGTGCTATCTGTGCGGCGCGGCGCGGCTGCGGCGGCTGTTCCGCCTGGAGGCGGAGCGGGACGTGCTGCGGTGCCGCGCGTGCGGGCTGATCGGCGTGTATCCGCAGCCGAGCGGCGCCGACGTCGAGGAGCGCTACGAGCCGGAGGTGTTTGCGGGGTGCGAAGACGAGCTGGCGCTGGCGACGGGACAGCGCAAGAAGGAGCTGTTCGAGCGCTCCCTGCGGCTGGTCCGCGACGCGCTGGGCCGCACGGGCCGTCTGCTCGACTTCGGTTGCGGAATGGGCGCGTTCCTGCGTCTGGCGCGCGGAGCCGGGTTCGAGGCGCACGGGCTGGATATCTCGCGGCACGCGGTCGAGCACGTGAAGGCGACGCTGCGTTGTCCGGCGCACGTCGGTTCGATCGGCACGAGCGGCTGGCCGCACGGGCATTTTGACGTCATTACGCTGTGGGACGTGTTGCACGTCGTTCCGGACCCGATTGCCGTGCTGCGCGACCTGCGGCCCTATCTGCGCGACGACGGCATCCTGGTGGTCAAGGTCATCAACGCCGACGGGCTGATCTTCCGGCTGGTGCGGGCGGCGGCGGGCGCAACGGCCGGGCGGATCGCGTCGCCGATGCGACTGACGTACCGGTTCACGGTTTTCCACTTCAATCCGTCAACGCTGCGGCGGCTCGCGGCGCGGGCCGGTTTCGACGTCTTTCGGCACTACCTGGAAAGCCACAAGGACCTCCGCACGCTGAAGGACAAGGCGTGGGGCGGACGGTGGGCGGTGCGCCAGGCGGCGGCGACGGTGTATCGCCTGGGCCGCTGGCTGGGGATGGAGGAGGAAGTGGTCGCGTTGGCCCGGCCGGCGGGCAGGCGGTAGCGGGCCACGCCCAGCGCGGCGCAGGTGCGTTGCCGGGATGCTAGCCCGCGCGGCGCCCCAGGGCCGCCGACTCGGAACCCGCGTCGCCCACCCCGCGAAGGGCGCGCTCGGCCGCGTTGCGAACGCGAGGATGCGCGTCGTCGGCAATGCCGCGCAGCCATTCCACGACCGCGGGGCGAAGATCGCTTCGCTTCTTGGCCAGCCGCGTGATGAGGTCGATCGTGCGGACCATCAGGCCGCCCGACGCATCGCGGTCCGCGCCGCGCAGCGACGTGGCCGCGAGCAGCGCAGGCAACGAGTCGGCGTCGTTCAGGGATTCCAGCGCGTCCAGAGCGGCGTCTCGCACGCGCCGGTTGCACGCGGGCCGGACCGCTTCGACCAGCGCCGCCAGCGTCGCCGGGCGGAGCGAAACGTCGGCGCGGCATTGCGCCAGGTGCCGCAGCGCGGCCGCCCGCACGCGGGTCCGCGCCGCCGCCCCGGCGTGCCGCAGCAGCGCGGCGTGGACGGCGGCCGAGTCGTCAGACTCCGCCAGCGCATTGACGACGGCTTCCAGCACGCGCGGGTGCGCGACCCCAACGCGTTCCACCGCCAGGAGTGCCGCGAGCGCGTCGTCGGACCTCATGGCGCCCAGTCCGAAGGCCGCGCGCCGCCGCGTCCCCCAGAACTCCGCCTCGTCGGCCAGGATGTCGCGCAGTGCCGCCGCAGCGTCCTGTGTCTGGGTGCCGCGCAGCTTGTCGATCGCGCGGCTGCGGGTGAGCGCGGTCGGCCCGCGGCGCACCTGCGCCAGCCACATCGGCTCGGGTTTCTTCTCGGCGAGCGTGCACAACAGGACGCCGTGCGGATCGACGCAGAAGATCTCGGGCTCGGCGGGCAGCGGGAACTCCCACGTCTGCGACGCGTCGGTGAGCACGACACGCGGCTCGCGCCGCGCGGCGGGGCCGCCGAAGTACAGCTCGATCGGCAGGGCGAAAGGCGGATTGCCGCGGTCGATCTTCTGCGTCTGTCGCGCCGTCACCCGCGCGACGCCCCGGCCCGGGTCCCACGCATACTCGAAAGCCAGGCGCGGCGTCCCCCCACGGCGCACCCACTGGTCGAAGAAGAGCGACAGGTCGCGGCCGGAGGCGTCCTCGGCGGCCTTCTGGAACCGCGCCGTGTCGCCCATGCCGGCGTCGCCGCGACCCGGGTCGCTGTGGCGCGTCAGGTAGAGGCGCAGCGCGCCGCGGAAGGCGTCGTCGCCCACCAGCCGCCGCAGCATGTGCAGCACCCAGGCGCCCTTCCAGTAGACCTTGCCGGCGTCGAAGTTGTAGACCTGATCGGCATCGAGCAGGTGCTCGTTGACCATGGCGCGCGACGAGCCGGCGACGTCGAAGCGGGCCACCAGCTCCGCCGACTGCGACAGGTCCGCCGCCAGCCAGTCCTGGCCGGCGCGACCGCCGCCCGGATCGCCGTCGTAGGACGCGGCCTGCGTGTGCCACAACTGGTGCAGGTAGGTCGCGAACCCTTCGTTGACCCACGCCTCCGGCAGGCGCGCGTAGTTGACCAGCCCGCCGAACCACTGGTGCGCCAGCATGTGCGCGACGTAGTTGAACTCGGCGCGCTCGGCCGGCACGTCCCCGTCATCCGATTCCGTGAGCAGCGACGGGGCCAGCATGTCGAACCCGATGTGCTCCATGCCGCCGTGGAAATGGTCCTGCACAACCACGTGCGAGAACTGCGGCCAGGGATACTCCACACCGAGGAAGTCGCTGTAGAAACCGAGCATGTCGGGCACGCGGCGAAACGTGTACCGGGCCGCCTCGCGGAAGCGCGGATGCGTGTAGACCAGCACCGGCCGGCCGCGCCACTCGCCGCGCAGCTCCGTGAACTCGCCCACCGCAAACCCGAGCATGTGCGGGTCGACCGGCGTGTCCTGCCGCCAGTGGTGCGTGCGCAGCCGCGCGGGCGGGTCATCCACTCCCGCGCCCCCACCGATCGGCCGGCCGATCGCCACGGCGGCGAGCGGCGGGGCGACCCGGATGCGGATGTCGCTCGTCCAACGCGCGTCGGGCCAGTCGCAGCACGGAACCCAGTAGCGCGCCTGGAGCGGCTCGCTCATGCTGTACACCATCACGGCCCGCTCGGGCCGCGAGGCATCCGACGGGACAAAGTGCAGCCCCAGCCGCGGTTGCTCGACGCGGTAGTCGATCCGCACGCCGAACTCGGCCCGCGGCGCGCGGTCCAGCTCCACGATCAGACGGTCGTCGCGCACCTCGTACCGCGCCGCCTGCCACGCGTCCGCTCCGGTCCGTCGGGCGCCGCCCGCAAACGACAGCTCGACGCGCGCGATCTTGAGCCGCACGGCTTCGAGCGCGATCCGTCGGCGATCGGTCGCGCCGGCGGCGGCAGGCCGCGGCAGGACGCTGTATGTCACGCTCCCGACCATGCGGCGCCGGCCGATATCCTCGTCCGCCAGCGTCAACGTCAGGTCCATGTGCCGAACGTCCCACCAGCGCGGCGGCGATTCGATCGACGCCCGGCGGACCGCGGGCGCGCTGGCCGGTTGCGTCGTTGCCGGCGCCGCGGTCACACCCCCATCGCTGCGCGACTCGCGGCACCCCATCCCAACGCCGAAGGCCGGGATCGCGAGCGCAACAAATACGCGGCGCAGCACACCGGACGACGACCGGACGCGTCGGGCGCGGACGGAGGGCAGGTTTGGCACGTGCCACGCCTCCATACGTTCGCGACGGCCCGCCGCAACGCCCACGGAGCCGGGTTGAAAGCGCCGGACTCGCCTCAAGTTCCTCACTGCACGATCTCCCGTCGGCTGGCTCCCTCGGCACGCGGCGCCGCATCGGCGACGGCCGTTCCGGGCGGTGAGGATACGCGATTCCGATTGCCGCCGAAGCGCCAAGCGCCGGGATTGCGGCGCGAACCGGGAGCGTGTCCGGGTCGCGTGAGCGAATCCGCTCCCGCCCGCGCGTCGTGTCGAATCGGACCCCGGGGACCCGGCCAAGACGCGCACGCCTTGCGCCCGCGCCTCCTGGCTGCGCAACCCGCGGCGCGGCGTGCGCGCAGATTCGTCCGATATTTGGATTGTGACGGAACCCGATGCGATTCTGGAGCTCCCGCCCGGCTCGCTGCTCGTCAGCCACGAAAACGACGTGGCGCGGGTGCGAATCCGCGAAGACCCGGTCCGTTTCTCGCGCTATCCGCGGCGCTGCGCCGCCGGGCTGCGCGTCACGACCTGGGACTGCCACCCTGTGTTGCTCGTGGCGCTGCTGGTACGCATCGGGCGCAGCAACGTGACCACGTTTCACCGCTGGCTGAACGCGTCCGACAACGCGGACCTTCGAATCCTGCAAGCGCTTGCGGACCAGGCGCGGGTCGAAATCGAGGTCGTGACGGAGGGGGCGACGCGCCTGCTGTCGACCGTCAATCCGGCGCGCGTGGTCTGCCGCGAGACGCTGGAGCAAATCCGCCGCCGCCGAACCTGGACCCCGCAGCAGTTCACCGTGGCGTGCGCGGCGGTCGACCGGCTGTACCCGACGGCGTACGCCGCCTGGTGGGCGCACGGCAACGCGCACGACCTGTGGCATGCGCCGCGCCGTCGGGCCCGCGCGCGGCGGTCGGAGCGATCGGACGCGACCGAGCCGCCGCTGTAGCCCTGCCCGGAGCCGCCGCCCCCGTCGACGGAGCGGCTAGGCCACTGCCGGATCGACCTTGGCCAGGTCGAGTTCGAGCGTCCGCGCCGCGCTCGCCAGCCGCGCCCGGTCGAAACGTCCCAGTCCCGCCAGCTCCGTGAGGGCCGCGAACGCGATCGACTCGGCGTCGATCTCAAAGTGGCGCCGCAGCGATTCGCGCGTCTCGCTGCGCCCGAAGCCGTCCGCGCCGAGCACGCGCAGCGGCGCGGGGATCCACCGCGCGAGGCGCGCCGCGCCGGCCTTGACGTAGTCCGAGGCGGCCACCACCGGCCAGGGCTCCCCCGCCAGCGCGGTCGTGACGAAGGGCTGGCGCGGGGGCGCATCCGGATTCATCATGTTCCAGCGGTCGCAGGCCAGCGCGTCGCGGAAGAGCTGGTTCACGCTTGTGGCGCTCCAGACGTCGGCCGCCACCGCGAACTTCTCGGCCAGGAGGTCCTGCGCGCGCAGCGCCTGCTCCAGGATCGGCCCGCTGCCCAGCAGGTGGACGCGTGCCTGCGCCTCCCCAGGCTCGGTCCGGGCCGCGCGGAACTTGTAGAGCCCGGCCAGAATGCCCGACTCGACGCCGGGCGGCATGGCGGGCTGCACGTAGTTCTCGTTGTAGACGGTCAGGTAGTAGAAGACCTGCTCACCGGCGTGATACATGCGGCGGATTCCGTCGGCGATGATCGTCGCCAGCTCAAATGCATATGCTGGGTCGTAGCAGACGATGTTGGGCACGTTGGCGGCCAGCAGCGGGCTGTGGCCGTCCTGGTGCTGTAGCCCCTCCCCGTTGAGCGTGGTCCGCCCGGCGGTGGCGCCGACCAGGAACCCGCGGCCGCGCGCATCGGCGCAGGCCCAGATGCTGTCGCCGATGCGCTGGAAGCCGAACATGGAGTAGAACATGAAGAAGGGGATGGTGTTGACGCCGTGGGTGGCGTAGGCGGTTCCGGCGGCGATGAAGGAAGCCATCGAGCCGGCTTCGGTGATCCCTTCCTCAAGGATCTGCCCGTTGCGCGCCTCGCGGTAGGAAAGCAGCAGGTGGTGGTCGACCGGCTCGTAGAGCTGGCCGGCATGCGCGTAGATGCCGTAGGTGCGGAACAGCGCTTCCATGCCGAAGGTGCGCGCTTCGTCGGGCACGATCGGCACGATGAGGTTGCCGAGCTGCTTGTCGGCCAGCAGGCGCGACAGCATGCGCATGAAGACCATCGTGGTCGAGGCGGCCTTGTCGCCGCTTCCCCCGGCGAACTCGGCGAAGACGGCCGGCGCAGGCGGATCGAGCGGGTGGGCGCGGACCAGCCGGCGCGGGACGGACCCGCCCAGCGCGGCGCGGCGCTCGATCAGGTACCGAAACTCCTTGCTGGTCACGTCCAGGGAGCAGAACGGTGCGTCCTTGAGGTCCTTGTCGGCCACCGGAATCTCAAATCGATCGCGGAAATGACGCAGCTCCTCGTCGTTGAGCTTCTTCTGCTGGTGCGTGACGTTGCGCCCCTCACCGGCCTCGCCCAACCCGTAGCCCTTGATGGTGCGCACCAGCACCACGCTCGGCTGTCCGCGGTGCTCGACGGCGGCCTTCAGGGCGGCGTGCACCTTCTCCGGGTCGTGTCCGCCCAGGCGCAGCTTCTGAATCTCATCGTCGGTAAGATGCTCGACCAGTCGCGCCAGGTCGGGGTGGGCCTCGAAAAAGTGCTTGCGCGCGTATCCACCCGGCTCGACCGTGTAGCGTTGCCACTGCCCGTCCACGGTCTCGTTCATGCGCTTGATGAGCAGACCGGCGCGGTCGGCTTCCAGCAGCGGGTCCCAGTCGCTGCCCCAGATGACCTTGATGACGTTCCAGCCTGCCCCGCGGAATGCCGCTTCAAGCTCCTGAATGATGTTCCCGTTGCCGCGCACCGGACCGTCGAGCCGCTGAAGGTTGCAGTTGATGACGAAGATCAGGTTGTCGAGCTGTTCGCGCGAGGCCAGCGTGATCGCGCCGAGCGATTCGGGCTCGTCCATTTCGCCGTCGCCCAGAAACGCCCAGACGCGCTGCCCGGTCGTGTCGGACAGACCGCGGTCGCGCAGGTACTCGTTGAAGCGCGCCTGGTAGATGGCGTGCAGCGGGCCCAACCCCATGGAAACGGTCGGAAACTCCCAGAAGTCCGGCATCAGCCACGGATGCGGATAGGAGCTCAGCCCGCCGCCGCGCGCCAGTTCGCGGCGAAAGTTCTTCATCTGGTCGATGGTGAGGCGGCCTTCCAGGAACGCGCGGGCGTAGATGCCGGGGGAGGCATGGCCCTGGAAGAAGATGTGGTCGCCGACCTGGTCTTCGTTCCGCGCGCGGAAGAAGTGGTTGAAGGCGACCTCGTAGATCGTCGCGGCCGAGGCGTAGGTGGAGATGTGCCCGCCGATGCCGGCGTACTTGCGGTTGGCGCGCACCACGAGCGACATCGCGTTCCAACGGACGTAGCTCTTGATGCGGCGCTCGATGGCGCGGTCGCCGGGATAGGGCGGCTGCGCGGCACGCGGGATCGTGTTGACGTAGTCGGTGTTGGCGGTGAAGGGAAGGCCGACCCCGTTGCGGCGAGCCCAGTCCTGAAGCTGGGATACGAGGAAGCGGACGCGCTCCGGGCCGCCGGTGCGGTGGACCGCCTCCAGCGACTCGAGCCAGTCGGCGGTTTCGAACGGATCGACGTCCTGTCGGTTTTGCCAGGTCATGGTCCGGGAATCTTAGCACAACCGGGCGATCCGCGGTCCCCGAGCGGCGATCCAGGGGCCGCGTGCGAGCGCCACGACGGCGCCCCGATGGAGCCGAGACGTCACCCCAGGGCGGTTTCCACGCGTTCGCAGACGTAGTGAAACGCCAGCTCGTGCATCTCCTGGATGCGGTCCGACGAGGCGTGCGGCGCGCGGAAGGTGTGCGCACACAGCGCCGCCAGCGCGTCCCCCGCGACGCCGGTGAATCCAATCGTGACCGCGCCCGCGTCGCGCGCGACCCGCATGGCCTCGAGAATGTTGGGCGACCTGCCGCTGGTGCTCAGCGCCCAGACCACGTCGCCCGGCTGGACGAGCCCTTCGAGCTGCCGCGCGAAGACCTGCTCGTAGCCCAGGTCGTTGGCGATGGCGGTCAGCGTGGAGGTGTCCGTGGACAGCGCGACGGCCGGCAGCGCCCGCCGATCGACTTTGAACCGTCCCAGCAGCTCGCCGGCGATGTGCTGGGCGTCGGCGGCGCTGCCGCCGTTGCCGAAAACGTAGACCCGCCGCCCGGCGCGGAGGCAGGCGATCAGCGCGTCGGCGACCGCGTCGACCACCGGCCCGGCGGCGGCGAGCCGTTGCGCGACGGCGAGATGCTCGGCAAGAACGACGTCCCAGCCGCGGAGTGTCGTCACGGCCGACCTCCCGCCGCGCGAATCTTCTCCACCTCGCCCGTCGTGCTGTAGCCCGCCAGCAGGTCCACCAGCACGACTCGCCCGCCGCGCGCCTCGACGAACTCCTGCCCGACCACCCGCTTGCCGCGCCAGTCGCCGCCCTTCACCAGCACATCCGGTTCGATCATCTCGATCAGCCGCCCGGGGTCCGGCTCGTCGAACAGCACCACGTAGTCCACCGCCTCCAGCGCCGCCAGCATCAGCATCCGGTCACGCTGTCCGCGGATCGGGCGGTCCGCCCCCTTCTCCAGGCCGCGCACCGACGCGTCGGAGTTGACCCCCACCACCAGCACGCTGCCCAACGCTTTGGCCTCCGCCAGCAGCCGCACGTGCCCGGGATGCAGCACGTCGAAGCAGCCGTTCGCGAACACGACCGTCTCTCCGCGGTTGCGTCGCGACGCCAGCTCGGTGGCCGCGTCGGCGGCGCCGCGGATCTTGCGGTGCTCAACACTCCCGCCGGCGTGCAGCTCGGCCAGCACCTCGTCGCGCTGGATCGGCACGCACCCGAACTTGCTGACCTCCAGCCCGCCGGCAACGTTGGCCAGCACCACCGCGTCGTCGAGCGTCGCCCCGGCCGCGAGCGCCACCGCGGTCATGGCCAGCACCGCGTCGCCCGCGCCGGTATTGTCGTACACCGCACGCGGGCGCGTCGGGAAATGGCGCTCGCGCCCGCCCGACTCCACCAGCAGCGCCCCGTCCCGGCCCAGCGTCACGATGATCGCCTCGAACCCGAAGCGCTGAATCAGCGTCTGCGCCGCGGGCGCGAGCTCGTCGCGGCCCAGCCGCCGTCCCGCGGCCAGCTCCAGCTCGGCCAGGTTGGGCGTCAGCACCGAGGCGCCGCGATAGCGCTCGTAGTCGCCGGTCCGCGCCGGATCGACCAGGACCCGCAGGCCCGCGCCGCGCGCCGCCAGGATCACCGATTCGCACAGGGCGCGCGTCAGCAGCCCCTTGGCGTAGTCCTCCAGACAGACGACTTCGGCGGCGGGAATCGCCTCCGCGACGCGCGCGACAAGGCGCTGCTCGTCGGCGCCGGCCGGCGGCCGCACCAGCTCGTCGTCGACGCGCAGAATCTGCTGCCGGTGGCGATGCTCGGCGAGGCCGACCAGCCGCGTCTTGGTGATGGTGGGACGGTCTTCCACCACCTGCAACCCGTCCGTCCCGACGCCGGGAACGCTCAGAAGTTGCCGCAGCCGCTCACCGTCGGCGTCGCGACCGATCAGGCCGAAACACTGCACCGACGCGCCGAGGGCGGCGACGTTCAGGGCGACGGAGCCGGCGCCGCCGGCGCGGTCCTGGCGCTCGACGATGCGCAGGACCGGGACAGGCGCTTCGGGGCTGATGCGCTCGGCATCGCCGACCAGGTAGCGGTCGAGCATGAAATCGCCGACCAGGATCACCCGCCGGGCCGGGAAGCGGTCGAGCAGAGTGGCCAACGCGTGGTTCATCGGGGGATGCATCCCGCGAGCAGCAACGCGAAGGCGCTGCTCGATCGGCGCTTACGAACCCAACACCGCCGCACCGCCCGGCGCCGCCTACACCGCCGCGCACACCTTCTTGGCGGCGTCCGTCAGGTCCGCGGCAGGAATGAGCTGCGGAATGGCCGCGTCGGCGAGCATCTTGCGCGCCGCCTGCACGTTGGTGCCTTCCAGTCGCACCACCACGGGCACCTTAAAGCCCATTTGCCGCGCGGCGTTGATCAGCGCCTCCGCGATTACGTCGCACTTGGCGATTCCGCCGAAGATGTTGACCAGCACACCCTTGACGCGCGCGTCGGCCAGGATGATGCGGAACGCCTCGATCGCACCCTCTTTCGTCACGCTGCCGCCGACGTCGAGGAAGTTGGCCGGCTCGCCCCCGTGCAGCTTGATGATGTCCATGGTGGACATCGCCAGCCCGGCGCCGTTGACCAGGCACCCGATGTTGCCGTTCAGCGCGATATAGCTGAGGTTGAACTCCTTGGCCCGCAGCTCGGCCGGGTTCTCCTCCGCCGGGTCGAACATCGACTGCACGTCGGCGTGGCGGAACAGCGCGTTGTCGTCGAAGTTGAACTTCGCGTCGATCGCCAGAATCTGCCCGTCGGGCGTCTGCACCAGCGGGTTGATCTCGGCCAGCGAGCAGTCGTGGCTCAGAAACAGCCGCGCCACCTTCACCATGATGCCGGCCGCCGCCTTGGCCTGCGCGCCCTTCAGCCCGATGCGGGCCGCCAGCGCCGACGCCTGGAACGGCAGGAGCCCGAGGTGCGGGTGGAACCAGGCCTTCTTGATCGCGTCCGGATCGCGGGCGGCGACTTCCTCGATCTCCACGCCCCCCTCGGCCGAGGCCATCATCACCGGGCAGCGCCGGGCGCGGTCGACGACCACCCCGACGTAGTACTCCTTGGCGATGTCCACCGCCTTGGCCATCAGGATGCGCCGGACCTTGATCCCCTCGGGACCGGTCTGCTTCGACACCATCGGCACGTCGAACATGCGCTTGGCGTTGGCCGCGGCCTCGTCGGCGCTGCGCACCAGCTTGACGTAGCCGGCCTTGCCGCGCCCGCCGGCGTGGACCTGCGCCTTGACGACGACGGACTCCGCGCCGATGGCGCGATAGGCGTCCGCCGCCGCCGCGCCGCTCTCAATCACGCGCGAGGGCGGTACGGGAATGCCGGCCGACTCCAGCAGCCCCCGAGCCTGGTATTCGTGGACTTTCACGTCCGAAACTCCTTCGTTCCGCGAGCGCCGTACCGGTTCGCGTGGGACGGGGCCGGTGCGACGCAGTGGAATCGCCGCGCCGCGCGGTGTCAAGGCAAGCTCCACGAATCGGCTGGCGAGGAGCGCTGCACTCGCGAGCGCGGTACCGTGAACTTTTTCACGAAGGCGGGCTGCGCGTGCGGCGCGGCCGTCGCAGTCGCGTCTCTCCCGATTTTGCTTGACCCGCGGCGAGCAGCGCAGCCAGAATACTCGTAGAAGCTGTGGCGTTGAAGCTCGGGCGGGGTTGAAGCGCCGGACGTTGCACGTCTGATCCTAACTCAGCGAGGCCGCGCCATGTCGACCGTTCAACACATTCTGGGCCGAAAGCGCAACAACCGGGTGGCGTGCATCGACGGGGCCGACACGGTGCTCGAGGCTGCGCGACGCATGAACGAACGTCGCATCGGCGCGCTGGTCGTCACCGAGGGCGATCGCGTGGTGGGCATCTTTACGGAACGCGATATCCTGAATCGCGTGGTGGCCAACCAGCGCGACCCGGCCGTGGTTCAGGTTCGCAACGTCATGTCCGCGCCGATCGCCTGCTGCACGCGCGAAACGCCCGTGACCGAGTGCCGCAGCGTCATGCGCGCCCGCCGCGTACGGCACCTGCCGGTCGTGGAGGACGGACAACTGGTCGGCATGATCTCGATCGGGGACATTCTGGAAGACGTCAACACCGAGCAATCCCAGACCATCCGCTATCTCTACGAATATCTGTACGGCGAACACGTCGACCTCGAGCCGGCGATGCGCTGAACCGGCCCCGCCGGGCGCCGGGCGGCATACCAAACAAAAACACAAAATCCCATAGACAGGCCTGCGGACTCGCGGTATATTCCCGCGGTCCCCTCGGGATCGGGCCATCGTCGCCCACGCAGGCGGACGGGCGAGTCGCATTCGCAGGAGTCAGTCTCATGAACGCACGTACGTGGTGGACCTCGGCAACGCTTCTGGCGGTCTTCGGTGCCGGCCTGGCCGTCGCGCAGGACAAGAAAGACGCCAAGCCGGCCGCTGGAAAGCAGGAATCCAAGCCCAACGGCGGCGGCGAAATGATGGATCCGAAGGCCATGGAAGCCATGATGGCCCTGGCGCAGCCCGGCGAGAATCACAAGCTGCTTTCCCAGCTCGCGGGCGAGTGGACCTACACCTCCAAGTTCTGGATGGGGCCGGGCGACCCGCAAGTCTCCGGCGGTTCTTCCGTCGTCAAGCCGATCCTGGACGGGCGCTTCTACGTGGGCGAGCACAAGGGCAACTTCGAGATGCCCGGCCCGGACGGCAAGATGCAGACCTGGAACTTCCACGGGCTCGCCACCAACGGCTATGACAACTTCTCCAAGAAGTTCCTGACGACCTGGATCGACAACATGGGCACCACGATCATGATGTTCGAGGGCACGTATGACCCCGCGAAGAAGGCCTTCACCTACACGGCCGAGATGGACGACTGCATGACCATGAGCGGCAAGAAGATCAAGGTGCGCGAGGTCATCCGCATCGTCGACAACGACCATCACGTCATGGAGTGGTACGAGACGCGCGACGGCCAGGAAATGAAGACGATGGAAATCTCCTACCAGAGGAAGAAGTAGGAACAGGCCGCAGGGAGGTGGGGATCGAGTGGCCCGCGTCCCGCGCCGCCGCGCGAGCAACCTCGTGCGGCGGCGCGGTTTCCATCGGTCCGGCCGGTGCGCCACCGGGCGCAGCGCCATCGCCGTCAGCGCGTTCGTACCGGGCCGCGGCCGCTCACGTCCCCTCGCGCGACAGGCCCGCTACCGGCCCGACTGCTGCGCAGCCGCCTCGATCTCCGCGATCACGCGCGCCGCACTGATGTCGCGCATGCAACGATGGTGCCGTGGGTCGGCCCCGGCGAACCGGCAGCGCCGCCGCCGGCAAGGGGCGCACTCCAGCTCCACCCGGACCACCCGTGCAGCGGAGGAGTACGGCCCGGTCCGGCGCTCGTCGGTCGGTCCGAAAAGCGCCACGGTCGGCCGGCCCAGCGCCGCCGCAACGTGCATCGGCCCCGAATCCTGGCAGACCACCACCCGCGAAAGCGACATCAGCGCCGTCAGCTCGCGGAGCGTCGTACGCCCCACCAGGTCGATCACGTCGCGGCAGTCGCTGCCCAGCCGGGCCGCCGATGACAGCAGCGCGTCCGCCAGCGTGCGGTCGGCCGGGGCGCCCAACAGCACGGCCCGCCACCGCCCGTCGCGCACCACCGCCGCGAGCAGTTCCCCGCCGCGCTCGGCCGGCCAGATCTTCGTAACCCAGCGCGCCCCGACCACAATCGCCAGGATGGGCGGATCATCCGGTGTAGCACCCAGCATCGCGCGGGCCCGCGCCAGCGCCCCGGCGTCCACGGGCAGCGGAAACTCGGCCGTCGGCGGCAGCGCCAGCGCCGCGGACACGCACAGGTTGCGGTCCACCGCGTGCACGGCGTCGGCGCCGCAGCGCACCCGGTCGGTGTAGAACAGCGTCGCCAGCTCCCGCGCATCGGCAAACCCCACCCGCCGCGCCGCGCCGCTGGCCCGCGCCAGGAACCCGCTGCGGAACAGCCCCTGAAGGTCGATCACCAGGTCGAACCGCCGTGCGCGGATCGACCGCACGAATGCCAGGAACTCGGCCGCGATCCGCGGGCTGCGCCACATGCGGCCGAAACGCCCCCGGTCGAAGGGAATCAGCTCGTCGATCAGCGGATGACCGGCCAGCAGGTCCGCGAAGCCCGACCCGATCAACCAACTGACCCGCGCCCGTGGATGCGCCCGTCGAAGTCCGGCCAGCACCGGCAACGCATGGACGATGTCACCCAGTGAACTGGGCTTGATGATCAGGATGCGCTGCGGGGCCGACGGCATCGGGCGTGCGACTATATCGCTCACCGCGCCGCCGTGAAATCGCCGCCGGCCGCGTCGCGATCGACACTCCGCCCGGACTGCGGCGCCGCACGTCGGCTCCGCCGGATCGGGTGCCCCGCACGGCGCCTAGTCGACGGGATTCGCCACGCGACCCATGAACAGAATCGCGTTCTCGTCGCGACTACGGATGATCAGAAGGAACGGGTGGTCCGCCGCGAACTCGACCGGAGGCCGGGCGGCGGAGCGCGCTACCACGACGGCGGTCGCCGCGGCGGCTTCCGTGCCCTCTTCGTTCACGTCGACGTACGCCTCGTGAATCACCTTCCCGATGAAGATTCGGGTCGTCCGACCCGGCCTGACCGCGGGAAGGTGCCGCAAACCCGGCCGAGCACACCAACGCCGCCGCCAACATGGAGCCGACTCGCCTACGCATGAGGTTCACCGCGCGCCATTCGCCTTCCCAGACCACCGCGACGGATTCACGACCCGGACCGGGCGCGACGATTGCGCTCTTGCACCGACGCCCGGCGCTTGCCCGTTGGACGCTCCTGCCGGCCGATGAGCTCCCGCGGCGGAGGAATCCGGCGCTCGCGCGGCCCGATGCCGCCGACCCGTCGTATCCGCGGTCGGTCAACTACAATGCCCGCATGAGCCTCTTCGCCGAGTTGCAGGCGAGCGCCCTGCGCCGTAACGAGCCGCTCGCGGCGCGCATGCGTCCGCGCAGTCTCGACGAGTTCGTCGGGCAGGAGGCCTTTCTCGCACCCGGCAAGCCGCTGCGCCAGATGATCGAGGTCGATCGCCTCGGGACGGTCATCTTCTACGGCCCACCGGGGTCCGGAAAGACGGCGCTGGCGCACGTCATCGCGCACCACACGCACGCCGCCTTCGAGAGCCTCCACGCCGCCGACGCCGGCGTCAAGGAGGTCCGCGCCATCTGCGAGCGGGCCCGCCAGCGGCTCGAGATCGACGGCCGGCGCACCATCCTGTTCCTGGACGAGATCCACCGATTCAACCGCGCTCAGCAGGACGCGCTGCTGCGCGACGTCGAGAACGGCCTGCTGATCCTCATCGGCGCCACCACGGAGAACCCGTTCTTCTCCGTCAACGGCCCGCTCATTTCGCGCGGACGCATCTTCCAGTTTCAGCCTCTCACGCGCGACCACGTCCAGCTCCTGTGCCGTCGGGCGCTGGGCGACGCGGAGCGCGGGCTGGCGTCGCGCGGGGTCGCCGTGGACGACGACGCGCTGGCGCTGATCGCCGATCACGCCGGCGGCGACGCGCGGCGCGCGCTCAACAACCTGGAGCTGGCGGTGCTGACGGCCGGGCCGGGTCCCGACGACGTTCCGCGCGTCACGCGCGACGCGGCCGCCATGGTGGTCGCCGGACGGGTCGTGCCGCACGACCGCCAGGGGGACGCGCACTACGACGTGGTCTCGGCCTTCATCAAGAGCATGCGCGGCAGCGACCCGGACGCGAGCGTGTACTGGCTGGCGCGGATGATCGAGGCCGGCGAGGACCCGATGTTCATCGCGCGGCGGATTGCGATCTGCGCCAGCGAGGACGTGGGCAATGCGGACCCGCAGGCCGCGGTTCTCGGCGCCGCCGCGCTTCAGATCACGCACGCCGTGGGCCTGCCCGAGTGTCGCTACGCTCTGGCGCAGGCGGCCATCTACGTCGCATGCTCGCCGAAGTCGAACGCGGTGACGCGCGCGATTCAGTCCGCCTCGGAGGACGTGCGCGGCGCGCCGCCCATCCCGGTCCCAGCGGCGCTGCGCGACGCGAGCTACGCCGGCGCCGCGGCGCTGGGCCATGGTCGCGGCTACCGCTACCCGCACGACTACCCCGGCGCGGTGGTGCAGGCCGACCTGGGCGTGGAAAAATCCTATTATCAACCCACGGATCGGGGGGACGAGCGCCGCCTGGCCGATTATCTTGCGTGGGCGCGCCGTGTGGCGCACGGCTCCTCGTCGGCAGATTCCGGCGAACCGGCTTGAAGAAAGACCTGCGACAGTCGATGCGGCGGAAGCTGGCGGCGCTGACGCCTGCGGACTGGCACGAGCGCAGCGTGGCCGCGTGCCGAAACCTGCTGCGCACCCCGGAATACGCCCGGGCCGACGTGGTCATGATCTTCCTGACCATGACCTGCGAGGTGGACACGTCCCATATCGCGCTTCAGGCGTGGAACGACCTGAAGCGCGTCCTGGCGCCGCGCGTCGCCTGGGAACAGCGCCGCATGCTTCCGACCGAAATCCAGTCGCTCACCAGCGACGTCCGCGAAGGCGAGCTCGGCGTACGGCAGCCCGTTGAGGGGATGCCCGTCCCGGTCTCCGACATCGACCTGCTGGTCGTGCCGGGGCTGGCCTTCGACGCGCACGGAAACCGGCTTGGCCGCGGCCGCGGTTTCTACGATCGCTTCCTGGCGCATCGGGACTTCCGCGGGACGGCCTGCGGGCTTGCGATCGAGGAGCAGGTCGTGGAACGCGTTCCCACCGCGGAGAACGACGTGCGGCTGAGCATGCTGGTCACGGAGGCAACGGTGCGGCGATTCCAACCCTGAGCCGGGCTGGGACCGTCTCGCCCGGGACCGCGCACGGACTTGCCTTCCGACCGGATTTGCCTACCATACCGGGATTCAGCCGGCGGCCGCGTAGCGTCGGCACAACGGCGGTTGCCGCCACGACCAGGGTAGTTCCGCGGGTCCACGTGTGAACCCGGTGCGAGCCTTCTCTTGAGAGGAATCTGACGATGCGCTTCTGGGTGATTGTTGCGATTGTTCTGGTGTCCATGGCGGCTGCGTTTCGAGCGTTCGCCGACGACGACAAGAAGGCCGGCGCCTGCCCGGCTGCCAAGGGTCAGGAGGCGACGAAGGTGTCGGCGGACGGCAAGTCCGGCTGCACCGCGGCCAAGGGCGAGGGATGCGGAACGGGCGGCGAGTGCTGCCAGGCCAAGTCGGGCGCCGTGAAGCTCCCGGCCATCAGCTACAAGGTCGGCGAAAAGGAATTCTGCTGCGACCAGGAGGCCGCCGACGCCGCCAAGGCGTCGAACGGCTCGATCACGTACGTGGTCGGCGGAAAGAGCTACGCCAAGCAGGATGAAGCCTTGACCGCGTACGCCGACCTGCTCGAGAAACACCTGGACAGCATGCTCACGCTCAAGTATGTCGTCGGCGACGAGTGCGTCGCGTGCCCCACTTCTGCACAGCAGCTCGCCAGCGACAAGCACGCCAAGGTGCAGTACCGCCTGGCGTCCTACAACTTCGAGAGTCAGGAGAAGGCGGACAAGGTCCTCGGGCGGGCGCGCGCGGCCGCCGAGAAGATCACCATGAAGATGGTGGTCGGCGAGGAGACCTTCCAGTGCCCGGTTTCGGCCCAGGATTCCGCGAAGAAGAGCGGCAAGCCGGTCGAATACGCCGTCGGTGACTGCAAGTCGCCGTGTCAGACGACGGCCCGCATTGCGCTGGCCAAGGCCAAGATCGACGCCGCCAGCAAGGTCCTCGCGGACGCCTCGCACGGCTAAAACGCCGGCCGAGCGGATCGCTTCCCCGGCGTGACACGCAAAGTCGCGCCGCGCTGCGGTCGCGAAAAACTCCGACGCCCGCGGCTCCGGCCGCGGGCGTCGTGCATTTGTCTCCCGGCCTTCGTCGGGCGCGATTACGGCGCCTTCGCGTCCAGCGCCTCTTCCAGCAACTTCAGCAACGCCGCGTCGTCTGGTCTCGTGCGCGGCTCGAAGCGGCCGATGACCTTCCCGTCGCGGCCGATCAAGAACTTCGTGAAGTTCCACTTGATGTCCCCCCCGAACTTCGGGTTGCTCTGCTTCGACGTGAGCCATTGATAAAGGGGGCAGCGGTCGTCGCCCGCGACGGACACCTTTGAGAACATGTCGAACTTCACGGCGTAGCGGCTGGTGCAGAATTCCTTGATCTCCGCGTCGCTGCCGGGCTCCTGACCACCGAAGTTGTTGGCCGGGATGCCCAGGATCGCCAGGCCGCGCGCCGCGTACCGCTCGTGCAGGTCCTGGAGCTGAGCGTACTGCGGCGTCATCCCGCATTGGGACGCGACGTTGACCAGCAGCACCACCTTTCCGCGGTACTTGCCCAGATCGACGTCCTGTCCGTCGATGGTCTTGAGCTTGAAGTCGAGCGGGCCCTTGGCTTTCGCGCCAGAGGTTGCATTCCCGCCGCCTTGCGTGTCCTTCCGGGTCGGCTTCGAATCACCCTCCTGCTGCGCGCAGGCGGTCGCGCTGAGGACCACGGCGACGACGATCGCGATCGTTTTCATCTTCGGCACTCCGGAATCCGCTCACCTTGGCTCGGATGGTACCGCCGCCGCGCCCGACCCGCGACCGCGACGCCGGCGCCGCCACCACGACCGTCCAGCCCTTATCGGTCCAAGAACGCCGGCGGCTACCGAGCGGTTGAACGAACACCGCCGCTGACGTACACTGATGAAAACGCTTGCAGGCGCGCCGGTTGTCGCCGTGTCCCGCACGTAGAGAACGTGCTTGTCCCAGGTCGCGAAGCATCCCGCTGGCATCGCTGTCGCACCCGTCGCTCCACCCGACGCCGCGCCGTACGGCAGTTTCTCGACCGACGGTCGCGAATTCGTCGTCCACCAACCCCGAACGCCGCGACCCTGGGTGAATCTCATCGCCAATCCGCGGATGGGGCTGGCGGTCAGCAACACCGGGAGCGGCTTCACCTGGATCGACAACTCGCAGCTTGCGGTGCTGACGCGCTGGCAGCAGGACTTCGCCACCGATTCCTCCGGCAAGTTCCTCTACGTCCGCGACGCCGACAGCGGCGCCGTCTGGTCGCTGGCGCCCGCGCCCACCTGGGCGCCTGAAGCGCGAATCGTCTGTCGTCACGGGCTGGGCTACAGCGTCTTTTCGAGCGAGATGGACGGAATCGCCGCGGAATGGACGCTATTCGTCCACCCGCGCGACCCGATCGAACTGTGGCGCGTCGTGGTCAAGAACGCCTCGGCCCGCGCCCGCCGGCTCGAGCTGTGCGCGTACCTCGAATGGAACTGCGGCGTCGCGCCCTCGCCGCGGCGCGAGTTCCACAAGCTCTTTCTCGACACAGAGTTCCACGCGAAACGGCGCTGCATCCTGGCGCGCAGCCACATGTGGGACGTGCCGTCGCCGCAATGGGGGCACTGGAACCGGAGCTTTCCGTACGTGAGCGCGTTCGGCTGTAGCCAGGCGCTGTTGTCCGCACAGGGCGACAAGGCCGCCTTCGTGGGCCGCTTCGGCGATCTGCGCGCGCCGGCGGCGCTCCGCGAAGACGTGTGGCGGCCGGAGTTCGGGCGCCACGCCGACGCGATCGCCGCGCTGCGCTGCGCGATCGAGCTGCCGCCGGGCGCGACGCACGCGATCGGCTACGGCCTGGCTGCGGCCGAGTCGGCCGAGGACGCGCTGGGGCTGGTCGGCGCCCACGTTCATCCGGACCGCATGCCGGCTGCGCTCGACGACGCGCGGCGCGCGTGGCAAGAGCGACTGGCGACCCACCGCGTCGAGACGCCCGAGCCGACCCTCAACCACCTCGTGAACGATTGGGTGCGCTACCAGGCGATATCCGCCCGGCTTTGGGGCCGGGCCGGCTACTACCAGCAGAGCGGCGCGTACGGTTTTCGCGACCAGCTTCAGGACTCGCAGGTCTGGCTCACCATCGAACCGCAGCGCTGCCGCGCGCAACTCGACCTGCACGCGCGGCATCAGTTCGCGGACGGCTCGGTCTACCACTGGTGGCACCCGCTCAGCGAGCAGGGGCACGTGACCACGATGACCGACGACCTGCTGTGGCTGGCGTTCGTGGCCGCCGCCTACGTTCGCGAGACCGGCGACCTGGACATCCTGTCCGACGCCGCACCGTACCTCGACGATCCAGCGCCGCAGCCGCTGGCCGATCACGTGCTGCGCGCGCTGCGGCGCGTGTTTTCGCGCACCAGCCCGCGCGGGCTGCCCTACATCGGCGCGGGTGACTGGAACGACGGGCTCAGCGCGGTGGGGCTGCGCGAGCGCGGCGAGTCGGTCTGGCTGGGGCATTTCCTCGCCGGGCTGCTGCGGGACTGGGCCGAGATCGCGCGGCGGATGGAAGCCGGGCGGCACGACGGACCGCGACCCGGGGGATACACCTCGTGGCGCGCCTGCGCGGCGGACTTCGAGCGGCGCCGCGACGAACTCATCGCGGCGATCAACCGGCACGCGTGGGACGGGCACTGGTACATTCGCGGGACATTGGACAGCGGCGAGAAGCTCGGCTCGCACGAGTGCCGCGCGGGACGGATCTTCCTTAACGCGCAGACTTGGGCCATTCTGAACGACGTGGCGCCGCCCGAGCGGGCGGCGGCATGCTGGCGGGCGGTGCGCAAGCACCTGCTGACCGACGCGGGGGCGCTGCTGCTGACGCCGGCGTTCGACCAGCCGCGCGAAGACATCGGCTACATCACGCGCTATGCGCCCGGGCTGCGCGAAAACGGCGGCGTGTACACCCACGCAGCCGCGTGGGCGATCGCCGCGGCGGCGAAAATGGGCGACCGCGATGCGGTCGAACGGCTGCTGACCGCGATCAATCCGGCGCTGAAGGACCCCGAACGCTACTGGGCCGAGCCGTACGTGCTGCCCGGCAACGTGGACGGGCCGGAATCGCCGCACGCGGGGCGTGGGGGCTGGACGTGGTACACAGGCTCGGCGCAATGGCTGCACCGGGTGGTGTGCGAGTGGGTGCTGGGCGTGCGGCCGGAGTGGGACGGGCTGCGCGTCCAGCCGTGCCTGCCGGCGTCGTGGCAGCAGGCGACGATGGTCCGTCCGTGGCGCGGGGCGCGGGTGGAGGTGGAGATTCACGCCGGGACGGAGCCGGGCGGGTATCGCATCGACGCGCGCGTCGGCAGCGCGGAGTCGAGGTGGACCGAAACGGGCGCGGGCGCGCTCGTGCTGCGGCAGGCGGGGCGCGGCACCGGGGCAGGCTGAAATCCGGCGGTGGATCGGCTAACGGCGAGGCGGCATGGGCGCCGGTCGCGGTTGGACCGACTGCGGGGACTTATCGCGGAGCGCTGGGTGCAGGAAAGCGGGATTGGGTTCGGTGGTGAAAGAAAACAGTGGAGAGAGCCGCCGGGCGGCGACGAGCGCCGACCGCGTGCGGGTCGATTGACCCGCTGGAAAGTGTGCTGACAGTTTCGGTCCGGCACGAGGCCGGGCCGACCTAACATGTCCCGTTAGAAAGGAGGTGATCCAGCCGCAGGTTCCCCTACGGCTACCTTGTTACGACTTAGTCCCAGTCACCGGTCTTACCGTCGGCCGCCGCCTCCTTTCGGTTAGCTAAGCGGACTTCGGGTACTACCAGCTCCCATGACTTGACGGGCGGTGTGTACAAGGCTCAGGAACACATTCACCGCGTCGTAGCTGATACGCGATTACTAGCGATTCCAACTTCACGGAGGCGAATTGCAGCCTCCGATCTGAACTGGGGTCGGTTTTTTGCGGTTTGCTCCACCTCGCGGTCTTGCATCGCTCTGTACCGACCATTGTAGCACGTGTGCAACCCCGGGCATAAAGGCCATGATGACTTGACGTCGTCCCCGCCTTCCTCCGGCTTGACGCCGGCAGTCT
>CAYNYG010000018.1:0-71158 GCA_964401365.1 uncultured Planctomycetales bacterium | reverse complement strand
CCCATCGTCTAGTGGCCTAGGATATCAGGTTCTCATCCTGGAGACCGGGGTTCGAATCCCCGTGGGGGCGCTGTTTCCCTCCGGGCGCTGAATCGGCGGCCGCGCCGCGCGGCCCCGGTCGTGGCGCCGGACGCGCGGCTACTCCTTCATGTCCGCCGCCAGCCGATAGCGCTGTTCAAAATCCGCCAGCGTGTCGAGCGTGACCAGCTCCGATGGAATCGTGACCCGTGTGCCGGCCGGCTTCGCGCCGGTCAGCGTTTCCCACGCCAGCCGGGCCGAGCTGTATCCGATCTCGCCATCCAGGGGCCCGATCAGCGCCGCGGCCTCACCGCTCCGGAGTCGCGGCCAGAGCGCCGACGCGGCGCCGATCGTCGCGAACCGGTAGCGCTCGCCGAGCGTGAAATCCGGCGGCTTGGCCAGCCACAACTCGGGGCTCAGGGTCACGAGCAAACCGGTGTGCGAGAACTTGGCCAGCAGCTCCGTCGCGCATCGCCGAGCCGCGCGGGGGTCCGCGGGCATCTCACGCTCTTCGAGCAGCGTCAGTTCGTGCGCCCGTTGCACCACATCGAGGAACCGCGTTCGCCCGCGCGAAGCCGTCGATGACCGGCCGGACTGGTGCAGCAGCGAGTAACTGCGGCGTCCTGCGGCGAGGCGCGCAAGGCTCCGGCCCAGCGCCTCCGCGCACTGGGGGAAATCCGCCCCGACGTGACCCACTGCGGGGAGTCCCAAGTCCGTGCCGGCCGCGATCACCACCGTCCGTCTCGCCGCGGGACCCTCCATCCACGCGCGCGTCGCCTCCACCGCGTCGGGCCCCGCCCCGGCATACCACCTCCCCGAGAACTCATCGGGCAGGTAGACGCACATCGCGGCCGGGTTCGCGGCAAGAGCGGCGTCGAGGCTCGGCACCGCCTGCGATGCGTCGTCCGGAAATTCGCGCAGCTCGAGCCGAAGGTGCGGAATGGACGCCGCATAGCGGCGCATTCCTCCCGCGACCGCCGGCCAGCATGCGTCGGACGCGGGGCCGATTCCAACGAGCAGCGCGCCGAAAGGCGGTGCGCGCCGAGGCGGCGAATCACCCCGGCCACATCCCATAACTAACACAGCGACAACAAGATACGCCTGCCAACCCCATCCCCACGTTCGGCGACGCCCCGGGGTTCGCCCACGCGACACCCGGTTCGTCCCGCCCGAATCTGACGTTGCCGCAACCATACGCAATCAAGGTCGATATAATACGCGGTTGCCTGCGGGTGTCACTTGAAACCGAAAGGTGCGGCCATGCTGCGTTCGCTCACTGCGGTGCTCGTTTCGGCGTTTCCGATCTGCGCGTGCCTCGCTCAAAGCTCGAGCGGAACGGGGGAGTCGACGACCGGATCGATTCTTGACAACTCGCCGCTCGAGAACGTTCGCGCGGGGGCCGTGGGAGAGCGCGCTCCGTCGAACTGGATCGCGCAGGCCCGCGAGCGGCACGCCGGGCTTTCGGCCGCGCGGCGCGCGGCGCAGACGACCGGCGCCAACGCCTCGCTCCTCGCGGAGACCGAATCCTCGACGTCCACCGGCACCTCCAGCTCGACCGCGCTGGAAAGCCTGCTGGGGTTGCTGGGCGCGCAGGGCGGCGGGCTTGACTCCCTGCTGAGCATGGCCGGCTCGCTGGGACTGGGCGACTTGTCCGGGCTGCTCGGGCAAACGAGCACGACTTCGCCGTCGTCCACCGGCGACAGTTCCGATACCAGCGGCGCCACGCTCGACGATCTGCTCGCACTCCAGCAGCAGCTCGGGGCCGCCAAGGCCATTAACGACGACACGTCGAGCAAGACCGACACCCGCTCGCAGACCACCGGCGACGGGACGGACACGACCACGGAGCGCAAGTTCTGGAAGCGCTGGGTCGACAGCATGCTTCAGACCACGTTCCAGGGCATCGTGCTGGGCATCAATACGCCGACGTTCATCGAAGTGATCAAGGACGGACTGCGGCCGCTCTTCGGCCTGCCGGACCCTGACGCGACCACGGACACGACGGACGACAGCGGTGGCGATAATGGCGGGAGCAACGACGGCAGCGACGACGGCGGCTCGCAAATCTGAGAACCCTTGACCGCGGGATTCCCGCGCGGCACGTACCCGGTTCCCCCGCACCGTAAGCGCGGCGTTTGCAGCAGGTTAATCAAGTTTTCGCTTGAACCGACCGATGGCGGATGCTATGATTCGCCGTTCGTCGGCGCGTTGCTGCGCCGGTGAACGGAACCAGCCCTCCGCGCGCCGGGGGGATGACCGCGTCGGCCGCGTAATCGCGTGCGACACGGGCATCGCCGCAAGGCCCCCAATCACAGTCGCCCCGTCGGCCCGCGGGCCGCGTGGAACTCGCCGCGACGCGAGTGGGTTCGGAACTGTTCACCGGAGGCGCCGGAGAAGAAGGACCCCGCCGTAAGGCGCTGAAGGAAAACGAGTTAGAAAGACAAGCCCATGCGCGATCTCGCGAAAGTCCGCAACATCGGAATCTCGGCCCATATCGACTCGGGTAAAACCACGCTCAGCGAGCGCATCCTCTTTTACAGCGGGCGCATCCACAAGATGGGCGAGGTCCACGGAAGCGGCGACGGCGCCACGATGGACCACATGGAGCTCGAAAAGGAGCGCGGCATCACCATTACGTCCGCCGCGACGACCGTCGACTGGCTCGACCACCAGGTCAACCTCATCGACACGCCCGGCCACGTTGACTTCACCATCGAGGTCGAGCGCTCGCTGCGCGTCCTCGACGGCGGAATCCTGGTCCTGTGCGGCGTGGGCGGCGTGCAGTCCCAGTCGCTCACGGTCGATCGACAGATGAAGCGCTACGGCGTGCCGCGCATCGCTTTCATCAACAAGCTCGACCGCACCGGCGCCGATCCAACCCGCGTGATCTCGGAGATCGAGAACAAGCTGGGGCTCAACCCCATTCCGCTGCAACTCCCGATCGGCGTCGAGAACGCCCACGCGGGCGTGGTCGACCTGGTCAGCATGAAAGCCGTCTACTTTGACGGCCCGCGCGGCGAGACGGTGCGTACCGCCGACATCCCGGCCGAGCTGAAGGAAGCCGCCGACCGTGCCCGCCACGGGATGCTGGATTCGCTGTCGCTCTTCGACGACGAACTGATGGAGATGCTGCTCGAAGGGCACGAGCCGGCGCCCGACCAGCTCCACGGCGTCATCCGCCGGCTTACCATCGACCGCGAGATCGTCCCGGTCATGATGGGCTCGGCCTTCAAGAACCGGGGCGTTCAGCCGCTGCTGGACGCGATCGTGCGCTACCTGCCCTCTCCGCTGGACCGCATGTACTTCGTGAAGGACAACGCCAACGACGGGGCCGAAACCACCATCACCGCCGACCCGGACGCGCCGGCCGTCGCGATGGCGTTCAAGCTCGTGGACGAGGCCTTCGGACAGTTGACCTACACCCGCGTCTACCAGGGCCGGCTGCGCAAGGCTGGCGTCTATTTCAACCCGCGCACCGGGCGCACGCAGCGCGTCAGCCGCATGGTGCGCATGCACGCCAACGACCGCGAGGAAATCACCGAGGCCGGCGCCGGCGACATCGTGGCCCTGATCGGGGTCGACTGTGCGTCGGGCGACACGCTGTGCGACGAGTCGCTGAACGTCTCGCTCGAGGCGATCTTCGCGCCCGAGCCGGTCATCTCGCTGGCGGTGCGGCCGACCAAGACGGCCGACCGCGACAAGCTGTCGAAGGCGTTGGGGCGCTTCTCGCGCGAGGATCCCACCTTCCACGTCAGCACCGACCAGGAATCCGGGGAGACGATCATCTCCGGCATGGGCGAGCTGCACCTGGAAATCTACATCGAGCGCATCCGCCGCGAGTACCACTGCGAGGTCGAGGTGGGCGCCCCCAAGGTCAACTACCGCGAAGCTCCCACGCAGGAAGTCGAGTTCAACTACAAGCACAAGAAGCAGACCGGCGGATCCGGGCAGTACGCGCACGTCATCGGCCGCATGGTTCCGCTCGCGCCGGACGCGGGCGAGGACTACGTATTCGAGAACGAAGTCTTCGGCGGGCGCATCCCGACCGAGTACATCCCCTCCTGCGACAAGGGCTTCCAGACGGCGCGCATGAAGGGTCCGCTGGCCGGGTACGAGGTGGTGCGCGTCAAGATGGTCCTCCAGGACGGCTCGTCGCACGCGGTCGACTCGTCCGACCTCGCGTTCCAGATCTGCTCGCGCGACGCATTCAAGGAGACCTTCCTGCGCTCCAAGCCGGCGATCCTCGAGCCGATCATGGCCGTCGAGGTCGAAGTCCCCAGCGAGTTCCAGGGCTCCGTGATCGGGGACCTGTCCAGCCGCCGCGGCATCATCCACGGCAACGAGACCAAGGGTGCCTCGACGGTCATCACGGCCGAGGTGCCGCTGGCGGCGATGTTCGGGTACTCGACCGACGTGCGCTCGATGACGCAGGGCAAGGCGACCTTCTCGATGGAATTCGCGCGCTACGATCGCGCCCCGCGCGACGTGCAGGAAGAGGTCATCGCTGCCGCCAAGGAGCGCGCCGCCGCCAAGCGTTGAGGTCGGCTGTCGGCGATCGCCGGGCCAGGCGCACTAGCGCCGATCGAGCGGCACGTAGTCGCGAACGGTGGGACCGTCGTAGATCTGCCGCGGCCGATTGATCCGTCCGTGCGGGCTGGTCTGCACCTCGCGCCAGTTGGCGATCCAGCCGGGGATGCGGCCGATGGCGAAGATGACGGTGAACATGTTCAAGGGGATGCCGATGGCGCGCATGATGATGCCGCTGTAGAAGTCCACGTTGGGGTAAAGCTTGCGTTCGACGAAGTAGGGGTCCTTGAGAGCGGCTTCCTCGAGCTTGACGGCGATCTCGAGCAGCGGATCGTGAATGCCGAGCTTGTTGAGCACGTCGTCGCAGGCGCGCTTGATGATGGTGGCGCGGGGATCGAAGTTCTTGTAGACCCGGTGGCCGAATCCCATCAGCCGCGCCTGGCCGGCCTTGTCCTTCACCTTGTCGACGAAGGACTCGACCGGCTGGCCGCTCTCGCGGATCTGCGTCAGCATCTCGATGACTTCCTGGTTCGCTCCGCCGTGCAGCGGCCCCCACAGGGCACAGACGCCGGCGGCGACGGCGGCCCACAGGCTGGCCTTGGACGAGCCCACCATGCGGACGGTGGAGGTGGAGCAGTTCTGCTCGTGGTCGGCGTGCAGCAGCAGGATGACGTCCAGGGCGCGCACCACGGCCGGGTCGGGCACGTACTCGCGGTAGGGCCGGCTGAACATCATGTGCAGGAAGTTGGCGGTGTAGGGCAGCTCGGCGTTGGGGTAGATCATCGGCCGGCCGATGGACTTCTTGTAGCTGAACGCGGCGATGGTGCGCACCTTGCTCATCAGGCGCGCCGCGGCGACCACGAAGGACTCGTCATCGTTGGCGCGGATGAGGGAGGTCTGAAAGCACCCGACGGCGTTGACCATCGCCGAGAGGATGGCCATCGGGTGCGCGTCGGTTGGAAAGCCCTCGAAGTTGTGCCGCAGGCCCTCGTGGATGAACTCGTGGTCGCTGAGCTTCTGGCGGAAGTCCTTGAGCTCGGCCGGGGTGGGCAACTGCCCGAAGATGAGGAGGTAGGCGGTCTCGACGAAATTGGAGTGCTCGGCCAGCTTCTCGATCGGGTAGCCGCGGTAGCGCAGGATGCCCTTCTCGCCGTCGATGAAGGTGATGCGGCTGACGCACGAGCCGGTGTTGCCGTAGCCGTCGTCGAGCGTGATCAGGCCGGTCTGTGCGCGGAGATGGGAGATGTCGATCGCCTTCTCTTGCTCGCTGCCGGTGACGACCGGTAGTTCGTAGCTCTTTCCGCCGTACTGGAGGATTGCCTTGTCGCTCATGTGTCGCTCTCCAACCGGGAGTGCAGGTCCGGCGCAACGGTTCGCGCGGGTTGCGGCGCGCTGCGCTAGCCGCTGACGGTGAACTCGATCAACTCCGCCGCGTCGCCGACCCGCTCGAAACGCATCGCCGTCTCGATGATCCTATCGGCGGTGGAGGTGCTGACGATTCCGTCGGCCTGCCGCTTGAACTTGGCCACGACCTCGTCGTCGGTCATGGGGTTGCCCGCGTGGCCGCGCGGATAGTTGACCTTGCGCGTCAGCGTGCGTCCGTCGGCGGTGCGGATGATGACCTTGTTGGGGATGCCGTCGGGGTACCCGGCGTTGCACTCGGGGGTTTCCACGATGCGGATCTTGTCCAGCAGCGCCAGGATGCGCGGGTCGCGGATCTTGTCTTCGCTGAACGAGCCGCGCGTCACGTCTCCGTCAATCAGCGCGCAGGCCATGCAGAAGCCCATGCTGTGATCGGCGGTCTCGCGGCTGGTGGGGCGCCATTTCTCGGGCTCGCTGCCGATGATGCTGACGGCGGCCTCGAAGCTCTCGACGCGGATGCTCTCGATCGCGGACGGGTCGCCGACCTCGGGGCGCAGTTGCAGGCAGGCGTCGATGGCCGACTGCGAGTGGTACTCGGCGGGCCAGAACTTGATGTAGGTCTTGAGGATCATGTAGTCGTCGCCGCGCGCTGCCCAGGCCGGCTCGAACGGGCCGGTGATCATCTGGAACAGCCCCTTGGGTCCTTCAAAGATCTCGTTCGGGCCGGTCATGCCGCGCCGCGCCAGGTCGGCGGCAAAGACGCCGTTGCGGGCGGCGTTGGAGAACGCACAGGCCTTCCACATCGAGAGCTGCCCGGTGCGCGTCTGGCGGGTGGCGAAGTTGCTGACGCCCGCGATGCCCAGCGCGTGCACCATCCGGTCCGCGTCGAGCCCGTAGAGGTAGCCCGCCGCTAGTGCGGAGGAGAACGCGCCGTAGCAGACGTGGTCCCAGCCGTGCTTGCGGAGGGAGGCCGCGTCGCAGAGGCGGCACTGAAGTTCGTAAGCCAACGCGATCGCGGCGATGATGCGCCGGCCGTCGGCGCCGCTGGACTGCCCGACGGCCAGGCAGGCGGGGATGTTGTCGCTGGGGTGCGCCGGCTCAAGGCTCAGATAGGTGTCGTTGAAGTCCAGGTAACGCACCAGCGCGCCGTTGCTGAACGCGGCCAGGTCCGGCGTCGTGCGATGCTTCGACCCGAAGAGGCTGGCCCCGCCCGGGACCGACACGGCCGCGGCGGCCTCGCGCGTCACGCGCGCAGGGCCGCTGCGCCAAGCCCCCAGGGCGCAGCCGAGGCTGTCGAGCATGCGGCGTTTCACCTCGTGAACCACGCGCGGATCGAGCTGTTCGAAACGGGTCGCCAGCGCCTTTTCGGCGAGGCGAAGAGCGAGCGAGGAGGCCGACATAGTTCCTTTCCAGCAGTCCGTGTCGGCCGGTGCCGGGCCGACAAGCGATTCCATCGAAAACCGGCCGGAACGGCACGTGCGCCGGCGACGCAGTCGGTTGACACCGGAGTCGAGCCGCGCGCAGAAGGGAGTGCGCCCGTGTTCGGGCGACGCCGTCCGGTCGCGGGTCAGGTTGTCCAGCTTGCCGGGCGCTTTTGCAGGAAGGCCTGCATCCCATCCTCGGCGTCGGAGCAACTGAAGCAGCAGGCGAACTGGCGCACTTCGTCCCCGCTGGCCAGAGAGCGCTTCACGCGCGTGATCGCCTTGGGCGAGGCCTTGGCGAACGCCGCAATCCAGCGGGCGATGGCCTCGTCGAGGGACTCCGCCGACGCCACCACCTCGTCCACCAGCCCGATGCGCCGCGCCTCGTCGGCCGTGATCGCCTCGCCCGAGTAGAGCAGGCGTCGCGCGGCGGCCGGTCCGATCAGGCGCGGGAGGCGCTGCGTCCCGCCCCACCCGGGAATCAGGCCGAGGTGGACCTCCGGCTGGCCGATGCGGGCGCCGGACGCCATCAAACGGAAGTCGCACGCCAGCGCCAGCTCGCAGCCGCCGCCCAGCGCGTGCCCGTTGATCGCCGCGATGGTTACCTGGGGCAGGTTCTCGAGCGCGCGAAAAACGCTGTGGCCGTGCTCGGCGAAAACGCGACCCTGCGCTTCCTCGAAGTGCGACATCTCCTCGATGTCCGCCCCGGCGACAAAGGTCTTGCCCTCCCCGCGGAACACCACGAAGCGCGTCCGGGAGTCTTCGGACAGCCGCCCGACGTACTCGCCCACCTCGCCCAGCACGCGCGAGGAGAACACGCTCACGCCCTTTTCGCTCGAGAAGCGGATCGTCGCGACGGCGCCGTGCGTCGTCATCTCCACGCGCGTCGAGTTAGGCATAGGAATGAAACCCCTTTCCGGACTTGCGGCCCAGCAGGCCCGCGCGAACCATCGTCCGCAGCAGCGGCGTGGGCCGGTAGCGGTCCTCGCCCAGGTCGCGGTGCAGAACTTCCAGGATGAACAGGCACGTGTCCAGTCCGATCAGGTCCGCCAGCGCCAGCGGGCCCATCGGGTGGTTCATCCCCAGCTTCATCACCTCGTCGATCGTCGCCGCGTCGGCCACTCCGTCGCTCAGGCAGGCCACCGCCTCGTTGATGAGCGGCATGAGGATGCGATTGCTGACGAAGCCCGGGTGGTCCTTGACGCGCAGCGGCGTCTTGCCCAGCTCCTTCGACAGGGTCATCACCAGCTCAACCACCGGCTCGGCCGTCTGCAACCCGACCACCACCTCGACCAGCTTCATCAGCGGCACAGGGTTGAAGAAGTGCATGCCGATGAACTGGTCCGGACGGGTGGTCGCCGCGGCCAGCTCGCTGATGGAGATGCTGCTGGTGTTGCTGGCCAGCACGACGTCGCGCGGCAGGGTCTTGTCCAACGCCGCGAAGAGCTCCTTCTTCAGCTCGACCCGCTCCGTGGCCGCTTCGACCACCAGGTCGGCCTGGGCCAGGTCCCCCAGACCCGCCACGCGCAGGTTGCCTTTGGCCGCACTGGCGGCAGCGGCGTCCAGCTTGCCCTTCGAAACGGCCTTGTCGAGAAACCCGCCGATGCCGCTCACCGCCCGGTCCGCGGCGCCGGCCAGCGCGTCGTGCAGCAGAACCCTTCGCCCGGCCTGGGCGAAAACCTGCGCGATCCCCGAACCCATCTGTCCGGCACCGACAATCCCGACGGTCCTGATCGTGGTTCGAATCACCGTCGATTCTCCTGCGAACACCCCGCCCGGCGAGCCGCGACGACGCGCGGCTGCCATCGGGCGCCCTCGGGCATTGTACGGCCCCCCATTCCGATCGCCAGTGCGTCACGGCGTCCGGCCACGCGCCCGCCCCGAGCCGTTGCAAGCCGACATGCGCCACCCCCAGCATGGATTCACGGCGTTCGGCCACCGCACAGGCCCGGCGCCGCGCGTTGGCAGTCACTGCGCATCGGCCCTCCGCCCGGCCGATTGCCGTGTCGACGCATGTCGCGTCGATCCCTCACCGTCGTGCCGGTGCGGCAGGCGCGCGTGGCGCGCCTGCCGCTGGTTCGCACGCGAGCGGTCGGCCTCCGAGAACGCTATGGCGACAGACAGGCCGCGAACCCGGAAATGTCGAGTCCGTTCACGCTCCCGTCGCCGTTCGCGTCGCCCGCCTCGGGCGAGCAGCCCGCGGCACCGTTCAGGATGGCGATGAACAGGCTGATGTCCAGGCCGTTGACGCTCCCGTCGCAATTCGTGTCGCACGGGTCGGCGCCCGCCTGTCCCAGCCAGCAGGGCACCGGGCCAAGCTCCGCGGTCGTCGAACCGACCGAGACCGTTCCGACTGCGAGCGGCCCGACGACGGTGATGTTGCCGCTCGCGTCCACGCGTCCGCCCGCGCTCAGGAGCGGCGCCACGAGTTGCTGACCCGCGCTGCCGGCCGTGATTGCGGCCGCCGCCGCGCTGCACAGCCACTTTGCATTCGGTTTCATTGTCGAGCCTCCATGCGCGGTCCGCGAAGCGGGCCCGCGCCTCAGGGTTCACTGCCAGGTCGCGGCGGACCGCAGGGCCATCCGCCGCGCTTCGCCGCGCGCGCCGTCGTCAATCTCCCAGCGTCGCGGTGTTGCCGATCGTCTCGTAGCGCACGTCCTTGTTCAGCGTCACCGGCTCCGGATAGCTCCCGCCGTAGACGAAGACGATCCGCCCGCCGGCGGGTACTGCGGCCTGGGCCGCGGCGACCGTGTAGAAGGGCAGGTCCGGATCGTCGATCGTGTTGCCGTACGCGCGTGACACCCAGTAGGTGTTCCCGTGGAAGTTGATCAGCCGCGCGCCTCCGTAGCCGTACAGGTCGTCGTTGCCGGTCGTTCCCCAGTCCTTGTAGATTTCGGCCTGGGCGCGCATCAGCCACCCGTTGGGGTAGGTGTTGAGGTAGAGCTGCGACGAACGGAAGGCACAGCAGGCGCCGGCGACGTTGGGCGTGGCGGCGCTCGTGCCGCCGAAGCCGTTCGTGCCGTAGACGAAGCCCGACGTGTCGGTCGGCCCGCTGATGTCCGGCAGGGTCATGCCGTCATTGCTGGGTCCGCGGCTGCTGTAGCTGCGCAGCGGGCTGTGGCCGGCGGGCTCGTCGTAGTCGGAGGTTCCGTCGCCGTCGGCGTCGGTGACGCTGACGGCGCCGACCGAGATGACGTTGGCGCTGGTGGAGTTGCTGGGCGAGGTCGTAGAGCCGGTGACCGTGTTGTATTGCGGGGTGGTGGCGATGCCGACGAACACCTCGAACTCGGTCGCGCCGCCGGAGCTGCGATAGACGGCCAGGTGCGCCGTCTTGTTGGACGAGCCGCCGTTGGTCCACGTGCAGGACTCGTAGTTCTCACCCGAACGCGTGCTGGAAGCGAGCGTGCTGTTCAGATCGGTGTCGTACAGGTACAGGTCATAGTTGTAGGTGTCGCCGGACGTGTCCCACGACAGGTAGATCGTCGCCGTCTCACCCGGCGTGATCGTGATGTTGTTGGTTTCGTCCCCGTCGTTGTTCCAGTCGTGCCAGTCCGCGTCGCCGCTTCCGGACTTGAAATTGCCCTGCCAGTGCTGATTGGCGGCGTTGCCGGCCGAGGTGAAGAACAGGATGGCAGTGTCGGCGGCCGCGTTGGCGGCGTCGCAGGCGTCGCCGTCGTTGTCGTTCCAGCCGACGTTGTACCAACTGATCGAGTGCGAAATGATGTCCACGTCATTGTCGATCGCATCATCCACGGCGTTGCCCAGGTCGGTCGTGGTCGAAATCTTGTACAGCCGCCAGGTGGCGCCCGGACAGTGATCGTAGGCCGCTTCCACGCACCCGGTGCCGTGGTTGCCGCCCGACTCGAAGGTCCCACCGGCGTAGTTGATCTGCGTCGTCCGCGACGTGGGGGGGGCGTCGCCGTTGGTGCGGGCGCTGGTCAGGTTGCTGAACTGCATGTCGATGATCGCAATCACCAGCCCGTCCCCGTCGGCGCCGCCGTCGCGGTAGCCCGCCGAGTTCACCTTCGCCGGACCCTCCCCGTCCACGTCGTCGAGGCGGAAGTGCGGCTGCTCGATCGTGTACCCCTTCGGCAACGAGCGTGCGACCGCGTCCAGCTTGTCGACGGGGATCCACACGTGCGATCGATGCCGCCAGGTGCCAACCACTTCACCGCCGAATCGCGCCAACGTATCGGCGCCGACCGCGGCCGACCCGCGCCGCCCGACGATCTCCACTTCCACCCTGCGATCGTCCCGCATCGTCACCCCGCGCTGCCGCATGGCTTCGATCAGGTCGGCCACCGCCAGCGGCGACCGCGCCGCGAATCGCTGCGCGTCGTAGAGCGTAGTCGGCATCGGCAGGTCTTCCGGCATCGCCGAGGGCGGCGGCTTGGGTAGCTGCTGCCCCAGCGCGGCACTCGCGACGCCCGCGACCAGCAGCGCACCCCAGCCCGCGGACCGCCGGCCCGGCCCGATCGCACTTCTGAAACGGCAATGCGTGTAGCTGCTCATGATTCACCTCGTCAGTTCCGTTCGCTCGTCGTTCAGGCCGTTCGTTCCCTACTGAGGCCGCACCAGGACCAGCACCAGCCCGCGACCGCGTTCGAGCCGCGTCATGGCTTTTCCGAGAGTCGCGCCGTCGGCGCGCTCCATGTCGATCGCCTTCATCGCGTGGCCCGCCGTAGCCGAAGTGGTCAGGCGGTCGCCCGGCTCAATGGGCCGTTCGCTCGCGTCGCACCAGGTCCACACGCGGCCGGACAGGGCGATCGGGGGGGCGTCTTCGTGACCGGGCAGATTTCCGAGAATCGTCCCGGCGGGAAGATCGCCGGCGCCGCTCACGATGCCGGCCACGCGCGGACTGTAGGCGGACCGCGCCAGTCGAAGCTGGCCGGCGTGGTCCGGGTCGATCTCGACCACCATGCCGGGCTCGACGCGGTCGGTGACGGGGAAGCGCTCCGCCACGTCGGCGCCCGTGACATTGAGAACCTGGCAGGTGACGGTTCCATCGCCGCCGCTCAGGGTGACGGTTCCGACGTTGCTGGCGTTCTTCAGGGTGAGCTGCGCCGCGTTGTTCACGTCGGCGTCGAAGTAGACCGTGTCGACGCCGGCGCTGTTCCACATCGACATCACGGCGCCGCCGCTGCCGGACTGGTACGCGTCGAGCTTGATGGCGGCATTGCCGTTGTACTTCATTTCCAGCAGGCTGCCGCCGTTCTCGTCGGAATCGGCGCCCCAGATCAGGAGCGACGTATCCGTGACCCCGCGGACGGTGATGAGCCCGCCGCCCGTGAACGTCTCGGCGCCGAGCGTCACGCCGTGATCGCCGTCCTGCTGCAACAGGTTGATGTAGCCCTTGTTGTCGACCTGGGCGATTTCGACCCCGGAGATCACGCCGACGCTGCCGCAGGTGATCTTCCCGTCCGCCGCGCTGAGCGTGATGCCGGCGCTGCCGCCCGCGTCCTTCAGGCGGAGGTACGCGGAATCGCTCGAGTCGGCGTCGAGGTAGACGGTGTCCAGGCCGGCGCCGTTGTAGAGCGACAGGGCCGCTCCGCCGCCGCCGGAGCTCGGCTGATGCGCGTCGACCCGAACCGCGGCGTTACCGGCGTAGTTCATCTCCAGCAGGCTTCCGCCGTCGCCGTCCCAGTCGGCGCCGTAGAAACGCACGGACGGGTCGGTCTGCCCGCGGAGGGTCAGCAGCCCGCCGCCTTCCGCCGTCTCGCCGTCCAGCTCGATCCCATGCTCGCCGTCCGCCTGCAACAGGTTGAGGTATCCCTTGTCGGAGGCCTTGCCGATCTCGACCTTGGAGTTCACGCCGACGTTCCCGCCGGCATTGACGGTCACCGCGGGCGTGAATGTGCCCGGGATCAGCAGTTGCTCCGCCGATATCGCCTTGACCGCCCAGGGAACCGATAGCAGGCGCGTCCGCGGCAGCGCGGTTCCCTCGACCGTCAGCTCGAGCCAGACCTCGGCCGAGTCGAGCGCGGAATCGGGCACCGTTCCGGCGACCGAACCGATCGTCAGGGCGAAGACGCCGTCGTCCAGCGCCACAAGCCCATGATCTTCGTAGAACAGGGAAGTCCCACCGCTGAACGCCGTCCAGAACTCCACTTCGACGTGCACACTGATGTCGCCGTATCCGGCGAGCTGGCCCTGAAAACTCATCCGTCGCGGTACGTCGGCCGTTGCGGTCCCGCCCAGCACCGCCAACGCCGTGACTGCGCCTCGTAACAGTCGGTCGGAAACCGAGGGTCGCAAGCATCGCATGGTGTCGTCTCCCAGGTCGGTGCCCGGCGCGCGGCCCGCGAACGCTGCGTCCCTGTGCGTCCCGGCACCCAGTCACTCTCACGACAACCGCCGGGCCGACCGGAAAAGAATTCCGATTCGGTCGTGCATGCACCACGGGCCGAGTCGCCCGGGTGTGCCACCGCGGTCGCACCCGCCGGCGCGCTCCATCGCCGCCCGAGCCTGTCGCAGCCCCGCCTTCCCTGCACGCACGGCTCGTGCCCCGATTCAGCGACAGGGCGTCCACTGTGGCTCGCCGCCGCGCGCTCGGCGCTCGCGGATTGCACCCCTGCGCCGTCCCCCTAGAATGCTCGGTTCGCATCGCCCGGCCTACGCATCCGCAGGGGCTGGGCGCCGCGAACGCCCCGGCGCGACGGATGGCATGAGCACCACACGAGCACCACGGCCTGTGAGCCTCAACGTCGGCATCATCGGGTTCGGCACCATGGCCGAGTGGCACGCGCGCTGCGCGCTGCGCACCAGCGGCTTCACGCTGCGCAGCGTGTGCGACATCACCCCCGCCCGCCGCGAACGCGCGCAGCGCGAATACGGCTGCCGCACGTTCGACCGGCTCGACGCGTTCCTGAAGGACGGCGGGACCGACGTGGTCGTCGTGGCCACCCCGTCGCACGCGCACGTCACGCCCGTGCTGGCCGCCCTGCGCGCCGGCCGGCACGTAATCGTCGAGAAACCGATCGCCCAGACCGAGCGGGAAGCGCGGCGCATGTTCGCCGCCGCGGACCGCGCCGGCCGGATGCTGGTCACGTTTCAGAACCGCCGCTACGACGCGGACTTCCTGGCCGCCCGCGACGCGGTCGAGTCCGGGCGCCTCGGGCGCGTCTGGGACCTGCGCGTGATCCACTGGGCGTACTCGCGTCTGATGCACACCTACGCCACGCCCGCCTTCCGCCCCAAGTGGCGCAGCGAGGCTGCGTACGGCGGCGGCGCGCTGCTGGACTTCGGCCCGCACCTGATCGACCAGGTGCTGCTGCTGCTGCCGCAGCCGGTCGAGGACGTGTACTGCGACCTCCGCGCGCGGCGCTGGACACGCGACGCCGACGACCAGTTCCTGGCCGTGCTGCGGTTGGCCGGCGGCACGACGGCGCTGCTGGAGGTTTCGCACGCGGCGGCCGTGGGCATCGACGTGAGCTGGGCGATCAGCGGGGAGCGCGCCGGATTCCGGCATGAGAAAACGGGCGGCGTTTTCTACTCGCCAAACGGTGACGGGAAACCGAGCATGACGCCGGCGCAGGCCCGCGCGGAGGACTGGGACGCGGTGTATCGCAACGTGCGCGACGCCATTCTGGGCCGGGCGGAGCTGCTGATTCGGCCGCGGGAGACCCTGCGGGTCATGCGCGTGCTGGACGCGCTGCGGAAGTCGTCCCGCACCGGGCGCGTCGTGAAGATCCGTGACGAGTACGCTCCCCGTCCCGGCGCTGGCGCGGGCCGCACCGCGCCGCTGCGGCGCAGACGACCCGCGCGGACGGGCACGGCGCGGTCCGCGCGACGGGGCGCGTAATGGAAACGCGGAGATTGATCGCGGCGATGGCGGCGGCGCTGGCGGTGTTCATCGCCTGGCAGTACATCGTCGCCAGGTTCCTTCCCCAGCCGCGTCCTCCGGCGGTTGCCGGCGGAGGCGGCGCGGCGCCCGGCGGCGTCGGCCCGGCGACGATCGGTCCCGCCAGCAGCGCGCCCTCCGACGGCCTGGTGTTCGGCTCCGGCGAGCATCCCCGTTTGTTGACGCTGGGCGGTCGTGACGATCCGGCGATGGAGGTCGAGCTCAGCTCGCTCGGCGCAACGGTCACGTCGGCGCGCCTGACGGCCCGACTCAGGAACGGCTTGTACGCCCACCGCCTCGATGCGCAGAGCAACGAGCCGTTTGCCATCCTGAACCCCGTCGCGGACGGCGAACACCAGGCGGCGTCGTTTGCCACGCCGCGCATCCGCGTCGAGCAGCTCGGACAGCGCGAATGGTCCCTGCGCGACGTGGTGTGGGACGCGGCCAGCGATCCGGCGACACGCAAGGTGACTTTCTCCACCACTCTGCAATCGCCGGAGCATCCCCGGGGCGTGTTGCGGGTCCACAAGACCTACGAGCTGGATCGCGCCAAGCCCCTGCTGACGCTGACCCTGGCGGTCGAGAACCTGTCGTCCGGACCGCTGGACGTGATGCTGACTCAGGACGGCCCGGTGGGCGTGCCCGCGGACGATCCGCGCACGCGCACCAACCGCCGCGTGGTGGCGGGCTTTCGCAAGTCGGACGGGGGTTTTCAGCTCGAGCACGCGCAGCGCGACGCGATTTACAAGGAGGGCGGGTCGCGGAGCTTCACTCCCGCCGACGCGCAGGCGCGACCGCTCTGGGGCGCCGTGGCCGACAAGTACTTCGCCGTGTTCGTGCGGCCGCTCACCAGCGGGGACGCGGACCGGCCGATCGCCGCCGTGCTCGCGGCGCTGGCGGCGCCGGCGCTGGCGTCCGACGCGGGGGACGCGACGACGCGCTTTGTGGCGCGCCCGATGACGATCGCCCCCGGGGCGACCGGGGCGTGCCGCTTCGAGGTCTACGCCGGGCCCAAGGACGTCGACCTGGTCAAGGCGGTCAATCCGGCGTTCGTGGACGCGAAGGGACTGAACTTCACGGCGATCAAGTCGCTGGACATGGGCTGCTGCGTGTGCACGTTCGAGCCGCTGCCCACGGTCATGACCTGGCTGATGGACGCGGTGTACCGGATCGTGCGGAACTACGGGGTGTCGATCATCGTGCTGGTGATCATCGTGCGGACGCTGCTGCACCCGCTGTCGGTGTTCCAGCAGAAGTCGATGTACCGCATGCAGGAGTCGATGGGCCGCATCCAGCCGAAGATGGCCGCGATCAAGGAGAAGTTCGCCAACGACAAGGTCAAGCAGAACCAGGAGATGATGAAGCTGTGGGCCGAGGAGAACGTGAACCCGGCCGCCAGCTTCGTGTCGATGCTGCCGATGTTCATCCAGATGCCGATCCTGGTGGCGCTGTGGACGACGGTCAACTTCGACATCCACCTGCGCAACGCGCCGTTCGACGGGTGGTGGATCCGCGACCTGTCGCAGCCCGACGCGTTCCTGCGCTTCTCGGGCGAGGGCGTGACCATCCCGATCCTGGGCTGGCTGCCTCTGATCGGCCCGCTCTTCAGCAACATCCACTCGCTGAACCTGATGCCGATCCTGATGGGCGTGAGCATGTACCTCCAGCAGAAGTACATGCCCAAGCCCGCGCAGCACGCCAAGATCGAGGCCGCCCGCTCCCAGGCCTCGCAGGAGCGACCCGCCGGCGGCCTCTCCCCGCAGGATCAGCTCCGCCAGCAGCAGATGATCGCCAACATGATGTCGATCATGTTCCCCATCATGTTCTATTCGATGCCCTCCGGCCTGACGCTCTACTGGATGGCGACCAATATCTACGGCATCTTTGAGTCGCTGATTATCCGGCGGCAGATTCAGCGCGAAAAGGATCGCCCGCCTGCGGCACGCCGCCCCGCCAGAACCGGCTTCGTTTCGCGCTGGCTGCGGCAGATCGCCGAGCAGGCCGAGCAGCTCCAGAAGGCTGCCGACGACGCCTCGAAGCAAAGGAAGAAGTGACCGAGCCCGCGTTGGGAGACCGAAGCGCCGACGAGGCTGCGCTGCGCGCCCTGGCCGAGGCGGCGGCACGCGCCGGCGGTGTCGCAGCGCGCGCGCTGTTCCGTACCAGCGTCACCGTCAGCACGAAGTCCGACGGCAGCGAGGTTTCTGACGCCGACCACGCTGCGCAGCACGCCGTCGTCGCCTTGATCCGCCGCACGCGCCCCGCGGACGCGCTCCTGGCGGAAGAGTCGCTCGCAGAGCCCGCGGCCGCCACACCGCGCGGCTCGGTTTGCTGGGTCATCGACCCGATCGACGGTACGCGCAACTTCGTCCGCGGCATCCCGCTCTTCTGCTGCTCCGTCGGCGTGTTGGTCGCGGGCGTGCCGCGCGCCGGCGCCATCTACGACCCCATCCGCGACGAGCTGTTCGGCGGCAGCATCGGCGGCGGCGCATTCCTGAACGGCCGGCCCCTGCGCACGCCCCCCGATCACCGTCGCCCGCACCTGGTCGCGGTGCCCAGCAAGTTCCGCGACGACGCCGGGCTGCTCGACAGCCTGCCGCGCGACGCCGTCCTCCGCACGCTCGGGTCGACCGCGCTGCACCTGGCGATGGTCGCCGCCGGGCAGCTCGAGCTGGCCCTCTCCAACGATTCGAAGTTGTGGGACATCGCCGCTGGCGCCTGCCTGGTCGAGGCCGCCGGCGGGCGGATCTCCGCCCCGGACGGCGCCCCGCTGTTCCCGCTCGACCCGAGCACGTATGACGGGCGCGAAATCCCCACCCGGGCGGGCAGCCCCGCCTACTGCCACTCGATCGTGGCCGGTGGCTTGCTCGAAACGTCGTAGGCCACGCGGTTCACGCCCGGTACCTCGTTCATGATGCGGCTGCTGACGCGCGCCAGAACCTCCGGCTCGATCCGCACCCAGTCGGCCGTCATGAAATCCGTCGTCTCCACCATTCGCAGCACCACCAGGTTCTGCCCGCTGTAGGAGCGCCCGTCGCCCATCACGCCCACGCTCTCGATCGGCGCCAGCACCGCGAACGCCTGCCCGATCTTGCGGTACCACCCCGCGACCTTGATCTCCTCGATCAGAATCTCGTCGGCGGCGCGCAGCAGCTCCAGCCGCGCTTCCGTCACCTCCCCCGCGATGCGCACCGCCAGCCCCGGTCCGGGGAACGGATGCCGCCACACGATTTCCTCCGGCAGCCCCAGCGCCTCGCCCACCTGCCGCACCTCGTCCTTGAACAGAAACCGTAACGGCTCGACCAGCTCAAACCCCAGCTCCGCCGGAAGTCCGCCCACGTTGTGGTGCGACTTGATGACCGCCGCGTGCCCGCCCGGACTGTGCCCCGACTCGATCACGTCCGGGTAGGTCGTGCCCTGCGCCAGGTAGCGCACTCCCTCCAGGCGCTGCGCCTCCTGCCGGAAAACCTCGATGAACTCGTGGCCGATGACACGCCGCTTCTCCTGCGGGTCCGCGATGTGCGCCAGGGCCCTGAGGAACCGCTGCCGCGCATCGGCCAGGCGAAGCTGCATGTGGAAGTGTCCGCGGAAGGTCGCTTCGACCAGTTCGGCTTCCTTGTGCCGCAGCAGGCCGTTGTCCACGAAGATGCAGATGAGCCGATCGCCCAGCGCCCGATGGATCAGCGCCGCCGCCACGCTGCTGTCCACGCCCCCGGACAGCCCGCAGATGACTCGTGCTTCGTCCCCCACTTGCCGGCGGACGTCCTGCACCGCGCCCTCGATCACGTCGCCCACCTTCCATGTGCCGGCGCACCCGCAGATGTCGTAGGCGAAGTTGCGGATGATGCGCTCCCCCAGCGGCGTGTGCGTCACCTCGGGGTGGAACTGAACCCCGAAAACCGGGCGCGACACGTGCCGCACCGCCGCGATCGGGCAGTGCTCCGTGGTCGCCAGCGCGACGAAATCACCGCCGACGTCGGTGACGATGTCACCGTGGCTCATCCAGGCCGTGATTTCGGCCGGAAGCTGATTGAGCAGCGCGTCGCGCTGCGCCACGTGGACCCGCACGCGACCGTACTCGCGCGCCCGCCCGGCGCGGACGTCGCCGCCCATGAGCTTGCATGCGAGCTGCATTCCGTAGCAGATGCCCAGCACGGGGATGCCGAGCTCGAACAGCCGCGGGTCGCAGGTGGGGGCGTCGGGCTCGTAGACGCTGGCGGGTCCGCCGGACAGGATGATGCCGCGCACGCCGTTGTCGCGCAGCGCCTCCGGCGCGATGCTGGGCGCGACGATCTCGCTGAATACGTGGGACTCGCGTACGCGTCGCGCGATCAGGTGGCAGGTCTGACTGCCGAAATCGACGATGATGATTCGTTCGGCCGGCTTCATGGGACTTCGATACCCTCCCGGTGGCGCAGGGTCAAGACCGGCCGCTGCCGCCTGCCGCGCGGGTTAGACAGCGACACTCCGGGCGGGTAGGTTGAGGCGCCGCACGCCGCGGGCGGTGTGCCGTGCCTGGAGACCACGACCTATGGTGCCTCGGAGCGTTCTTCACGCGTGCCGCGCCGCGCAGGCGTGGGCCGCCGCGGTTTGGCTGAGCGCATCGGCGGCGGGGCAGTTCGTCGGGCAGCCGGCGCCGGAAATCAGCGCCCCGAACTACCAGGGCAAGGAGGACCACTTCTCGATCGCCACGGCGCGGGGGAAGGTGATCCTGCTGGCGTTCCTGCGTACCGACGACGACCCATCCGCGGCCGCGATTCCCCTGCTGGTCGGACTGCACAAGAAGTACGCGTCACGCGGGCTGGAGGTCGTAGGGATGTGTCCCGAGGACAAGGAGCCCGTCGAACAATTCGTCGCCAAACACCAGGTCCCCTTCCGCTACGGATACGGCGGCCAGCCGGATGAAGCCTACGACGTTTCGGCCTTCCCGGAGGCCTTTCTGATTGATCGCTCGGGGCTCATCGCCTGGCGCGGCGAGGTCTCGAACGAGCTCGGCGCGCGGATCGAGACCCTGCTGGAGCCCGGTGCCGCCGCCGCCGACGCTGGCGCCGCCGCGCGACGCCTTGCGCAGGCCGCCCAGGCCGAAGCGTCGGGCGACGTCGGCAAGGCGTACACGCTTGCGAGCAGCGTCGCCGCGACCGACGCCACCTCGAAGTCCAAGGCGGCCGAGATCATGAAAGCGGCCGAAGCCAAGGCGCGACAGCAGGTCGAGGAGGTTCGCGAATCGATCGGCAGCGACAAGGTCGACGAGGCGCTCTGTCGCCGCGCGGCCGACCTCATGGTGCGCTTCGAGGGCTCCGACGCCGGCCGCGACGCGGCCACGCAGGTCCAGCGGTTGCGCGGCCACGCGGCTGGAAAGGCGCACGTCGACGCGGCCCTCACCGGGGCGCGGGCAGCCCTCGCGGATGACCGGGCGCAGGACGCGCTCCAGTCCGGTGAATTCGCGCGGGCGCTGCGACTGTACGCGGACCTGGCCGAGCAGTATGCGACCACTCCGCAGGGCAAGGAAGCCAGGGCCGCCGCCGAACGTATCCGCAAGGACCCAGCCGCGCAAAAGGCGCTCCAGGCGGCCGCCGACGAGGATCAGGCGCAGCGCTGGCTCGACATCGGCGAGCGCTACGCCGGGTTGAAGCTGCCGGACAAGGCGCGCGAACATTTTGATAAGGTCCTCAAGCAGTTTCCTGGCTCGAAATACGCGGAACAGGCCCGGCACAAGATGGCCGCACTTGCCAAGCCGTAGCGCCGGGCGTCGACACGCCGGCGGAGCCCGGCGACGCGGTCGGCACGGATGCCCGCATGAAGCCAGATCCCAAACGCCGCTCCACCGCGCCCCAACCGCTCCCAGCGCCGCCCTCGGTCACGCCCGCGTTCGAGCAGACGCTGCGCGATTTTCGCGTCTTTCAGAACGTCGAGTGCGGCCACTCCCCGCGGACCCTCGAGGCCTATGAGCGCGACCTGCGCGAGTTCGGGGACTTCCTGCGGCGCCGTCGCGTCGATGACGGATCGGACATCTCCGCGGCCCTGGTGCAGGGGCACATGATCGAGCTGTCCGCTCGCCGCCTGCGGGAGTCGACCATCGCGCGGCACGTGGTAGCCATCCGGGCCTGGCTCCGCTGGCTGTTCCACACCGGAAGGATCGACGCGGACGTCGCCGGGCTCATCGAACTGCCGAAGCGCTGGAGCCGCTTGCCCGCCACGCTGAGCCTGGAGCGTACGATCGAGCTGGTGACCGCGCCCGACCCGGCGCGGGCGCTGGGGCTTCGCGATCGCGCCATCCTCGAGCTGTTCTACGCCTGCGGACTGCGCGTCAGCGAGCTCTGCGGACTGGGCGAGCCCGACGTGAACCTCAGGAGCGGCTACGTCCGCTGCATGGGCAAGGGGCGCAGGGAGCGCGTCGTCCCCCTCGGTCAGAAGGCGGCCGACGCCATCGAGGCCTACGTGCAGCATCTGCGGCCGGTGCTTCTGGCCCGCGCGCCCGGTTTGAAGGTGGGCGCGCGCAGCCCGCTCTTTCTCAGCCGCAGCGGGGGACCGATCGAGCGCACCGCGGTCTGGCGGCTGGTACGGCGCGAGGCACGCCGCATCGCGGCCCCGGGAAAAGTCAGCCCGCACACGTTGCGGCACAGCTTCGCCACGCACCTTTTGGAGGGCGGCGCCGACCTGCGCGTCGTGCAGGAGCTCCTGGGGCACGCGAGCATCGCGACCACCGAAATCTACACCCACGTCCAGACCGACCGGCTGCGCGAAGTGCACGCGCGCTGCCACCCGCACGGGGCGTTGCGGAGCTCCGCCGGCGATTCACCAACTCCGCGTCCCGGTTAGCCGTTGTGCGCCGAATCCCCGCTTCCGTGGATTTCGGGTGTTACCCCGTCCGCGTTCAGGTGTAGAATCCATGATCGGACGAGGGCCGGGAGGTCTCCGCGCCGTCTGGCGCCACGCGAGAGGAGTGCCGCGATGAGCCGGATCGAATCGTCGGACGTCCTGCTTCCGTCCGCTGCGGTCCCGGGGTACGCCCGGGTGCGGCCGTCGGGGTGGTCGCGGCGCCTGGTGCGGGTCGCCGTGGCGGTCGGCGCGATCGTGGTCGTCGCGGGCGCACTGGTGTGGACCGGAGCACTTCGGAGCTGGTTGTCGCCGCGCGCGGCGCAGTTGAGCTACTACACTTGCGCGCCGACCGACCTGAGCCTGACGCTGTCGGAGTCGGGGGAGATCAAGCCGGTCAAGTCGATCGACATCCATTGCGAGCTGGACAGCCCGCAGAACACGATCCTCTTCATCGTGGCTGAGAGCACCGCGGTCAAGAAGGGCGACCTTCTGGTCGAATTCGCCTCCGACCGCATCACGCAGGAGATTCTCACCGAAGAGGCCTCGCTCAGCCGCTCCACCTCCGACCTCGAAGCCGCGCGGCAGGAGCTCGCCATCCAGACCAGTCAGAACGCCAGCGACATCGAAAAGGCCCGCACGGAGCTCGAGATCGCGCGGCTGGACTTGAAGAAGTACGAGGACGGCGACTACCCCCAGAAGCTCAACAGCGTCAACCTCGACATCGAGCAGACCACGCTGGAGATCGAGCGCAAGCAGGAGGAGTTGGACAAGTCGAAGCGGCTCATGGACAAGGGCTACGTCACCGCCACCAAGCTGCGCGAGCTCGACTTCGACGTGAAAAAGGCGCAGATGACGCTGGAGAAGCACAAGCTCGCCAAGACCATCCTGCTTCAGTACGAAGCGCCCAAGGAGCGCGCCCAGAAGCAGACCGCCGTCACCCAGGCCGAGCAGCAGTTCGAGCGCGTCCAGAAAGAGGCCGAGTCCAAGGAGAAACAGGCCGTTGCCAAGGTCGCCAACGCCGAAGCACAGCTCACCGTCACCAAGTCGCGTCTCGAGCGGCTTCGCAGCGAACTGGCCAAGTGCCGCATCCTGGCCCCCAGCGACGGCACCGTACGCTACGCCGACGATGACTGGCGCGGTGACCCGATCGGCCCCGGCAAGTCCGTCTGGAAGGGCCAGACGCTGCTGAAGCTCCCGGACACGTCCCAGATGATGGTCGCAACCCGCATCCACGAGTCCGACCGGCACAAGGTCGCGGAGGGCATGCCTTGCCTGGTGACCGTCCCCGCCGTCCCGGGCCGCACCTTCTCCGGCAGGATCAGCAAGGTGGCCAAGTACGCGGATTCCCAGCGAAGCTGGTGGAACCCCGAGCTGAAGGAACACGCCACCGAGATCATGCTGGATGAGAGCGATCCGGCGTTGTCGCCCGGCGACACCGCCCAGGTGAAAATCCTGGTCGGCGACGTGAGCAACGTATTGGCCGTCCCCGTGGTCTCGGTGCACGCCCGCGGCGCGCGGAGCTTCGTCTTTGTTCGTGCGGGATCCGGCGCGGCGCTCCGCGAGGTGAAAATCGGCCGCGCGACCACCACCATGATCGAGATCGTGGAGGGGCTCCGCGCCGGCGACGAAGTGCTGATGACGCCCCGCGAAGACCTGCTCACCCTGCTGCCGCGCGACGATCTCGGCGATCGCCAGCCCAAGGAAGGCGACAAGCCCGGCGCGGGCGGCGCCCGCACGGCCTCCACCGGCACACCCAAGCCCGCCGGCGGAGGCGCCGCAAAGCGCGGAAAGTAACCGCGCGCGACCAGGAGTGCGCCAGGGGGCCATCCGCGAGGACCGCCGTTTCGGGCAGCCCGCCCCTCAACCCCCGACTCGGCCGGCCCGCGGGCGGCGCTGCCTCCGGCTCGCCCCATCTTCCGCGCCGCGCCTGCCACGCCACCTGAAATATGTTGTGTTTCTTCAAGAATGCCCTAGCATGGCACGCATGCCGGCCCGACCGGAGACCCGCGTCGACGTTCGCACGCCCGCTCAATGGGCGGCCCTGACTTCCCCCGTCCGCGTCGAGATCATCGAGTACCTCAAACTCGCCGGACGTTCGCCCGTGGGGCGCATCGCCGACGCGCTCGGGCGCGCCCCCGACTCGCTCTACTTCCACCTGCGAAAGCTCACCCGGGCCGGCATCGTGTTCGAGTCCGCCGCGCGCTCCTTGCCGCGCCGCCGCGCGGGCGCGCCGTCTCCCGACGCACGCCCGCCCCGGCCCCGAGCGCCCGCCGCGCTCTCGCCGAGCCGCGGTCCGGCCACGTTCCAGCTCGCCGCCGACCGCATCCGCCTGGACTACGACGCGCGCACCGGACGCAACGTGCCGCGGCTCAAGCGGCTGGTCGGGGCGGTGTTCCGCATGGCGGACCGGGCCTTCGGCCGCGCCATCGACGCCGACCGCGTGCGACTGGAGGGACCCCGCGCCAACGCGTACGTGCGGCGCCAGGTGTCCTGGCTGACCGACGCGGACGTGGCGCGCGTGCTGCGCCATTACGCGGCGATCGAACGCATCCTGTGCGCCGGCCAGAACCGCCCCGCCGCACGTCCCGGTGGACGGTTCATGAACACGGCCATCTTCATCGCCGCCGCGCCGCGCCACCGCCCGGCCGGGGCGCAGGCTCGGACTTGAAATTGTGGAAATTGTAATAATGAGTGGCAACCTACGAGTCCCACGCTAAGCTACTCTGGACCCACGGAGCGCCCCGCGGCGCCCCACGGTCCCTACCCCGCGGCGCCGCGCGCCGCGCAAGGAGTGCCTCCCATGCCGCGCCTGCGCCTCGCCGCATCCGCCTTCCTGCTCGTCGCGCTCGCCCCGACCGTCCCGGCCCAGGAAACCCCGGCGTCCCAGGCCGCCTCTCAGCCGGCCCTGCCCGCCCCGCTCAGCGGGTTCGCCGACGAGGGCACGTTCAATCTCTACAAGGACGAGGACCGCCTCGCCGTCATCACCTACCGCTTGTCCGCCGACGGCGCGCTCCACAGCAAGTCGGTCCTCAGCATGGCGGGCCAGACCGTCGAGTCCGAGCTCGACATCCCCGCCGCCGCGCACGGTCGCTGGGACCGGATGGAAATGAGGACGGCGCTCGGTCCGGTCGCCGTCGTCCGCGAGGGGGGCGAGGTGCGCGTCACCTTCAAGGAGAAGACCACCACCATCAAGCTCGCCCCGGATGCCGTGCTTTTCGAGAACTTCACCCCCGTCCTCATGAGCCAGGCAGTCCGCCGTTACGATCGTGCCAAGGGCGGCAAGCAGGCGTTCCAGTTGTTCATCGTCCCCAACGTCTGCATGGAGGCGGCGCTCGAACTCACCGCCGACGAGGAGCGCAGCGTCGGCGGCCGCGATTACAAGCTGCACAAGTACACCTACAGCCTGCCCGGCGTGGACGTCATCGTCTGGGCCGACGACGAGGGACGCGTCTACCTCGGCGACGTGCCCGCCCAGCACGCGGCGTACGTACGGGCCGGATTCGAATCGCTGCGCAAGGCGCCCGAGACGGACCCGACGCTGTCGCAACCCACTTTCGAAGTGACCGAGGAGCCGGGGGTCATGACCCCCATGCGCGACGGCGTCCAACTCGCGACCGACATCTACCGCCCCGCCGCGGACGGGAAGTTCCCGGTCATCCTCATCCGCACGCCCTACAAAAAGGAGATGAGCGGGCTTCAGGGCCGCTACTACGCCCGCCGCGGCTACGTCTGCGCCATTCAGGACGTTCGCGGGCGGTTCGGGTCGCAGGGCGAGTGGGAGCCGTTCCTCAACGAGAAGCAGGACGGCTACGACGCCATCGAGTGGCTCGCGGCCCGACCCTGGTCCAACGGCAAGGTCGGCATGATCGGCGCGTCGTACCTTGGATGGGTCCAGTGGCTCGCCGCCACCCAGAACCCGCCGCACCTGGTCACCATCATTCCCAACGTCGCCCCGCCCGACCCGTTCCGCAACATCCCCTACGAGAACGGCGTGTTCTTCCTCTGGGGCGCGATCTGGTGGGCCGACGTCGTCGAGCGCGAGGCGACCGCCGACCTCTCCGGCCGGGCGATGAGCGACATCATGGATAAGAAATACGACCAGTTGCTGCGCGCCCTGCCGGTGATCGACCTCGACAAGGCGGTGCTGGGGCACGAGAACCGGTACTGGCGGCTCTGGATCGAGCACAACAGCGACGACGCCTTTTGGCGCCGCGGGAGCCACCTGGCCGAGCTCAAGGACGTCCGCATTCCCGTCTTCCACCAGTCCGGGTGGTTCGACGGCGACGGCATCGGTTCCAAGCTCAACTACGCCGCGATGGTGGCCGCCGGGCATCCGAACCAGAAGCTGGTCCTGGGGCCCTGGGGCCACTCCGACGTCGCCCACCGCGGCGCGGGTGAGAACGATTTCGGCCCGGAGGCCATCATCGATCTGCCGCGCGATTACCTGCGCTGGTTCGACCACTGGCTCAAGGGCGTCGACAACGGGGTCAACCGCGAGCCGCTCGTGAACCTGTTCGTCATGCGCGACAACAAGTGGCTGCACGGCGACACGTACCCGTTGCCGCAGACGAAGCTCGAGAAGGCCTATTTCGTCTCGCCGGGCGGGAAGGCCAACACCTCGGCAGGCGACGGGAAGCTGACGCGCGAGCCCCCGCCCGCCGACGGCCCCGCCGCACGTTACACCTACGATCCCGCCGACCCGACGCCTATCCCTTATCACGACTTCAGCGGCGAGGACGAGCGCAAGGAGAAGTCCGCCGAGGAGGAGCGGCAGAAGGCCAAGGAACGGCCCAAGCAGATTCTCGCCTCGCGCTCCGACATCCTTGTGTTCCAGACCGAGCCGCTGGAAAGCTCCCTCACGATTTGCGGCCCGCTGTCGGCGAAGCTGTATGCTTCGACCAGCGCGCGCGACACGGACTGGTTCGTGCGCCTGGTGGAGGTCGACAAGGACGGCGACCTGTTTCCGCTCTCGGAGGGACGGCTCCGAGCGCGGTTCCACAAGTCGTTGAGCAAGCCGGAGCTGCTCGAGCCCGGCAAGGTCTACGAGTTCGACATCGACCTGTGGCAGACAGGGATCACGATTCGGCCGGGCTGCCGGTTGCGGGTCGAGGTGGCCTCGGCGTCCTTCCCGTTCTTTTCGCGGAATCTCAACACCGGCGGTCACAACGAGAAGGAGACGGAGTTCGTGAAGGCCGAGCAGACGATCTACTGCGACGCGAAGCACCCGTCGCACGTGCTCCTGCCCGTGATTCCGCCGAGCGGCGAAAAGCAGGAGTAGAGCCCGGCCGGGCAGTCAACCGGCCCTCGGGGTCGGCGCGCCCGCCGGCACAGGCGATGCGGCCCGCGTGTCCCGGCCGCACGGCTCGTGCGCCGGTTCGCGGCCCGACTCCCGCGGCGCCCGACGCAATGCGGCCCGCTTCGACTGCGTTGCCGGCGCGCCGGGTTTTCGCTACGTTGGCGGCGCGCCGAGGGGCCCGCGGCGGTCCGAGTCGTCCATGAACCTCGCCGGCAGATTCATCGTCATCGACGGACCGGACGGTTCGGGCAAGGGCACCCAGCTCGACCGGCTCGAGGCCTTTGTCACCGCCTCCGGCGGGAGCGTCACGCGCACGCGCGATCCCGGCGGGACCGTGATCGGCGAACGCGTCCGCCACGTTCTTCTGGGATACGACCTGGCGGGCATGGATCCGCGCTGCGAAACGCTGCTCTTCATGGCCTCGCGGGCCCAACTGGCGGCCGAGGTCATCGCCCCGGCCTTGGCGCAGGGCCGGACGGTGTTGTGCGACCGCTATATTTCGGCGACCTGCGCCTACCAGGGCGCGGCGGGGTTTGCCGTGGAGGACGTGCTGCGGGTGGGCGAGTGGGCGGTGGGTCCGACCTGGCCCGACCTGACGATCGTGCTGAACGTTTCGGTCGAGGAGGGGTTCCGGCGTACCGGTCGCCAGCCGCACCAGGTCGGCCGCCGCGCCGCGCGGAACTCCGACCACAGCGACGGCCAGATCGCGATGTTCGATGGCGCGACGCAGGACGCGATGGAGCGCCGGCCACTGGAGTTTCACCGCCGCGTGCACGCCAACTTCTTGCGGTTGAACGAGATATATCCGCGGCCGGTCGTCCTGATTGACGGGGAGCAGTCGCCGGACGAGATTCACCGGGCGATCCTGGACGCGCTTTCAGCCCGCTTCGGCGTGTGACGGTCTGTGGCTCGTTGACACGCCACCGGGATTGGCGACAATTGGCGGCGCTGGGGTGGCGGGTGCCGGTGCGGCGGCGACGGGTAAGGGCGGCGCGGTACCGCGGAAAATCGACAGGAGCGCGCAGTCGCGAACGTCTAAGAGTGACTCTGCGTCAGGGAAGCGACGGCATGATCGAAGTCCGCAATCTCTCGAAGTACTACGGCGATCGATGCGCGGTGGACAGCATCTCGTTCACGGTGCAGGAGGGCGAAATCGTCGGTTTTCTCGGACCTAACGGCGCGGGAAAGACCACGACGCTCCGCGTCCTCACGTGCTATCACCCGGCGACCTCCGGAGCCGCCGCGGTTGCCGGGCACGACGTATTTCGCGAGTCGATCGAGGTTCGGCGGAAGGTCGGGTACCTTCCGGAATCGGTTCCGCTCTACCCGGAGATGCGGGTGCGCGAGTACCTGAACTTCCGCGGGAAGCTGCGCGGACTGGACAGCGCGGCCCGGCGGGCGGCCATCGGGCGGGTGACGGAGCGCTGCTGGCTGGGCGAGGTGATCCAGCGGCCCATCGGGCAGCTATCGAAGGGGTATCGGCAACGGGTGGGGTTGGCCGACGCGCTGCTCCACAACCCGAAGGTGCTGATTCTGGACGAGCCGACCGTCGGGCTGGACCCGAACCAGATTCGGGAGACGCGCTCGCTGATCCGTGAGCTGGCGAAAGAGCACACGGTGATGCTTTCGAGCCACATCCTGCACGAGGTGGAGGCGACCTGCCAGCGGCTGATCATCATCGTGGGCGGGCGGATCGCCGCGTCGGGGACGCTGGCGGAGCTGCGGGACCGCGTCCACACGGAGGCGCGTCTGATTACGGAAATCAAGGGCCCGCAGGACGACATCGTGCAGGCGGTGCGCGGGCTGGAGGGCATCCGCGAGGTCGAGAGCGAGACGCGGAACGGATGGACGCAACTGACGGTCGCGGCCAAGGAGGACCTGCGCGAGCGGGTGTTCCGGCTGTCAACGGACCGGGGCTGGGCGGTGCGCGAGCTGCGGCGCGACATCGCATCGCTCGAGGACATGTACGTCAAGATCGTGCAGCGCTCGCGCGGCGAGGCGTGAGGCTGGGAGGACTCGACGCGTCATGAGGAACACACTCGCGATCATGCAGCGCGAGCTGCTGTCGCTGTTTTTCTCCCCGATCGCGTACATCGTGATCGCCGGGTTCCTGTTCTTCACCGGAATCCTGGTCTGGCAATCCGACAGCTTATCGCCGGGCAAGCCGGCCACGCTCCGGACGGTGTTCCAGTGGACGCCGATCGTGCTGGCGTTCTTCATTCCGGCGATGACCATGCGCATGATCAGCGAGGAGTATCGCAACGGGACGTTTGAGACGCTGATGACGGCGCCGGTGAGCGATTTCCAGCTTGTGCTGGGCAAGTACCTGGCCGGGGCGACCTTTTACGTGGTCATGCTGGCGACCACGCTGGTCTACCTCGCGCTGCTGATGGCGTACGGGAACCCGGACCTGGGCGCGGCGCTTTCCGGATATTTCGGGCTTCTGGTGGTGGGGCTGGCGTTCGTGGCGGTCGGGCTTCTGGCCAGCAGCCTGTCGCGGAACCAGGTGGTGGCCTGGATCGCCGGCGCCGTCCCGCTCATTCTGGTCGCCCTGCTGGCGTATTTCATCGGGCTCAACAGCGAAGGGTGGATCCGTGCGGTGGCGCAGAAGGTCGACGTGATGAACCGCTTTGAGATGTTCAACCGCGGCCTGATCCGGCTCGAAGGCCTGGTGTTCTTCCTGGGCAGTGCGGCGTTCTTCGTCTTCTGCACCGTCAAGGTGGTGGAGTCGCAGCGATGGCGGTAGCGGCAACCGAACGTCACTCGGCGGCGGCGCGGCGCCGCCTCATGTACGGGGTCAACGTCGCGGTGTCGGTCGTGCTGGCCGGTGGACTGCTGGGCCTGGTGGTGTACCTGGCGCAGGCGTTCGGCGGACAGGTGGACCTGACCGCGTCGGGGGTCAACAGCCTGTCGCCGTACACCAAGAAGATGCTCCGCACGCTGGACAAGCCCATCCACGTATCGGCGCTGTACACCGTACTGACCGAATACGACAAGATTGCGCAGAAGCGGCAGAAGGCCGTAGCGGACCTGCTCACGCTGTACGAATCCGCGTCCTCGGGCAAGGTGCGCGGCCGCGTGGTCGATCCGATGAAGGACCAGACTGCGGCGACGCGCGTCCTCGAGTCGCTCAAGAACAAGCCGGCGTACAAGGACGAGACGGCCGGGCACGCGGCGGCTCTGGCGGGTTTTCCGGAACTGAGCCGGTCGATCACGGCGCTGCTGAACGAGGAGTCCGACCGGCTGGCGAAGGTTCCGCCGGAGTTTGCCGCCGACAAGCTGGCGATCGTGGCGCGGAACTTCCAGGCGGTGACGATGGAGGCGGGCCTGGTCGACGAGAAGGTGACGACGCTGCTCCAGGCCGAGGTGCCTGGGTACGGGCAGGCGTTGTCGGCGGTGCGGGCGTACCTGCCGCGCGTGCAGGGGCTTCTGACGGACGCGCGGGCGTACCTGGAGCAGTCGCTGGCCGACCGCGGCGGGGTGCCGGCGGAGGTGCGCGAGGTGTACGGCGGGGCGGGGCAGCGCTACGCCGACGTGCTGGCGCGGATCGAAAAGACGCTGGCCGACACGCAGGAGCTGGAGAAGAAGCCGGTCCGGCTGGAGGAGCTGTACCGCAAGCTGCGCAACTGGCCGACGTCGCCGGTGATCCTGGTGGAGACGGACGCGGACGCCAAGGCGCTGGACCTGGAGGAGGTCTGGCCGCACCGATCGGACCCGAACGCGCCGCTGCCGGAGGACGGCGACGAGCGAGTGTTCGCGGGGGAGCGGGCGGTATCGTCGGCGATTCTGCAACTGACGCAGAAGGAGAAGACGGCGGTCGTGTTCACGCACTGGGGTGGGACACCGCCGCTGACGCCGGACTTCCGCAACATGAACCCGATGATGATGCGGCAGATGCCGCGCGCGCCGTTCCAGCAGGTGAACAAGCTGCTCCAGGACGCGAACTTCGTGACGAGCAGTTGGGACGTGCAGCAGGACAAGAAGGCGCCGGTGGTGGAGGGTGCGGCGCGGACGATCTACGTGGTGATGCGCCCGGAGCCGCCGCAGCAGAACATGATGCAGCCGCAGCCTGAGCCGGGGATCAGCCCGGCCGACAAGCAGCTCATCCTGGACGCGGTGAGTGCGTCGGGGCGGGCGCTGTTCCTGTGCGGGTGGTCTGCGCCGGCGAGCCAGATGGAGATGATCACGGGCGCGCGGGAGTACGAGTTCAACGACTACCTGAAGAACACGTGGGGGATGCTGTGCAAGTCGAAGTATCTCACGGTGGTGTTCCAGCCGAACCCGGAGAAGCCGGGGCTGTGGGTGCCGCGGCGGGGCGCGACGACGGTGCAGGTGCCGGACAACGCGGCGTTCACGAACCACGAGATCGGGGCGGAGCTGCGGTCGGTGGTGACGGCGCTGACGTCGGTTGCGCCGCTGGAGATCGACGCGGCGGACAAGCGTCCGGCGGGGGTTGAGGTCCGACCGGTGATCGAGACGCTGCCGTCGGACGACCTGTGGGCGATCGCCGACGTGTCGCAGACGGACCGCGACCTGAAGAGCAAGCGTGGAACGGCCCCGACGGCCAACGACATCCTGTCGGTGCCGAAGGGGTTTCCGGTGGCGGCCGCGGGGGAGAACAAGCAGGGTCAGCGGGTGGTGGTGATTTCGAGCGAGGACTTTGCGACGGACGCGCAGGCGCTGGCGACGGGGCTGGCGGTGACGGGTCGCGGGCTGGCGGAGATCTCGCTGGCGCCCGGCAACGTGGACCTGCTGGTCAACTCGCTGCACTGGCTGGCGGGGAACGCGGACCGGATCGCGGCCGGGACGACGACCGGCGACGTGCCGCGGTTGTCGCGGCTACGCCCCGGGGCGACGGCGGACTTCTGGCGCTACTGGTTCCTGCCGGGGATCTGGCCGGGCGCGGCGCTGGCGGCGGGTGTGGCGGTGTGGTTCTTTCGGCGCAGGTAGCCCGTCGGCGGCCGGGGGGCTGCCGAGGCGCGTGAGGGATAGGCTGGCATGAATTTCCGCACGACGATCGTTCTGCTGGTGCTGGTCGCCGGGGTCGGACTCGCCGCGTGGCTGCTCAAGCCGCGGGCCGACGAAGCGGCGCTGGATTCGGGCGCGGTCCGGCCGGCGGCGGGCGAAACCAAGATGGTGTTCGACCCGGCTCCGAAGGACGGGGAGGTGACGCGAGTCGCGCTGGAGCGGGCCGGCAAGGCGCGGCTGGTCTTCGAGCGCGCACCGAAGGCCGACAAGCCGGAGCAGATGGACGACTGGCGGATGGTGGAGCCGATCGCGGCCCCGTGCGAGAACTGGCAGGTGAACAACCTGCTGAATGTGGCGCGCGTGCAGAGCCGGGGCGGGTTTGAGCCTGGGCGGGGCGGCGCGGTGGCGCTGGAAGCGACCGGCCTGACGCCACCGTCGGCGGTTCTGACGCTGACGCAGAAGGACGGGAAGGAGTTCAAGCTGGAGGTTGGGCGAAAAGCGGCGATGAGCGACGACACGTACGTTCGGGTCGCGGGCCAGGCGACGGTCCACCGTGCGTCGCGCGACCTGAGCCGCGACGTAGAGAAGGAACCGAAGGACTTTCGCTCGAAGCGGCTGGTGAACCTGGTGGCCGAGAACGCGAAGTCGCTGACGATCGCGGCTGACGGGACGACGTACGAGCTGGCGCGGGGAGAGGACGGGGGCTGGATGGTCTCCGCGCCGGTGAAGGCGTACGCGCTCAAGGACAAGGTTCTGGCGGCGGTGCGGGCGGCCAACGGGCTGACGATCGACGAGTTCGTGGAGGACCAGGCGGCGGACCTGGAGAAATACGGACTGGCGGTGCCGGCGATGCGCGTGGTGGTGGTGACGGAGCAGAAGAAGCCGGTGCCGCCCGACCCGGCGGCGTCGCAGCCGGCCGAGCCGACCTTCGAGCTTGTGACGGGCACGCATTCGATCGACGTGGGCGGGTTTGCGGACATCAAGGAGCAGAAGCGCTTCGCGAAGCTGACCGACCAGCCGTGGGTGGTGACGGTGTCGGTGTCGAGCCTGAACGGGCTGAAACCGAACCTGAAGGAGTGGCGTGACCCGCTGCTGACGCGCGTGAAGGCGCCGCAGGCGACGGAGCTGAAGCTGACGTCCGGGGGAGAGTCGGCGCAGTTGAAGAAGGTGGACAACGTCTGGACGGGGACGGGTGACCTGGAGCAGCTCGACCGGGAGGCGGTGGCGCAGTTGATCGAGGCGTTCGAGGACGTGCGGGCCGTGGACTGGGTCGACGCGCCCGAACCGCTGGCCAAGTACGAGCTGGATCCCCCGCGCGCGAGCATCACGGTGACGTCGAGTGCGGCGGTTGCGCCGGTGACGCTGCGCATCGGGCGATTGACGCCCAGCGGGCGGACGGCGTATGCGCAGGTCGAGGGGCAGGCGAACGTGGTGGTCATCGACGCCGACCAGGCGGGCCGGCTGGCGGTCGCGCCGCTGGCGCTGCGCTCGCGTTCGATCGTGAGCGCCCCGGGCGGCCGGGTGGTGCGGGTGGACGTGACGCGCGGCGCGCAGCACTACGTCGTGGAGCGCGAGGGCTCGGAGTGGAAGATGAGCCAGCCGCCGGGCGCCTCGGCCGACACGGCGGGGATGAACGACCTGGCGCGCGACCTGGTCAACCTGAAGGCGCGGCGCGCGGTGGCGCGGGGCGAGTACCAGAAGTACGGCCTGGGCGAGCCGGTGGCGACGCTGCGCTTCGTGATCGAGACCGCCGCGGCGCCGAGCAGCGCGCCGGCGTCCGGGGAGAGCCAGCCGGCCGTCACGTCCGCGCCGGCGCGATCGGAGCACGCGCTGGTGGTCGGCAAGGTTGGGGAGGTCGCGTACGTTCGGCACGGCGACGACCCGTACGTGTTCGAGCTGGACCCGACCGTGTACCGTGTGCTGACGGGGGAACTGATCCAGCGGCGGCTGTTCACATTCAAGGAAGCGGACGTGAGGCGGTTCGAGGTGTCGTCGCCCACCGGCCAGCTCAAGCTTGCGCGGCAGGACGACAAGTGGGTGTTCGAGCCCGATCCCTACGTGCAGCTCGACCAGAAGAAGGTGAAGGACTTCCTGACGGAGCTGAGCGGCTTCAGCGTGGACACGTACCTGGCCTACAGCGGCGGCGACCCGGCGGCGCATGGGCTGGCCGACGCGCGCATCACGGTGACGATCGGGCTGGCGAGCGGGGAGGCGATCGAACTCAAGCTGGACGCCGAGGGGCCGGGCGTGATGCCGCGCAAGGCGGCGATTCCGGCGCTGGGGCGAGTATTCCTGATGCGTCCGGCGGACGCGGAGAAGCTGGTGCGGAACCTGGATTACTACGTCAAGTCCAAGGACGACAAGGCGCCGCGCAGCGAGGAGGAGGAGATGGGGGCGCCGCCGGGGGCGCATGATCACGACCACGGCGGGTGAAGCGGCGGCGATCGTCCTCGGGGCGGGTGGAACGAGGCGAGGCTCGGCGGCCGGAGAGTGAAATGCAGCGATCGCGCCTGGGAACGCTGGCCGCCGTCGCCGGGCTGGGTGCCTACCTGCTGGTGTCGGTGGCGCCGATCGGGTGGATGGTGGTCACGAGCTTCAAACCCAACCAGGACGCGTTCGCGTTGCGGGACGCGCGCGGCACGATGGCCAACTACCGTGTGCTGGCGGAGGCGCGCGGCGGTGATCGGCCTGCGACGCGGTCGTACCTGATCAACAGCGTGATCATCGGGGGCGCCAGCACGCTGCTGGCCGTGGCGCTGGCGACGCTCAGCGGCTACGCGTTCAGTCGCTTTCACATGCCGGCGAAGAAGGACGCGCTGTTTTTCATTCTGTCGACGCGGATGATGCCGCCCCTGACGGTGATCATCCCCATCTTCATCATGTATTCGCACCTCGGCCTGACGAAGACCTACCTGGGGCTGATCCTGCTCTACGCGACGTTCAACCTGTCACTGGCGGTGTGGCTGATGAAGGGATTCATGGACGAGATTCCCGCCGCCTACGAGGAGGCGGCGCTGGTGGACGGCTACACGCGGCTCCAGGCGTTCGGCCGCATCGTCATCCCGCACTGCCTGCCGGGGGTGGCGGTGACCGCGGTGTTCTGCCTGATCTCGGCGTGGAACGAGTACGCCTTCGCGCTGATCTTGAACCAGGACGGGGCGGTGACGTTCCCGGTGTTCATCAGCGGGTTCGCGGGGACGACGCGCGGCGTCCCGTGGTCGGAGATCGCGGCGGCGACGCTGGTGTTCGTGGCGCCGGTGCTGGTGTTCACGTTCCTGGTGCGCGAGCACCTGACGCGCGGCGCGACGTTCGGGGCAGTGAAGGGCCGCTGAGGCGGGGCGCGGCCGGCGGGTGACGGCGGGGGCGCCGATGAAAAACCGCCTGGAGGGGTGGATGGCGCGTTCGCAGGGACGAGGCGGCGGGCTATGATCGGGATGGAATGCCGGTGTTCGGGCCGCCGACCGCCGATGCAAGTCATAGCGGCCGCGCGGAGCGCGTGCGCCATGAAGCGCCTGGTCCGTTCCTGCGCTGGGCGGAGGTCAACCATGAGAACGAAAGTCGTCGTGCGGCCGATCTGCGCGTGGGGCGTGCTCTGGCTGGCGGCAGCGCCGGGGTGGGCGACGTTCCACTTGATGAAAATCGAGCAGGTGGTGGTCGGGGTGAACGGCGACGCGAGCGCGCAGGCGATCGTGCTGCGAATGCGAATGGACGGCCAGGGGCGGCTGGCGCCGGCGCGGCTGGTGGCGCGCGACGCGCGGGGGGAGAACCCGGTAGTGCTGATCGACTTCAGCGAATCGGTCGCCAACGAGGCGGCGGGCGCGCGGATTCTCATTGCATCGGCGACGATGGCCAACTACACGTCGCCGGTGTGCCAGCCCGACTTTACCCTCTCAAGCCGCATCCCGGACGCGTATTTCGACGCCGGGACGCTCACGTTTGAAACGGACACGGGGGGGCTGGTGGTGTACCGGCTGAGCTGGGGAGGCGCGGCGTACACGGGGGATCACGCGGGCGGCAGCGACAACGACGACGACGGTGACTTCGGGCCGGCGTTCGGCGAGCGGCTGCCGACGGGTGGCCTGCGCGGGCTGCGCAACCAGAGCAGCTTCGACGCGCTGGGCACGACCAACGCGGCCGATTTCGCCGTGACCGGCGGGGCGGCGGTGCTGACGAACAACGGGGGCGCGGAATTCACGGTTTCGCCGTGCAGCGCGGCGAGCGACTCGGACGGCGACGGACTATGCGATGCGGCCGACAACTGCCCTCAGGCCGCCAACAGCGACCAGTCGGACCGCGACGGGGACGGGGTTGGGGACGCGTGCGACGGATGTCCGGACGATCCCAACAAGCTCAGCCCCGGGGAGTGCGGCTGCGGTGTGGCGGATGATGCGGACGGGGACGGTCGCGCGGACTGCGCCGACGATTCGGACGGATCCAGCGACGACAGCGACGATGCAAGCGGATCGAACGGGGGGGCCGGATGCGGCTGTGCAGGCGTTCCGGCTGCGGCGTTGGCGACGCTGGGCGTGCTGCGCGCGTCGACCCCGGGCCGCGGCGGTCGGAGGCGGCGAAGCGCGTGAGCGGCGCGGCTACTGCTGGGAGGAGTCCTCGCCGACGGTGGAGGCGATGCTGGCGTCGACGAAGGCGCCCAGGATCGTCTTGAGGCCTTCGCCGAACCCACTGACGAACGCGTCCCGGAACGACGTGATCGACGGGTCACCGGCGCAGCCGCCGGCCAGCATCAACCCGGTCACAAGGGTCCAGAGGCGGCGCGAAAGGGCGCGGTTGCGAGGGGAGCGTGCGTGCATTGCGGGGACTCCTGAGCAGCCGTTCGTCGGATGCGCGGTGCGGCCGAACGCGGCATGAAATGCGCATCGGACGGCGCGCGGCGGGGGCTTGATCGGCGGCGTCGCGAGGCGCGACAACGGCGCGGTCGGCGAGGGGCGGAGGCGGGGGCCTGGCGGCCGATCAAGTCGGCGGCGCGCGGGGGCCGATAGCAGCAGCGATTCCCGGTTGCAGGACGCGGCGCGCGCGCCGTCAAGTCGCGCGCCATCGAGGTGGAGCGCCCGTGACGCACTGGCGACCCGCAATCCGAAGGATTCTGGCACGCCTGCTCGTATTGGGACTGGCGAGCGCGGCACTTGCGCGCGACGGGGACGAGGGCGCCGGCGGTGCTGCGGGGGAGGCGGACCCTGGGGCGAGCCGGGTGAGCGCCGACCGCGGCGGGCTGCTGGAGATCCACCTGCGCGACGTGAGCATCGCCGACGCGCTGGAGATGCTGGCCGAGCAGCTCGAGACGAACATCGTGTGCGGACCGGGCGTGACGGGGAACACGACGGCGAACCTGTACGGGGTGACACTGGACGAGGCGCTGCGTGCGATCCTGCACCCGCGGGGGTTCGCGTATTACCACGTCGGCAGCACGGTGGTCGTGGGAACGCAGACGGAGGTGTCGGCCGCCAGCGCCGACATCGAGTCGCGCGTGTTCCGGCTGAGCTTCATCTCGGCGGCGGAGGCCGAGCCGATCGTCAAGTCGCTGCTGGGGGAGGCGGCGCGGGTGGTGCGCCCCGGCGGCGCGGGAGCGGGCGGGGCGGGTGAGGCATCCGGGCCGGCGACGGCGGGCCGTCGCGGCGGGGGAGCGGGTCAGGGTGCGCCGACGGCGAGCGAGTACCTGATCGTGACCGACACGCGTGCCCGGCTGAGCCAGGTGCAGGCGCTGCTGGAGCAGGTGGACGTACGCCCGCGGCAGGTGCTGATCGAGGCGACGATGCTGCGTGCCACGCTGACGGAGGACAACCGCTACGGGATCGACTTTTCGCTGCTGGGCGGGGTGGACTTCGAGAACGTGGACAGTCTCAGCAACGCCGGGGGGGACTTGCAGACGGGGCTGCTGCCGCAGCCGCAGCTTCAGAACACGACGGTGAACGTCGGGACGGATTTCGCGGGGGCGGTGCAGGGGGGCGGGTTCCGCTTCGGGATCATCCACAACAGCATTGCGGCGTTCGTGCGGGCGCTGGAAGGCGTGACGGACGTGACGGTGGTTGCGAATCCGAAGGTGGTGGCTCTGAACCGTCAGGAGGGGGAGGTCATCGTGGGTCGCCGTGACGGGTACCTGACGACGACGGTGACGCAGACGGCGGCGGTGCAGACGGTGGACTTCCTCGAGACGGGGACGCAGATCCGCTTCACGCCGGCGATCATCAACGACGAGACGGTGCGGCTGGACGTGCACCCGAAGGACAGCAGCGGCGGACTGACGTCGGCGAACCTGCCGTTCGAGGAGACGACGGAGGCGCACACGAACATTCTGCTGCGGGACGGGCACACGGTGCTGATCGGGGGGCTGTTCCGCGAGCGTACGATCGCATCGAGCCAGCGCATCCCCCTGCTGGGGAGCCTACCGTTGGCGGGCCTGCTGTTTCAGAACCGCACGGACCAGACGGTGCGCGAAGAGGTGATCATCCTGCTCACCGTGCACATTCTGAAGGAGTCGAAGGAGGAGGCGGCCGTGCTGGATGGGATGCTGCACGACGTGGAGCGCGTCCGTATCGGTGCGCGGCGCGGCGTGCTGGGGACGGGGCGCGAGCGGCTGGCGCAGGTGTTCTACCAGGAGGCGGTCGGGCAACTTGACCGCGGGGAGCGCGACGCGGCGCTGTTCAACCTGGAGATGGCGCTGCAATCGCACCCGCGACACCACCAGGCGCTGCGACTGCGCGAGCGGCTGCGCGGGGAGCAGTTGTGGGACGACGAAGGCGACCGCATCCGGGATTTCGCGCTGGAGCTGATCCGCCTGGCGCCGCCGGGCGACGCCGAGCGTTCGCGGTTGCGGCGCGAGGAGCCGACGATCGAGATCCCGCCGGCGGCGGCGGATGACGAGGATTAGCCGAATGTCGATCGGCGTGCGGCGGATGCAGCCGGGAGCTGGCGTAGTTCTGCTGTTGAGCTTCCTGGGCGGCTGCGCGGGCACGGACGCGGACAAGCGGCAGGCCAAGGAGCGCTGGGACGCCGCGAGAGGCGTGGTGAAGGCGAGCCTGGCGGCGCAGCAGCTCAGCGACGGCGACGTGCGCGCGGCGGAGGCGTCCATCGGCGACGCGCAGCGGCTGTCGCCCGACCTGGGCGCGGTGGACCTGATCGCGGCGCGAATCGAGATCGCCAAGGGGAACTTCGTGCGCGCGAGGGAACGGCTGCTGGCGGCGGAGGTCGCGGACAGCAACGCGGAGGCGTCCTACCTGGTGGGGGTGACGTACATGGCGCAGGCGGACTGGGCCGCGGCGTTGAATCGGTTCCAGCGGGCGGTGGCGCTCGCGCCGGAAGACGAGGAGTACGTCCGGGCGCTGGTGCAGGCGTGCCTGGGCATGGGGTATGCGGCGGGCGCGCGGGAGATCATCGAGGAGCGTGCGGCGCGGACGGGGTGGACGGCGTCCCTGCATGCGGCGCTGGCGGAGTGCGCCGAGCGGCAGGGGCGGTTCGCGGAGGCGGCCGACGACTGGCTGCGTGCGGCGGAGGAAGACGCGGCGCGGGACGCGGTGCGCGGGCGGACGGCGTACGCGCTGTTGCGGGTGGGCCGTCTGGCGGAGGCGGCTCCGCTCCTGAGCGAGGAGCTGGCGAGCGCGAACGAAGCGGTCGGCCTGGCGCAGCGGTTGGCCCTGGTGGACGCACGCATCGCGCAAGGGGACTTGGCGCGGGCCGAGGAGGCGCTGGGCCCGCTCCGCGGTTCGCTTACGGGAAACCCCGGCGTGCAGCGGCGGGTGGCGCTGCTCCTGGCGCGGCGCGGACGATGTGCGCAGGCGCTCGACGTGCTGGCACCGCTGACCGACGACACCAGCACGGACGTCGCCGCCCTGGAGCTGGCGGTGGCGATCGCCCATCTCGGCAGCAACGGCGCCGCGCAGGTTCGGCTCGCCCGGCGACTGGCGGCGGTGGACCCGGACTCGCCGGTGCTGCGTCAGCTTGAAGGCGCCGCGAGCGGCCCGAACCGATAACTCGGGCGGCGGGCGGCGGCGGGAGTGGGCCAAGCCGGCAGGTCAAGTGTTGTCCGTGCCGGGTCGATGTTTCCCCGGTGACCCTCCAACCGTCCACGCCGGTCGAGCATCCGCATGCGCACGCGCCAACGTCGGTCGCGGCCGAAGGCAGCGCGCCAGGTCCGCGACGGAAGCGCGACGCCTGCTGGAGTTCCGAGCTGCTGGTTGCGCTGGGTGCGGCGGTGATCGCCAGCGCCGGCGTGTGCGCGGGCCTGTGGATGTCGGGGGTGCACGGCGCCGCACTGGCCCGGGAAGGCGGCCGGCAGGAGGCCGCGTGCGTGGCGGCGACGGTGGCTGCCGGGCTGAGTCCGCACTGCGACCTGGGGCCGTCGGAGGCGGAAGCGGTGCTGGCGCGGTTCGGGCGGCACGAGGCAGTGGTGGAACTGGCGTGGCTGGATGGGACCGGCCGGGCGCTGGCCTCGTGGCCGACGGCCAGGGTGCGCGAGGCGGCGCGTGGTGAGAGGGTGGTGACGGCCGACGCGAGTGTGGGCGACGAAAGCGGTCAGCCGAAGGGCAAGGTACGTGTGGGGGTGCGTTTGCTCCCGGCGCCGCCGCTGATGGACGCCCGCCGGAGCGCGCTGGCGTCGACGACGGGGCTGGCGGTGTTCGCCTGCGTGTGGATCGGGATGCAGCGTTCGCTGCGCGGGGCGCGTGCGATCGAGCAGAGCCTGCGCGACTACGCGCGCGGGACGGAGAGGGAGTTGCTGGCACTGGCGATCAGCGACTCGCTCGGGGAAGGGGCAAGGGGATGGAACCAGATCCTGAGTGAGACGGTGTCGCTGCGTCAGGAGCTCCAGGTTCGCAGCGAGGTGGAGAAGACGGCGGCGATCCTCGGACGGTTCGACTCGGGCGCGTACCGGCGAATGCTGGACCAGTTGCCGATCGGCGTGGTGCGAATCGATGCGGCGAACCGGGTGCGCTACGTGAACCCGGCGGGCCGGTCGTTTCTCGGTGCGACGCGGGAGGCACCGGAAGGGGCGGATGCGCACGCGGTTTTTGACGACGAGGCGCTGCAACGCGCGCTTGCGGGGTTGTCCTCCGGTGCGCATTGCGGTCAGACACTGGACCGGACGATCCGGGAGGGCGACCGCGAGGCGGCCCTGCGCTATCACGTGCTGCCCTCATCGGACGGCACCGACGCCGAGACGGTGGTGCTGATCGAGGACCTGGGGCAGATCCGCGAGCTGGAGCGGGCCCGGGACCAGTTCCTGTATCACGTGACGCACGAACTTCGGACGCCGCTTACCAACATTCGCGCCTACGTGGAGACGCTCACGCGGCCGGACTTCGACGAAGAGCAGACGCGGAAGGAGTGCTACAACGTCATTGTGAGCGAGACGGCGCGGCTGACGCGTCTGGTTGAGGACGTGCTGAGCGTGTCGCAACTCGAAGTGGGGACGCTGCGACTCGACCTGGCGGAAGTGGAGCTGGCGCGGGTGCTGCGGCAGATCGTGCAGGACAACCTGGGCGCCGCGGACGAGAAGGGGGTGGCGCTCACGCTGAAGCTGCCGCCGAAGGTCCCGAAGGTGCGTGCGGACAAGCAGCGGCTGGCGGTGCTGGTGACGAACGTGGTGGGCAACGCGGTCAAGTACACCCCGAGCGGCGGGCGCGTGGACGTGTCGGTGACGGTGGACGACGTGGCGCTGCACGTGGCGGTGTCGGACACGGGCATCGGGATCGCCCCGGAAGAGCAGGCGCGCGTGTTCGAGAAGTTCTACCGCGCGTCGAGCAGCGCGGTTCAGTCGGTCACGGGGACGGGCCTGGGCCTGGCGATCGCGCGGGAAATCGCGCGGATGCACGGCGGCGACATCCGTCTGACGAGTCAGGTTGGCAAGGGCTCGACGTTCACGATCGACCTGCCGGTGCTGGCGGAGGTGGCGGCATGAGCAGGGTGATGGTGGTCGAGGACGATCCGGGGATCCGCCGCGTGGTGACGATGTGGCTGACCCGGCATGGTCACGAAGTGTGCGAGGCACGGAACGGGCGTGAGGCGCTCGAGCTGCTGTCGTCGTTTCACGCCGACGTACTGATTACGGACGTGAACATGCCGGAGATGGATGGGCTGTCGCTCATCGAGCGGGTGCGGCAAGGCGCCGTGCGTCCGACGGGGATCATCGTGCTGACGAATCGCTGGGACCACCGCGAGATCGGGGAGCGGCTGGCGGCGAGCGGCGCGCAGGTGTTTCCCAAGCCATTCAGTCCGTCGAAGCTGGCCGAGCAGGTGGCGCTGCTTCTGACCGCGCAAGGTGCGGCGAGCCCGGGCGAGGAGGGCGCGGATGCCTGATTCGAATCCTGGACGGGTCGTGCTGCCCGACGAAGTCGAGCGGTTGCTGCTGTCGAGCAGCGGGGCGCTGCCGCACGTGGACGCGCTGCGCGATCGGCTGAACATCCTGGTCGAGGAGAACGCGCGTCTCGCCGACGAGGTGCTGCAAAGCTACGAACACCTGAACCTGATTTTCGAGCTGGCGGTGCAGCTCGCGGCGATGACGGACTGCAACGAGCTGGAGCAATCGCTGTACCAGCGCGTCGGATCGCTGCTGCACTGCGACGCGTTGTGCGTGGTCGACAGCGACGGGGCGATCCGCTGGCAGGCGTGCGGTGCCGGTTCGGCGCCGGTCGCGCCGCACCTGGGCGACGCGGACGTCTCGGCGATCACAGCGGAGAGCCTGGCGCCGCAAACGGCGCGGGTGCGTGCCGAGCGGAGCGTGGGCGTGGCGCGGCTGGGCAGCCTCCAGGCGATCTCGGGCCCGGTGGTGCGGCTCGACGCACGCATCGAGGTGGTGTTTGCGTTCCGCCGCGCGGATGCGGCGCCGTTCACGTCGTCCGACATGCTGATGCTGGAGTCGGCGCTGAGCTTCGGCAGTCGCATGATCTGCAACGCCGAGTCGCACGCGCGTCTGCGGCGGATGTCGACCGAAGTGATCCGCGCGCTGGTGGCGGCGATCGACACCAAGGATCACTACACGCGGGGTCATTCGGAGCGTGTGGCGATCCTGGCGAAGATGACCGGAGAGGCGCTGGGCCTGGATTCGGAAGCGCAGCAGACGCTGCACTGGGCGGGCCTGCTGCACGACATCGGCAAGATCGGCGTGCCGGAGGCGATCCTTCAGAAGCCGGGGCGGCTGACGGAAGAGGAGTTCGACCTGATCAAGCAGCACCCGCGCATGGGGTACGAGATTCTGCGTCCGATCGCGAGCTTCGACCGTGTGCTGGAGGCGGTGTTGTACCACCACGAGCAACCGGACGGGCGCGGTTACCCGGAGGGGTTGAACGGACCGCAGACGCCGTTGTTCGCACGGGTGGTGCACGTGGCCGACACGTTCGACGCGTTGACGTCGACGCGCAGCTACCGAGCCGCGCACTCGGTGGAGCGTGCGATGGAGATCATTCGCCAGGACGCGGGAGTGAAACTGGACGCGGGCGTGGCGGACGTATTCCAGCGGGTGGTTTCGGCGCTGCCGTCCAAGCACGGCGCGGCGTTTGCGCACGTGGTATCGACCTCAGGAGCGGCCCGATGAAGGTGGCGACCCGACCGCACCCGTTGCTGATCCCGGCGGGAGTGACGCTGCTGGCGATCTGCCACCTGCTGACGCTGGACGGGCAGGCGTTTGCGCGCGGTTCGTGGGCGGAGGTGGTCGGGCTGGCCGTGGGGTACACGGTGCTGGGGGCGGGCCTGTGCGTGGGTTTCATCGCGACCGACCGGCGCGGCGCGGGCTTGCGACCGCGGACGGCGGCGCCGGTGGTGGTGGCGACGTCAGGCGACGCGGCGCGGCTTCCGGCGGCGATGTTGGACGACTTTCAACGGTGGATTTCGGAACCGCACGACGACACGAGCCTCTGGGGCGCGTTCGACCAGCAATTGCGGGAGTCGCTTTCGACGCATCTTCACGCCGGGCGTGTGCGCTGTTTTCGAGTGGTGACGCCCAACGGCACGTTGCGTCCACTGGGTCGAGCGCATGGAGCGGCGGACGTGACACCGGCTGAAAGTCCGCTGCTGTGCCACGTGGCGGTGACGGGCGCGGCGTACGTGCGGCGCGAGGCGGATCCGGAGTCGGCGCTGGCGGAGCTGGCGCGCAGCGATCGCGAGCCGTGGGACTGGGTGCTGCGGATCGACTCGGGGGGCGGGCCGGTCGGGGTGGTGGCGCTGGTGATGGGAGAGGGCCGCGGCGTGCCTGGGCGTTCGCTGCGGGAGCTTATCGCATCGCTCATGACGCTCGAATGGCGCTGCGTCGCGTCGCACGAGCTGTTGCGTCTCGCAACCACGACGGACAAGGCGTCGGGCGTGATGACGCGCTCGGACTTCTTCGAGGCCGGGGAGGAAGCCCTCCGCCAGGCGGCCGCCGAGCGCGAGCCGTGCGTGGTGATGGCGATGGTGATCGAGGGGCTGCGGCGGCTGGACGACGTGGGACAGTGGGCGCAGCGTGACCGACTGGTGTCGCAGCTCGGGCACACGCTGTCGCAGCGCACGCGGCGCGACGACGTGATCGGGCGATTCTCGGACGATCGCTTCGTGATCCTGCTGCGCCGGATGGACCTGCCGCTGGGACGGCTGCTGGCGGAGAAGATCCAGGGCGCCGCCTGTGCGTTGGCGCAGGCGCTGTTCGGGGCGGAACACGCGCTGGGCTTTCGCGTGGGGCTGGCCGGGGGGGAGATGGAGCCGGCGGAGCTGCGCGAGATGCTGGTGACGGCGTTCGAGGCGGCGGAGCGCGCCCGGCATGAGCGGGTGACGGTGTGCGCGGGGGAGCGAAGCGAGCTGGTGCTGGAGGTGCCGTGAAGATCACGCGACAGGAACACGGGTCGGTCGTCGTGCTTTCGCCGCACGGGCCGCTGACCAGCGACGAGCTCCCGGACCTTCAGCGCGAGATCGAGGCGGCGCTGAGCGCGCGGACGTCCCGGGCCGTGGTGGACATGGCGGATGTTCCGTACGTGGACGGGAAGGGCATCGAGGCCGTCCTGGCGCTGGGCGGGTCGTCCGGCACGTCGATGAGGCGGGTGAAGATCGCGGCGCTGAGCGACTGTGTCCGTGTCGCGCTGGATGTGACGGACGTCCTGCCGCGCCTGGAAGTCTATGACACCGTGAACGACGCAATCCGCGGTTGCCGAAAATGAAGCCCGGACCATCCAACAAGCTGGGTGAGATTCTGCTGGCGGAGGGGCTGGTCAAGGAGACCGAGCTGGCGCACGCGCTGGAGGCCTGCGCGGGCGGCAACAAGCGCCTGGGGGAAGTGCTGGTTGAGCAGAACGTGCTTTCCTCCACGGCACTGCTGAGCGCGCTGAGCCGGCAGCTCAAGGTCAAGGCGGTCCACCTGCGCCACGGACTGGTGGACCCGGCGGCGGTGCGGCTGGTAGACCGCGAGGAGTCCCAGCGGCTCAACGTACTTCCCCTGTTCAAAGTGGGTGACACGTTGACCGTGGCGATGGCCGAGCCGCGCTCGCTCCCGGCGATCGACCGCCTGCGAGCGCTGACGGGTCTGCGGATCAACCCCGTGCTGGCGCTCGAGAAGAGCATCCGCGAGTTTCGGGAGAAGTACCACGGCGGGCAGACGGACATTGACTCGTTTTTGGTGGACCTGAATGAAAGCGACGTGAAGGTCGTCGAATCGGATCGCACGGAGGAGAGCCCGCCCGAGGAAATCGGGCGCATGATCGACGGCAGCCCGCTGGTGAACCTGGTCAACATCGCCATCCTGACCGCGGTGCGCGACGGCGCCAGCGACATTCACGTCGAGCCGACCAAGACCTCGACCCTGATCCGTTACCGCATCGACGGGCGGCTCAGGCCGCTCATGTCGCCTCCCGCGGGGACGCACGCCCCGATCGTGTCGCGCATCAAGGTGATCGGCAAGATGGACATCGCGGAGCGGCGGCTGCCGCAGGAAGGCCGCGTACACGTCGTAGCGGAGGGCCGCGAGGTCGATCTGCGCGTGTCTTCGATGCCGACGTTGCTGGGGGAGAAGATCGTCATCCGCATCCTCGACCGGTCCAACCTGGACCTGTCGTTGGACCGGCTGGGTCTGAGAAGCGACCTGGCGGAGACGCTGCGGCGGATTTTTTCGCGTCCGCACGGGATCGCGCTGGTGACCGGGCCGACCGGGAGCGGCAAGACCACCACGCTGTACTCGGTCCTGGACCTGATCTCGTCGTCCGAACGGAACATTGTCACGATCGAAGACCCGGTGGAGTACCAGCTCGACCGGATCAACCAGATCCAGGTGAACGACGCGATCGGCATGACGTTCTCGCGGGCGCTTCGCTCCGTGCTGCGGCAGGACCCGGACGTGATCATGGTGGGGGAAATCCGCGACGCCGACACCGCCCGCGTCGCCATCCAGGCGGCCCTGACCGGGCACCTGGTGCTGTCCACGCTGCACACCAACGACGCGCCGGGGGCGTTCGTGCGGCTGGTGCAGATGGGGATCGAGCCGTACCTGCTGGCGTCCGCGTTCAACGGGGTGATTGCGCAGCGGCTGGCGCGTCGGATCTGCCGCTATTGCCGGACGTCGTACTATCCGGCGGAGAGCGCGCTGATCGACGCCGGGTGGCAGAACCAGCCGGACCGGGCGTTTCAGAAAGGGGAGGGCTGCAACCAGTGTCACGACAGCGGGTTCCGCGGGCGAATGGGGATCTTCGAGGTGCTGGAGGTTACGGACGACCTGCGGCGCGAGCTGCACCGCGGGTGTGACGAGGCCGCCATCAAGCGGATCGCGCGGCACAACGGCTGGCGTCCGCTGCGCGAGGAAGGGCTGCAACTGGTTGAGGCAGGCGTGTCGACGCTCGAAGAGGTGCTGCGGGTCACGCACGTCGAGACGGCGGACGTGACCCGCGCCGAGCTGGGGCCGCCCGCTCCGGTCACCGGGGCGTAGGAGACCGCGATGCAGATTACGTTCGAGGCCTTGGCGGCCGACGGGCAGTTGCGCTCCGACTCGCTGGAGGCGGCCAGCACGGCCGAGGCGGCGGAGACGCTGCGGCGGCAGGGACTGCTGGTCCTGCAACTGCGGCCGCAGCGACCGGTTGCGGCGACGGGGCGGTTCTCGCTGCCGGGCTGGGTTGCGGCGCGCGGCTCGAGTGCGCAGGAGCGAGCGTTGTTTGCGCGCGAGATGAAGATGCTGCTGGAATCCGGCGCGCCGCTGGTGGACAGTCTCTCGGCGGTGGAGCGGCAGGCGCGCAATCCGTCGTTCCGCAAGACGCTGCACGGGCTTCGCGTGGCGGTGGAGGAAGGGGCGACGCTGGCGCGCGGGATGGAGTCCTCGCCGGAGACGTTCGACGAGTCGATGCGGTCCATGGTTTCGGCCGGCGAGGCGACCGGGACGCTGTCGCAGTCCTTCTCGCGCATCAGCGAGCTGCTCGAGGAGCAACTGCGTGTGCGCAAGACGATCGTCACGGCGCTGACGTACCCGGTGCTGATGCTGGTGCTCATCACGGTGGCGCTGGTCACGATCATCACGTTCGTCGTGCCGCGCTTCCGCGTGCTCTTCGAGACGCTTCGCGCGCCGGTGCCGATTTCGACGCAGGTGCTGTTTGCGGTGTCCGGGTGGCTGTCGGAGAACCGGTGGACGGTGCTGGCGGCGTGTGTCCTCGCCGTGGGGTTCACGGTGCCGGTGCTGCGGCGGCGCGGGGGGCGCGCGGCGCTGACGCGGCAACTCATGAGGATCCCGTTGATCCGATCGATGGGGGCGCGGATCGCGCTGGCGCGGCTGCTGCGTGTCTGGTCGGCGATGCTGAGCAGCCACGTGCCGCTGCTGGAGACCGTTCGGCTGTCGGCGGAGGCGGTCCGTGGTACGCCGTTGTCGGGATTGGCGGGCGCTCTGGAGGAGGCGCTGACGACGGGTCGGCGCATCGGGCAGGTTCTGATGGAGTCGCCCTTGATCCCCCCGGTGGTTTCGTCGGCGATCGCGACCGCCGAGGCGAACGCGCGACTTCCCGAGGCGGTGTCCTTCGTGTCGCGCTGGCTGGACGAAGACAACGCCCGATCGATCCGTCGCTGGACGCAGTTCCTGGAGCCACTGATGCTCGTCGTCATGGGCGTAATCGTCGGGACGGTAGCGATGTCGCTGTTCATTCCGCTGTTCGACATGGCGACGGCCGCGCGCTGAGAGGGACGAACGCATGAGATTCCCGGGACGTTCGGCGCGTTCCGCCGTGACGATCGACGTGGGCGCGGCGCGGCTGCGCGCGTGCCAGGTGCGGCTGGGCGGGTCGCGCGTGGCGCTGCACGACTCGCTGAAGCTGGACTGGTCGTTGCCGCCGGACGCGGACGTTCCGACGGCGCCGGACGCGGAGAGGCTGGAGCGCGTGCTGTCGCACGGACGGTTCGCGGGCCGGGACGTGACGCTGGTGGTGTCGCCCCCGACGGTGAGTTGTCTGGCGCTGCAGCTTCCGCGTGCGGTGCTGGCGCAGCCGGCGAGCCGGCAGGACACGGCCATCCGCTGGGAGATTGCCGGGAGCCTCCCGGAGCCGGTGGACGGATACGAGGTGCGCTGGCAGGAGATTCCCTCGGCCGGGGCGGGGAAGTCCAACGTGCTGGTGATCGCGATGCCGACGCGGTTTGCCCTCGCGTGTCACGAGGCGCTGGCGCGGATCGGCTTCCGGTTGCGACGCATCGACGCGTCGCCCTGCGCGCTGGCGCGGGCCATGAAGCTGGTGGCGCCCACGGGGGCGGAGGAGCTGTGCGGAGTGGTCGACCTGGGTTGGCGGCACAGCACGCTGACGATGATCGTCGCGGGCATGCCCGTGTACGTGCGCGCCCTGCCCGCCGCCGGACCGGCCTGGACGAGGCACCTGGCCGCGGCGCTCGACATCAGCTTGGACCTGGCGGAGTCGGTCAAGCGACGGTTCGGCGTTCGGCCCGGGGGACGTGCGGTCCGGGCCGGGGGCGGGCTGGCGGAGCTATCCGGTGACGACATGCCACGGGTGGTCTTCAGCGTGCTGCGTGAGCCGATCGAGGCGCTGCTGCGCGAGACGCTGGACTGCTTCGCGTACATCTTCCGCGCCATGCCGCAGCTCACGTCGGGGCGGTTGCTGCTGACGGGCGGAGGCGCGTGCATGCCGGGGTTGGCCGAACACATCGCCGCCATTGCGAACGTTCCCACGACGGTCCTGTGCGGCCCCGCGGAACAGGACGTTGCGCGGCCGCTGTTCGACGGAGAGCTGGCGACCGCGGTCGGCGGCGCGCTCCTGGACACGGAGCAAGCGTGAACAACGCACTCAATCTACTGCCGCGCTCTGTCCTTCAGGCACACCACCGCGCGCGGCGCGGGCGGCGCTGGAGTGTTCTGGCCGGCTGCCTGGCGGCCGGGATGGTCGCGTCCTGGACGCTGCGAGTCGGGTCGCTGTGGCAGCAGGAGAGCTGGTCGCTGCAAGCGCTCGAGGTTCAGCGCCGCGCCGCGGGCGCGTCGCGCCAGGCGGCGGAGCTGCGCGCGAGGCTCACGGAGCTGCACCGGGAACTGAGCCGGCTGGTCGAGCTGCGCCGGCGTGACGATTGGCCGGCGCGCTATGCGGAGCTGGCGACGGCGGCTCCTCCGGGGGTTGTCCTGACGCAGCTTTCCGTGAGCGGGCCGGAGCCGACGGTCGTCGCGGGCGGGGCGCGGGCGACCGCGACGCCGGCGCCGAGCAGTCAACCGGCGGCGCCGCGCGGCGACGCGCGATTCCGCATGGTGGCCTACGCAAGCGACCACGCGCGGATGCTGGAGTTCATCGCCGCGGTGCAGCGACTGGCCGGCTGCCGCGAGGTCGAGCTGGTGAGCACGGCGGCGGATGACCGTTATCCGGGACTGGCGGTTCGATTCGAGTGCGCCGGCCGGAACCTGGAGGCGCGCCCATGATCGTGCTGCGGCGGCCGTTCATCGTGTATGACCTCGACCTCGTGGGCGCGGGCGGGTGCGCGGCGCTGCTGGGAGCGATCTGGGCGATCGTGCAGCCGGTACTGGGCGACGCCGACGCCCGAAGTCGCTCGCAGTCGGCGTTGGCGGCGGTGCAGGCCGAGCAGCGCGCCCTCGTCGACGCGCTTCCGGGGCTCCAGGCGCGCAGTCGCGAAATCGAGGCGGCGCTTGCGCAGGAGTTGAGCAGCATCGCGAACGTGTCGGACCTGCCGGCGGCGCTGGCGAGCGTTGCGCGGCACGCGGCGTCGCGCCGGCTGGAACTCAAGGCGCTGGCGCCGCAGTTGGGGGCGAGCGAGGCAGGGCTGCGCTCGTTCGAGATTCAAATCGCGGCCGAGGGTCCGGCGCTCGAATGCGTCGGACTGCTCAGCGACCTGATCGCCGACTACCCGTGGATGACTGTGCGCGAGTTCGCGATCCAGTCGGGCGATGCCGGCGGGTGCACGCTGGTGTGCAAGGCGCGCTGGCTGGCGCGCTCGACCGAGGCGAGCGGTGCAGGGGGAGGTGCATGAAGCTCTCGCCGCGGCATGGCGTTCTGGGCGGGGCCTTGGCACTGGCGCTGGCGCTGGCGTGGTGGGACTGGCGCCCGGCGCCTGCGGCGGCACTGGCGGCCGTGGCGCCGAGCGCGCCGAAGCCCGCGCGCGAGACGACGCTGGCGTTGGCGCAGGTCGACGCGTTCCTGGCGGACTATCGTGCCTCGCAGGTCGAAACCCGCCGGCCGCTGCTGCCGGGCACGCTGCGCGACCTGTTCGCGCTGCCGGAGCAGGCTCGCGAGCGGCCGGCGGCACCCACGACCCAGCCGGAGCCCGAGGCCGACGCGACGGCTCCGCGGCGGCTGGAAGCGGTTCTTCTCGGACCGAACCCGATGGCGCTGGTCGACGGGCGGCTGCGACGGGTCCACGAAGTGATCGACGGCTGGGCGCTGGTCGAGGTGCGGCGCGACGGCGCGGCGTTTCGTCACGAGCCCAGCGGAATGCTTCATACACTTAGTTTGCCCCGGGTCGGGGCGCGCGAGCGCCGATAACGCGCCGGGTCGGGTGAGGCGGAAAACTGAGTGGATTACGCGACTTCGGGGCGAGGCTGGTCGATGGATGCTCGGGACTCAAGAGCGCGGGTGCAATCCCGCGGAGGTACGTCAATGCGTAGTCGGTCGAAGGCGGTGTCGGGCTTCTCTCTGGTCGAACTGGTGGTGGTGATCGTGATCATCGGCATCCTGGCCGCGATTGCGATTCCACGTCTCAGCCGCGGTGCAGGTGGGGCGGCCGATTCGGCCCTGGCGGCGAACCTGACGACGGTGCGCTCGGCGATCTCGCTGTACGCGTCCGAGCATCGCACGGTGTTCCCGGGGCCGGACGCGACCGGGTTCGTCGACAAGCTGACGAAGTTCTCGGACGCCAGCGGCACGACCAGTGCGACCAAGACGGCGAGCTGCATCTACGGGCCGTACCTGTTCGCGGTTCCGCCCTGTCCCGTGGGGGAGAACGCGGGCAGCGCGACGGTCCTGATCGACGCGACCAACTCGCCGCCGCAGGTGGTCACCACCGGCGGCGAGGGCTGGGTCTATAACCCCAACACCGGCGAGTTCATCGCCAACACCAGCACCAAGGACGCCTCGAACAAGACGTACAGCTCGTACTAATCGCGCAGCGGCTGCGACCTGAGCGTCGATGCGACATGCACGCCCCGCGATCTGCCGACGTACCGGGCGCCCGACTGCGGCGCCCGGTGCGGCGTTGCGCGGTGAACGGCGCCTCGGCTTCACGCTGCTGGAGTTGACAATCGTGCTGGCGGTGCTGGCGGTGCTGGCGGGTGTTGCGATCCCGCGCTTTTCGCGCGGGATCTCGCAACAGCGGATGGTCGCCGCCGTGCGCAAGCTGGACGCCGACCTGCGCTGGGCGCGGCAGCGGGCCGTCCAGCTCGGCGAGAGCTGCACGATCCACTTCACGTCCGCGTCGCGGTCCTACCGCCTGAAGCGCGGGTCGTCCACGAACCCTGGTTCAGACCTGTTCGGCACCGACCTGTCCGAAGAGCCATACATGGTTGCGGCCGCCAGCGCCGACTTCGGCGGCGACGCGCTGCTGACGTTCGACGGCTACGGCGTTCCCGACAGCGGGGGTGCGGTGACGCTGACGTCGGGCGGAGTGACGGTGACGATCAGTATCGACGCGGATACAGGTCTGCCCGACGACGCTGTATGGAACTGAGCGCATGAGCACCACGCCTGCCGTGCACACCCAAGGGCGGATGTCTCGGGATTGCGGGCTGCGGCTGGGTGCCACAGCGCGTCGGGCCGCGACGCGCGCCGCCGCGCGGACGCGCCCGTCGCCCGCTTCGCGGCGGGGTGTGACGCTGGCGGAGCTGGTGGTCGGGTTTTCGACCATGGCGATCCTGATGGGTGCGCTGATGTCGGCGGTGCTGGTCGCCAGCCACGCGCTGCCGGAGCGCGACGACGCCCGCGACCGGGCGGGCGCGGTTGCCGACGGGCTGGACTGGATCGAGCGCGACCTGATGTGGGCGGTCAGCGTCACAAAGTACTCCGACACGGAGGTTACCTTCACGGTTGCGGACCGCGGCCACGGCGCCAGCGGCCCGGAGACCGTCCGGTACGCCTGGTCGGGCGTGTCAGGCGACCCGGTGACGAGGCAGTACAACGGCGGGAAGGAAACCGTCGTGGTCACGAGCGCCGCCGACTTCGGATTCACCTGGACCACGGAGATAGGGCGGGTCACGAACGCACCGCGTGTGCTGCTGATGGTGGCCAACAGCATGGGGCTGCTGCCCGACGACGCCGCGAAGAAGGCCCTGCTGGAATACTGGGGCATGAGCGTGCAGGTGACCACGGACGTGGCTTCGCTGGCGGCTTTTCAGGGGCTGGTCGCCAACTGCGACGTGATTTACGTTTCCGAGGAAGTGAACACGACGAACGCGAGCGATCTGTTCTACGAGACGACGCGCGGGGTGGTGATCGAGCCGTCCGGCGCGATCGCCGGCTACGGGTTCGCCGTGTTGCCCCTGACGGCCAGCAACAGCACCATCACGATCGCCGATGCGTCGCACGCGATCACCGCGGCCTTCTCCACCGATCAGGCGATCGACATCACCACGTCGAACCAGACGCTCAACTCGAACACGGAGCTGCTGCTCGCCCCGGGGTCCCAGGTGCTGGCCCGCACCGGGAGCGGGGGCGCCCTGGGCGGCGTGTCGCTGGCGGTGCTGGACGCCGGCGCGGCGCGCATTTCGGGCGGAACGACGCGGGGGCGGCGCGTGGCCATGCCGTGGGGTGGGGCGCTGCTCTCCAACTTCCAGTTCTCCACGCTGACCGACTCGGGCCGAACGTTGCTGCGCCGCGCCATCACCTGGGCCGCGGCGCCGATCGAGCTGACGCGCGTACGCGTCCGGCTTACGGGTGGCGGCACGGGCGATGTGCCGGTCGAGACGGAGCTGCGGCTGGTCAACCGTCCGCGGATTCCCGAATGACGAGTTCGATTCCACTTCCGGCGGCGCTGCGTCACCGGACCGCACCGGTCCGGTCCGGCCGCCGCGCGCTGACATTGGCCGAGCTGGTGGTGTCGACCGCCATCGTGGGGGTGATGATGGTCGCGGCGCTGTCGACCGTGGCGGCATCGCGGCGATCGCACGAAAGCGTGGTGCAGCGGCAGCGGGCGTTTCTGCTGGCCGAGGCGCTACTGTCGGAGATCGCCGCGCAGCCCTACGAGGACGCCAGCGACACGCCCGCGAAGCGCGGCCCAACGGCGGGCGAGGCGGCGCCGGGCAACCGCAGCCTCTTCAACGACCTGAACGACTATGACGGCTGGACGGCCAGCCCGCCGCAGCGCAAGGACGGGGCGGCCGTCCCGTCGGGATCGGGATGGAGCGAGACCGTGACGCTGGACCTGCTCGACCCGGCGACGCTGGCGAAGTCGGACACCGAGCTTGGACTGACCCGCGTCACGGTCAGCATTACCCAGAACGGGGCGCTCGCGGCGGAACTGACCCTGCTGCGCGGCCGCGGCGCGGCGGACTGCGAAGCGTGCTGTCTGCCCAAGGACGTGTGCCTGAACCTTCCCGCGGCCGAGTGCACCCTGTACGGCGGGACGCCGGCGGGCGCCGGAACGACGTGCTGGACGCACACCTGCAACGCGTCGCTGGTGGCCTATTGGAAGATGGAGGAGGGCAGCGGGCTGGTGACGGCCGACAGCGTGCTGAGCCACCAGGGCATCCTGGTCAACAGCCCGACCTGGACGACGGGGAAATACGGCAACGCCATCAAGTTCGACGGCACGAACGACTACGTCGACGTCGCGCAGCAGACCGACCTGAGCCTGACCGACCAGGTTTCGATCACCGCGTGGATCTACAAGACGACCAACAGCGGGACCGACGTCATTCTTCACAAGGGCTCGACCACCACCAGCTACGCGCTGGCGACCAACGGCACGAAAGTGGTGTTCAAGTTCGTCGACTCGAAGCCGTGGGATTGCACTTCGACGTTCACGCTCTCGGCAAACACCTGGTACCACGTCGCGGCTACGTACGACGACTCGACGGACACGGTCAAGCTGTACCTCAACGGCGCGCTGCGCGACACGATCGCGTGCGACGGGACGATGATCGCCAACAGCGAGCCCCTGTACATGGGGCGCGACACGGGGACGTCCTCGATGTTCGCCGGCCGCCTGGATGAGGTGCGGCTCTACAACAAGGCGCTGTCGGACACCGAGGTGCTTTCCATCTACAACGGGACGGCCCCGCCATGATCCGACGCAGCCCGACCCACCGCATCCGTCACGCCGGTGCGCGGCTGCGCCGCGGGGGAATGTACATCGCCGTCCTGGGCGCTTCGATGCTGGTGGTGGTGATGGGCCTGGGCGCGCTGTTGGCCGCGCGGACGCAGTTCGACTCGGCCAAGGCGGGCAGCGACGGCGTCGCGGCCGGTTGGTGCGCCGAGTCCGCGATCGAGCTGGGGCTGCTGTACATGCGGTCGAACCCGGACTGGCGGACGAAGACCGGCCCGGGCGACTGGATCGTCAACCAGCCCGTGGGTGTCGGGACCGCGTCGCTCACCGTGAGCGAGGTTTCCGATGCCGACGCCGACCCGGTCAACAACGACTGGGTGCTGATGGGGGTCGGCACGGTCGGCGACGCGACGCGCAAGGTGGAGCTGCTGGTCAAGAACGGCGCGACACCCTCAACGCGGCGTCTGGTCACGAAGTAGATCGCGCCGGCAGGCACGGCGACCGCCGCGTGCCGCGAATCTAGGCGCCGCTTTATAACCCCCTGCGATTCGAATCGTGGTATGTTTCACGTGGCGTGCGTGCGCGCCGCAGGCGACCAGCCGTGAACACGCTGATCTCGGTGGTTGTGATCGCGGGGCTTATCGCGGTCGCCGCGGCGATCATCGCGGCGGGTTGGGTCCGGCGAACCGGTCGGGGCGGCGCGGCGCAAGCCTGTCCCGGTTGCGGCGCAGCCAACCCGCGCGCGGCGCGGTATTGCCGGCACTGCGGCGCGCGGCTTGCGGGCGGCGCGGATTGAGCACGGCTCTGGCGTGACCGGCGCAACTTGCGTCGGCCGCGACGGAAGGAGGAACGGCCATGGCGGGCTCGCGCTTGGATCGGATCGACGCCCCGGTGCGGCGAGCGGTGCGTGCCGCGTTCGGAGTGCCGTGGTACGTCGCAGCGGGCGGACTTTTGCTTCTGCTCGTCGTGCTGGGCGCCGGGTACTGGTGGTTCGGGCAGCGGGTCGAGGTCTCGCCCGGCAAGCTGCTCATTCTGATTCGAAAGGTCGGGAAGACGCTTCCCTCGGACGGGAGCTCGAACGACCAGGTGGTGCTGTACCCCGAGCTGCTGAGGCGCCTGGGCGTCGAGCCGCAGTCGACCGGATTCAAGGGCGTGCTGTACGCGCCGCGGCTGGAAGGCCGCCACTTCTACGACCCGTTCCTCTGGTCGCGGCTGATCGTCGACACGACGGAAATCCGGCAGGACGAGATCGGAATCCGCGTCCGCAAGTACGGTCGGCCCCTGCCGCCGGGCAGGATCGTCGCCACCGAGCCGGATGAGCGCGGACCGCTGGCGGAGTGGCTACCGCCCGGTCGCTACGCCATCAATCCGCTGGCCTACGACGTGCTGCGCATCAAGCCGGTGGTGATTCCCGCCGGGTTCGTGGGGGTCCAGACGCTGCTGTCCGGACCCGATCCGGAGAACCCCAACGAGTACGTCGTCCGCGCCGGGGAGCGCGGCGTGCAGCCGGAGGTGCTGGCGGCGGGAACGTACCGGCTCAACCCGTTCCTGTGGCGCATCGAGATGATCGACACGCGCAGCGAGTTTCTGCACCTGCACGGCGACGACGTGATTCGCTTCCCGTCGGCCGACAGCTTTGAAATCCGCGTGGACTGCTCGGTGGAGTACGCGGTGCGGCAGGACATGGCGCCCTACGTCATGGTTGCGTTCGGGGACCTGGCCGATCTGAAAGAGAAGCTGATCCTCCCGCAGGTTCGCTCGCTGGGTCGGATCGAGGGCTCGAAGCTCCACGCGCGGGAGTTCATCGACGGCGAGGCACGGACGGCGTTCCAGAACCGCGTGTTCGACGGTCTGCGCGAGCAATGCTACGCCCAGGGCGTGGAAGTCCGCGCGGTGCTGTTTCGCGAGATCCGGCCGCCGCCGGAGATCGCGGACCTGATCGCCGACCGGCAGATCGCCGGCCAGGACATCGAGAAGATCCGGTTCGAGATCGGATTGGCGGACGCCGAGGCCAAGCTGGTCGAGCAGCAGGAGCTTCAGAAGCAGAACAAGGCCGTCGGGGAAGCACAGCGCTCGGTCGTTTCGGTGGTCAAGGAGGCCGAGCAGCGGCGCGAGGTGGCCGTGATCCAGGCCCGGCAGCGTCTGGAAGTCGCGCGGCTCAAGCTCCAGGCCGCCGAGCAGACCGCCGCGGCGCTCGTCAGTCGTGGCGAGGCCGAGGCGGAGGTGACGCGGCTGACGTTCGAAGCGCAGGCGATCCCGCTGCGGCAGGCCGTGGCGGCCTTTGGCGACGGGGAGACCTACGCACAGCACTTCTTCTACCAGAAGCTGGCGCCGGCGCTGAAATCCGTGCTGGCCAGCACGGAAGGCCCGTTCGCCGACGTGTTCCGGTCCTTGACAAGCTCGGCCCTTCCCAAACCGGCGCCTCCGAAATCGGCGGCGGGGGCGGAGGAGTCGCCATGAATGGTGTCCGATCTCATGCCCGCCGGAATCACGACGCCGAACCCGAAGCGTGGAGCCACGCATGAATCTCACGAACCTCGTTTCAAGGCTGGCGGCGGCGCTTGGGGTGCTGGTGCTTGCCGCGGCGCTGTTCGTCTGGACGTTCTGCCGCGTGGACGTAGCCCACGACGAGTGCCTGGTGCTGATTCGCAAGTCGGGCAAACCGCTGGCGGCGGGCGAGGTGATCGCCGGACCCGGTTTCAAGGGCATTCAGCGCGAGACGCTCGGACCGGGACGGTACTTCTTCAATCCACTGGTCTGGGACTGGGAGCGGTTCCCGTTGACGCGCATCGACCCGGGCGACCCTTCGACGTGGCGCACGCATTACGCGTCGGCGGGCGGCGATACGGCCGCCCCGGAGCTGCTGGGCAAACTGCCGCAAGTCGGGATCGTGACGAACAAGGTCGGGAAACCCGCGCCGGGCGGTGCGGAAGTCGTGGACGAGGGCTTCAAGGGGATTCAGAAAGCCGTGCTCACCCCGGGTGAGTATCGAATCAACCCGTACGTCTACGACGTGAAGCCCGTTCCAGCGGTTGTTGTGCCGACCGGGCACGCGGGCGTGGTCATTTCGCAGATCGGCGACATGCCCGAGACGGAGTTGATCGTCGAGAAACTGGTCGGCCCCGACGGCTCCATCACGGAAGGCAAGCCGATGCGGGTGCAGAAGCTCGCCCGGCCCGGACAGCGCGGGGTGGTTGAAGACGTGCTCCAGCCGGGGGTCTACTACCTGAATCCGAAGCTCTACACGGTGGAGCTGGTGCAGGTGGGCTACAACCAGGTCTCGCAGGCCCGGACGCCCGACATGACCACGCACATCACCTTCCCCTCCAAGGACGGGTTCACCATCGACGTCGAGATCACGGTGGTCTGGGGGCGGCACCCCGCGCACGTGGCCGAGATGATCAACCGGTTCGGCGACATTGACAAGATGAAGCAGATCATCATCGGCCAGATGCGCAGCATCTGTCGCAACCTGGGCAGCGAATACGAGAGCACCGACTTCATCCGCGGCGAGAAGCGCGAGCGGTACCAGCGCGACGTGACCGAGACGCTGCGCAAGGCCTGCCGCGAGCGCGACATCGACATCCTCATCGCCCTGATCCACGACATTGCCGTGCACGGAAGCGCCCAGTCGGAAAAGGAGGGCATCGACCTCAAGACCACGATCCAGCGCGGCTTCGTGGCGCGGGAGCAGGACCTCACCAAGCAGAGCCAGCGCGAGACCGCCAAGTTTCGGGCGCAGCTCGAAACGGCCAAGGTGGCCGTCGAGGTCGCCCGCGAGTCGGTCGCCGCCGACACGCGCAAGAAGGCGGCCGAGATCGCGGCGGAAGGCGACAAGCAGGCACAGGAACTCGACGCGCAGCGCGATCTTGAAGTGGCAACCATCGAGCGCGAGATCGCCGAGCTCGAGGCCGGCACGACGCGCACGCTCGGGAAGGCCACCGCACAGGTCGAGCAGCTCAAGCAGCAGGCCGAGGCCGACGGGAAGCGCATGCTGATCGAGGCCTTCGGCACCGGGCGCGCGTTCAACCTCTACACCTTCGCCGAGACGTTCGACCCGGAGAGCATCCGGCTGATCTTCGCCGGCGAGGGCACGTTCTGGACCGACCTCAACCGCATGCAGGACGCGGCGGCGGTCGAAATGCTGAAGCAGAAGTGACGCGGTTTCAACGGGTCTTCAGCGGCGCTCCGTGGGAATCCGAGGTCGGATACTGCCGCGCCCTGCGCGCCGGCAACCTGGTCTTCGTCACGGGTACTGCCCCGGTCGCCGACGACGGCGGCGTGTTCGCCCCGGGTGACGCCTACCGCCAGGCGGCACGTTGCTTCGAGATCATCACCCGCGCGCTGGCGGAGTTGGGCGCCGGGCCGCGTGACGTGGTGCGGACGCGGCTGTTCGTCACGGACATCGGGTTGTGGGAGGAGTTTGCCCGCGCGCATCGCGAGTGGGTGGGGCAGCATCGGCCCTGCACGACGATGGTCGAAGTACGATCGCTGATCGACCCGGCCATGCTCGTGGAAGTCGAAGTGGACGCCGTCGTGACGTGAGCGTGCCGTGTGGCGGCTCGGGGCCGCGGGGAGAGGCGACTCCGCGGCGGGCGCTTGCGCCTCACGTGATTGCGGTAGAATCCGGCCCATGCGGAAGTGCCTCTGGCTGTGGTGCGCGCTGGCGGGATCCCAGGTCGCGCGGGCGGACGTGGCTGTCCTGGACGACTTCGAGTCGGTGGAAGCGTGGCGCGTCATCGCGTCGGAAGGCGTCCAGGCGAAGCTGAGCCTGGTTGATGGCCTCCACGGACGCGGGCTGCGGCTGGATTACGACTTTCGCGGGACGGCCGGCTTCTGCGTCATCCGACGCGAGCTGGCGCTGTCGATCCCGGCCAACTATCGCTTCGCGTACGCGATGCGGGGCGTGGGGCCGGCGAACAACCTCGAGTTCAAGCTGGTCGACGGCGACGACGTGTGGTGGGTGAATCGCCGCGCCCTGGAGGTTCCGTCGGAGTGGCGCGTCATGCGGGAACGGGCGCGCGGTTTCAGCTTCGCCTGGGGTCCGTCCGGGGGCCGGCCGCTGACGCGCATCAACGCGCTGGAGCTGGCCGTGGCGGCCGCCGAGGGTGGGGCCGGGCACGTCGTGTTCGACCGGCTCACGTTCGAGGCGTTGCCGCCGACGCCCGCGATCCCGGGACCGATCACGATCATGGTTTCGTCGGAGGCCGAAGTGCGGGACGGTGGCGCGACCTCGCGACCCGCCGCGACGCTTCCCGCGGATGGGACGGTCAACTGGGCGTCGCGCGAGGGCGAGCCGTCGCCCTGGCTGCAACTGGACCTGGGCGGCGCGCGCGAGGTGGGCGGCGTGGCGCTGGAGTGGGGCGAGCGTTTCGCGACGCATTACGTCGTCTCCGCGTCCACCGACGGGCGTACGTGGGAGACGCTGGCGACAGTCGAGGGCGGCAACGGGGGGCGGGACTACGTGATTACGCCCGACGCGGAGCCGGCGCATCTGCGGATCACCGCGAAGCAGGGAGGGTTCGAGCTGCGCCGCGTGCGGGTGAAAGACCCTGCCTTCGGCGCGTCGCCCAACGCCGCCTACGCGGACATCGCGCGCGAGGCGCCGCGCGGTCTGTTCCCGCGCTATCTGCTGGGCGAGCAGGCCTACTGGACCGTCGCCGGCCTGCCCGACGACGAGCGCGAGGCGCTGCTGGACGCCGACGCGGCGGTGGAATTCGACCGGATGGCGGCCCGCGTCGAGCCGGCGATGTACGCGAACGGCCGGCTCTTCACCTGGGCCGATGCGGAGCGCCTGTATGCACTGGACGCGGGCTACCTCCCGGTCCCGACCGCGACGTGGCGGGTGCTTGACGGTCCGGAGCTGTCGGTCACGCTGGACAGCGAGCGATTGGGGGACGCGACGGTGGCAATCGCGTCGTATCGCCTGACGAACCGCAGCGGCGACCCGCTCGCAGGCCGGCTGTTCCTGGCGATTCGCCCGTTCCAGGTGCTGCCGCCCTGGCAGGCGCTGAACCTCACCGGCGGCTTCACGCGCGTCACCGGGCTGGCGTGGCACGAGGGGTGCGTCGACGTCAGCGGCCGATGTCCGTTCATCGTCCAGACGGCGGGAGCGGCGCGATTCGGCGCGTGCGTCGGACCGGCCTCGGACGTGACGGACTGGCTGGCGGGCGGAGCGCTGCCGCCGACGGCGGGTGCGGTGGACGAGGCGGGGTTGTGCAGCGGCGCGCTGGCGTTCGACTTCGAGCTTGCGCCGGGCCGATCGCGGGTGTTCACGGTCGGGTTGGCGCGGCATTCGTCGGACGCCCTCGGCGCGCGGCTGGCGGCGATCGAGACGCAACCGCCCGACGCTCGGCGCGCCGGCGGCCCGTGGACGAAGGAGCTCGATCGCGCGCGGCTCGAGTTGCCTGCGTCCGGACGGCGCCTGACGAACACGTTCCGCACGATGCAGGGATATATCCTGATCAACGCGGACGGGCCGGCAATCCAGCCCGGCTCACGCACCTACGAGCGGAGCTGGATTCGCGACGGGGCGCTGACCTGCACGGCGCTGCTTCACACCGGACATGCGGAGCGCGTGCGGGCCTACCTGGACTGGTACGCGGGCTACCAGTTCCCCAGCGGAAAAGTCCCTTGCGTCGTCGACCGGCGCGGCGCTGACCCGGTCGACGAGCACGACAGCACCGGCGAATTCCTCTATCTCCTGCACAAGTACTGGAGGATCACGCGCGACCGCGCCACCGTCGAGCGCCACTTCGACCGCGTGGTGAAAGCCGTCGACTATCTCGATCGGCTCCGGGGGCAGCGCCTCACGCCCGAGTACGCCGGCGCGACGGATTGGCGCGCCGCGTGCCGCGGGCTGGTGCCCGAGTCCATCAGCCACGAGGGCTACTCGGCCAAGCCGATGCACTCCTACTGGGACGACTTCTGGACGCTGCGGGGGATGAAATCGGCGGCCGACCTTGCGGCAGCGCTGGGTCGCGAGGAAACGGCCGAGCGATTCGGCCGGGTGCGGGCTGAATTCGGGGCGGACCTGGAGCGGTCGATCCGGCGCGCCATGCAGGATCGAGGCGTGGATTACATTCCGGGCTGCGTCGAGCTGGGCGACTTCGACGCCACGTCGACGGCCATCGCGGTCTGGCCGTGCGGCGACGCGCGGGCGGTGCCGGCCGACGCGTTGCAGCGCACGTTCGACCGGTACGTCGAGTTCATGCGCGAGCGGCGCAAGCGGGATACCTGGGAGAATCTGACGCCGTACGAGCTACGGGTGGTGGGCGCGCTGGTTCGGCTGGGCCGGCCCGACCAGGCGCAGGAATTGCTTGACTATCTGATGCGCTACCAGCGGCCGCCGGGGTGGAACCACTGGGCGGAGGTGGTGTGGCGCGAGGCGGGGGCGGCGAAGTTCATCGGCGACATGCCGCACACGTGGTGTGGGTCGGAGTTCATCAACTCCGTTCGCACGCTGTTCGTGTATGAGAGCGAGGCCGACGATGCGTTGGTGCTGGCGGCGGGCGTGCGTCCGGAGTGGGTGAAGGCGACCCCGGGCGTGCGGGTCGCCGGGTTTCCGACGGAGTACGGGCCGGTGTCGTATGAACTGCGCGTCGTGGAGGGGCGCGTGCGGCTGGAGCTGGCGGGGGGGCTCGACGTGCCGCGTGGCGGCGTGCGATTCCGAAGTCCGCTTCCCGGCGACGCGCTGGGAGCCACCGTGGATGGGGAGGCGGTCGCGTTGGAGGCAGGCGGATGGGTGACCGTGCGGCGGGCAGCGGCGACGATTGAAGTCGCGCACCGCCCGTGAGTCGCCTATACTAGCTTCGGTGGCCTACGAAGTCCGTGGGGCGCGGGAGCGCGGCGTGCGTCGCGGCTCCGGGTCCCGGTGGAATGAGGATGACCGGGTCGTGCGCATGTGTGAAAAATGCAAGAAGGTCCAGGCGACGTTTCACCTGACGAACATCAAGCCGTCGGGAGAGAAGACGGCCCTGCACCTGTGTGATCGCTGCGCGGTGGAAGAAGGCTATGTGCAGAAGGCGGCCGTCCCGATCCAGGAGCTGCTGACGAGTTTCCTGGCGTCCAAGACCGCGGTCGCGGAAGTGGGGGAGCTGACTTGCGAGCATTGTGGGATGACGTTCGTGGAGTTCCGTAACCACGGACTGCTGGGATGCGCGCACGACTACGAGGTCTTCCGCAAGCCGTTGGCGCAGATGCTCGAAAAGGCGCAGGACGGCGCGACCCACCACGTGGGCAAGCGTCCCCGGGCGCGCGGGGGCGCCGCCGGTGCGCAGCGGCCGACGGCGGCGGAGGTGCGCAAGATGAAGAAGCAGCTCGAGGAGGCGGTCAAGGCCGAGGACTACGAGCGGGCCGTGGAGCTGCGCGACCGGATTCGCGAGTTGGAGGGTGCATGAGCGATCCCCTGGCGGACGTGGCGCGGCGATCCGGCGAGTGGCTGCGGGGCGATGGGCCGCTCAGCGAGATTGTCATCTCGACCCGCATCCGGTTGGCGCGAAACCTGGCGGCGTATCCGTTCCTTTCGCGGGCCGACGCGGCGGTGCGCGAAGAGATCGCCGTGTCGGCCGTGCGGGCGATCCGCGCCGCAAAGGGGCTGGATCGATTTCAGCTCGTGGACGTGGACAAGATGGACGAGCTGGACCGCATGATGCTCGTCGAGCGGCACCTGATCAGCCGACAGCACGCCGAGGCCGACGGCGCGCGCCGCCTGGCGTACGAGCCGGGGGAGCAGGCGGCGATCATGGTCAACGAGGAGGACCATCTGCGGATCCAGGTCATGCGCAGCGGTTTGCGTCTCGATGAGGCCTGGGAGCAGATTAACGCCATCGACGACGCGCTGGACGAGAAGCTGGAATACGCGTTCGACGACCGCTACGGCTACCTGACGGCCTGCCCGACCAACGTCGGCACGGGCATCCGCGTGTCGGTCATGCTGCACCTGCCGGCGCTCCGCCTGACGGGCGAGCTGGACAAGGTGACGCGGGCGGCCAAGAGCATGAAACTCGCGGTGCGCGGACTCTACGGGGAGGGGACGCAGGCGTCCGGCGACTTCTATCAGGTGTCCAACCAGACCACGCTGGGACGCACCGAGCCGGACGTCATCGCCGATTTCGGCAGCGACATCATTCCCAAGATCGTCGAGTACGAGAAGAGCGCGCGGACCGTGCTGCTGCGCGACCGCCTGCACCTGCTGGACGACAAGGTGTGGCGCGCCTTCGGCGTGCTGAAGAACGCGCGGCTGATGAGCTCCGACGAAGCGCTGGAGTTCCTCTCCCACGTGCGCATGGGGGTCCACGTCGGCCGGCTCAAGTCCGTCGACATGCAGACCGTCAACGAGCTGTTCCTCCAGGCGCAGCCCGCCCACCTTCAGAAACTGCACGGCGAACGCCTGACGGGCGAGCAGCGCAGCCTCGTTCGCGCGGCGCTCTTCCGCGCGCGGCTCAGCAACAACTGAGCCGTTCGCCGGCGTCGCACGTCGCGCGCGACCTCAGTTCTGGATCACGGAGAAGTCGATTCGGAAGCCGCCCGGGGCGTCCGGGTCCTGCCGCAGCGTGAAGATCAACTGGTCGCCGCAACTGTAGTCCACCGCCAGTCGCTTGCTGACGCCGTCGGCGCTGCCGATCAGCGGCGCGGCGGCGAGCGGTGAAGTGGCCGGTGCGTCCGAGAAATGAACCACCGTGTCGAAGGCGTCGTCGTCGAAGTCGGCGGTGGACTTGTCGAGTTCGCGATCCACGATGCGGTCGAAGAGCTCCTGCGTGCCGACGGCGCAGTTGCGGGCGCAGGTGACCTCGACCGGGGCGGTGGAGGTGCGCGCCTCGACGCGGAACTGCTGGATGCTGGCCGGGCCGGGCGGATCGCGGTCGAGCGCGTCGTAGCTGCCCAGGGTCAGGGCGGCCCGGAAGTCGGTGTCGTTCACGACGATCACCGACACGTTGCCGTCCAGATCGGCCGTCAGGTTCTTGAGCATGTCCTGACCGCAACCCGACGCCAACGCGGCCACGAGGAGCAGTGTTGCGGGGCGCGCCCGGCTGGTCGGCGCGGTCCGGTTCGATACGAGGGGTCTCATCGCGGCATACTCGCGCGGCGCCCGATTCCCGGCGTGCGGGCGGCCGTTGACCTTATCGGTACTTCCCGGCGTTGATCTTATCCCACCGTGCGCGTCTCCGCACGCTGCCGGTCACGCCGATGCATGGGGCGGGAGCGGGTCGGCAAGCTCTGCCGGCGCGGCGCGGCGCGCGGCGCGCAAGGCGTACCCGTCCAGCGCCAGCAATCCAAGGAACACGGTGTTGCGGACGAGGATCTCGGCCGGCGTGGTGTGGCTGTTGGCGCCGGAGCAGCCGCACTCGCGAATGTCGAGTCCGAGCAGCAGGGCGCGCACCGTCGCGACGACGAACGCCAGCAGCAGCACGGAGAGGATGGCGCGCGCCTCCCGAACGCAGACGCAGGCGATCAGCAACGCCGCCGCGACCAGCTCGATCCAGGGCAGGGTGATGGCGACGGCGTTGGACCACTCGGCCGGGACGGCCTCGAACTGGCGGACCGCCTTGGCGAAGACCTCGGGGGAGTCCTTGATCTTCATGACCGCCGCGTAGCCGAAGTAGCCCCCGACCGCCAGGCGGGACGTCCACGAGATCGCCAGCCAGCCGATCGACCGAGGCGCCGCGGGTGAGATCGGGAGCGCGTTGGACATCGCGCGGAGCTCCTCTTGCGCCGGCGCCGGCTAGGGCGTGTGGCCGGCGTCGGCGGCGGTGTCCGCGAACGGCCGGCCGAAGATGGTCTCCGGTCCGGTATCGATCGGCATCTTGGCGGCAAGCCACTCCTCCCAGCCGCCCGCGTAGATTCTCATCCCGGACCAGCCCAGGGCCTCCAGGGCGCGCATGGTTTTTTCCGCCAGGTCGCAGGTGGTGGAGGTGCAGTAGAGCACGAGCTGGTAGCCCTGGAGCGCCTCCAGGGCCGCCAGCTTCTGCCCGACGTCGCGCTCGTGTACGTTCAGCAAGTTGAACGCGGCCACGTGTCCCTTTGCGAACTCCGCCGGCTCGCGCGCGTCGACGATCGCGACCAGCTCGCCTCGCCCGGCCGCGTCCACGTATTCGCGGAACTGCTCGAGTGAGATCAGCGTGCCGGGGGGCAGCGGTGGCGGGGGGGTGTAGCGCCAGCCGACCTCGGGGAAGCGCACCGTGTTGACAATCGCGCCCATCGCGATCGCGACGGCGAGAATGAGCGGCAGTCTGACGAGGAAGCGGATCACGCTGCGCCTCTGCGACCGGCGCCGGGGCGGTGGGCCCGCCCCGGCGACTCCGTCCGACTAGGGCTTCTTGGGCTCCGCGGCGGGTGCGGCCGGTTTCTCCGCGCCGGCGTTCCTGGCGGTCAGGGGCTGGGCGCCGGTTGGCCGCAGCGCCGCGGTCGGGGGCGTCGCACCGCGTGCCGCCGGTTGACTCGCGGACCCGGGCAGGACGCGTGCCGAAGCGGCGGCGGGCATGCGTTTGATAGGCACGACCAGCTTCGCGAACTCGGCGTCGTCGGTCTCGATCTCAAGCTGCACGCCCGATTCCGGAATCTCGGTCTGCGCCGGGAGCTTGACCCGCACGTTGTGCCGCTTGAACTTGTCGGCCGGCATCGCCGCGCCGGGCGCGGGGGCCGTCGAAACCTCGGCGGTCACCTTGTCGGTCCCGACGACCTTGAGGGACTTGATCGCCACCGGCTTGTCGCCGGCGTAGTTCAGCACCACGGGTCGTTCCTGCGGCTGAGATGCGTTCGACGGCACGTAGAGCACCGGCGGCATCACCGACACGCGCGGCGCGACCGTCCCGCTGATCGCGACTTTCAGCTCTTTCATCTTCTCGTGACCGGTCTTGAACACCGCCTGCGCGTGGACCAGCCCGACCTTCATCGGCGGCTTGGTTGTCGCCGTCAGCTTGAACTTCTTGCCGGGCTCCAGCGTTTCCAGTTTGACGTCGAAATTCTCGATCGGGTTCGACAGCGTCAGCTCGGCAGGAAGGCCGGACACGTTCGTGATCTCGATCGAGCGGGTCTCGACCTGGTCGGCCGTCAGACGCCCGAAGGTGATGCCGGTCGGGGGCTTCATCTCGAAGACCGGCTTCACGTCGCCCTTGATCTTGAGAACGAGCTGCGGCGTCTGCGGATCGTTGGACTCGACGGTCACCGTCGTCTCGACGTGCCCCTTGCGCTTGGCGGAGTCGATCGACACGCTGAAAGGAGTCGCCTCGCCCGGTGCGAGGTCGTACTTTCCCGGCTGCCCGACCGTGCACCCGCAGGACGCGTGGACCTTGGTGATCTTGAGCGCTCCCTGGCCGCTGTTCTTGATCTCCAGGGTCTGCTTGATCGGCTCACCTTCCATCACCGTGCCGAAGTTCCATTCGGCCAGGCTCATCTCGATCCGCGGAGGCGGACCCGCGGGCGTCGGTGTCGGCGCGGCGGCCGCGGGGCGCTGCTGCGGCACGGTTCCCGCGGGCGGGGCCTGCGGCGATCCGGGCTGGGCCGCGGGCGGCGCGGAGGGCGGCTCCACGGGCTTGGCAGGCGGCTTGGAGTCCTGCGCGACCACCGTCGCGCAAATCGTGAGGGCCAGCATCGGCGTAAACAGGTTGCGGAGCGTCGATTTCATGCGTGTGTCGTCCAGAAAACGGGGTTGAACGTCGGTATCGCGGTGGGGCGCACCGCGGTCGTGGCGCCCAGGGCGCGCGTTTCGCAAGCTCACGGTTTCGGGGGCGCCGGCTCGCTCTTCGCGTCGGCCGGCGGGTCGGATGCGGGTTTCGCTGCGCTGGCCTTTGCAGCCGCGGCCTTGGCGGCGCGGCGTTCGGCACGGCGCTTCTCGCGCTGCTCGGCCTGCTGCCGCTGCATCTCGCGGAGCTGGGTCAGCAGCTCCTCGGTCTGCTTCTGCTGCTGCTGCTGCCTCAGTTCCTTGGCGGTCGGCATCTGTGTCGCCTGGGGGTTCAGGGTGCGGACCCCCGCCAGCTTCTGGGCCAGCGCGGGGTCGTCCGTGACCGTAAGTGAGAGTTCGCCGAATTCGCCGTCGTTGGTCTTGATCGCGATTTTCGCGCCTTCCGCGGGGAGCTTCGCGCCGGCCGCGACCACGACCGACACCGGGACGATCAAGGTCGGACGGATCATCGTGCCCGTACTGGGCGAGTCCGGGGTATTGGGCTTGGTCGCCGGCTTCACTTCGACCGCGACGCCCGCATCGGACGCCTTGGCTTCCAGCACCTGGAAATCCGGCGCGTCGCCGAAGTAGCGCAGGGCCAATTCCCGCGTCGTCGCGTCCTTGGCGTCCTTCGGGACCAGGACGACCGGTGGCATCAGGGCCACGCGCTCCTGCACCCGCGTCGAAACCGAGACGGTGAGCGTGGGCATCTTCTCGATCCCGGTGCTCACCGACACGGTCCCGTGCGCCGGGCCGTACGCCATCGGTGGCTTGGTTCGCGCAATCAGCTCGTATTCCTTGCCGGCCGCAATCTCCTTCAGCTCGACGTCGAGGTTGGGGGCGGCGACGCCCTGGATCGCCGGCTTGAAGGTCGCGTCGGAGCGGTTGACGAGCCGCACAGTACCGGTCAGGACCTGATCCTTCGACGTGCCACGGAGCGTGAACCCCTGCGCCGGAATCGCGTCGATGATCGTCTTGACTGTGCCGTGTATGCGGAATTCGGCGCGCGGGTTGACCGGGTCGTTGGTCTCCACGGTCACGAACGTCGTCACGATCCCCTGCTTCTTGGTCGAATTGAAGTGAATCTTGATCTCGGTGGTTTCACCCGGCTTGAGCACGTCCTTGATGCCGCGCTGCGGTACCGTGCAGGCGCAGCTCCCGCGGGCCTCCTTGATCTTCAGGTCGGCGGTTCCTTCGTTCTTGACCGTGAGAACGAAGTCGACCTTCTCGCCGTACTCGATCGTACCGAAATCCCAATGATCGGCGGACAAGCTGATCTTGGGGATCCCGCCTGCGACGGGCTTCGCGTCCGCCGGCTTGGCGCCGGAATCGTCCTGGGCCGGCGCGGCCTTGGCGGGTCCCGGCGGCGGGTCGGCGGGCTTGTCCTGCGCCAACAGCGCTCCGGCCAGGGCGATCCCGATGCAGCCGGCAAGGTACGGTCGCAACATGCTGGTTCTCCGCTTCAAGAAGTCTGAGTGCCCCCCGAGACAGGAGGGTCGCGAGGTCGTCCGATATCACGCGCGGCGCGCCTGCGGCCGGTCCGCGACGTTACTGGTTATTCACGTGATGCCGCGCCGCGCTCGGTGGAGCGACGCGACTTTTCGCCCGACGGCGTGTCGTATCGACGCGTATGGCCCAGCGGGTTAGATTCTGGCACGATGCCGCATACGGGCTCCACGACATCCCGGGAAGACGACAACCGGAGTCTCCGTCAGTGGGCCGGGCTGGCGGCCCGAGGAGATGTGGCTGCGTTCCGCGCCGTCCACGACCGGTTGGATCCAGGGGTGCGGCGGTTCTTCAGGCGGCGGTTCGGAGCCGCGCGCCACGCGGCCGATGAGCTGGCGCAACGAACCTGGGTGGCGTTCTGGGAATCGCTGCGTCGCGGCAGCTACGACGCAACGCGTTCCTCCGTAACGACTTACGTCTACGCGGTTGCATACAAGGTGTGGCTTCAGTCCTGTCGGCGCTCGGCGGCGCAGCGGATCGAGGCGCACGACGTGGCCGAACTGGCCGGGGTTCGGTTCGATTCCGGCGGGCAACCGTTCGACGTGATGCACGCCGCCGAGCTTGTGGAGGCGATGCAGGACTGCCTGAAGCGATCGGCCGGCTTGAGCGGCGAGGAGGCCGCGGTGATCGAGGCGTCGTCGCGCGGGGCGTCGGAGCGCGAGATCGCGCTGAGCCAGGGAGTGGCGCCGAGCACGGTGAACGCGCGGAAGCGAACGGCCCTCGCCAAGCTGCGGCACTGCATGGAATCCAAGGGATTTCGCGGAGAACCCGGCGAGCACGAACGCCCGGCCGGCGAATAACGGGGAAGAGACGGGGCTGGTGACGTCGATGAATGACCGCACGCTCGAACGACTGATTCAGATGGCGATGGAGGCGCGCGACCTCGAAGCGCCGATCCACCCGCGTGAGTTGCCGCGTTCGCGGTTTCGCGTGGGGCGCCCGCTGAGCGCATTGGCGGCGGCGGCGTGCCTGATGGTGATTCTGAGTCTCCCGCAGACCGAGGATGGTGCGCGGCACGGGTCGCTGGTTGGGATTGACGTTCGGCGAATGCCTGCCAGGCTGCTGGCCGACGGGGAGCGCGTCGAGCGCTTCCGCGCGGAGAGCCGCGAGCATTGCACGATCATGGTCATCATGCGCACTTGGGCGCGCGAGTGCCAATGCCTGGCGTGGGAGCTGCACCGATGGGAGGACGGGCGGCCGTTGGAGGCGATCGACCCGAACGAGTTTGTCGAGATCCCGCTTTTGATCGCGGACGCCCCGCCGGTGCAGCAGTTGCTGGTGATCGCCGCGTCGCGCGAGGCGCACGCGCTGCCGCGACTGGGTGAGGAAACGGACGCGCTGATGGCCTGCCTCGACCGGGCGTCTCTGGGGGCGCACGGCGAAGATTCGGCCACGCTCGCTTCGGCGGTTCAGGCGTGCCTGCCGGACGGCGTGACCGTCGTACCGCGCACGTTCGTCACAGGCTCGCCGTAGGAAGTCGCAAGCCGTCCCGGCGATTCGCCGCGCGTCGCCGGGGCATGCCGACCCGCGGCGGGGGTCCTTGGTTTTCCGGCGCTCCGCCGGCCCGAGGCGGCAGAGTCTGGGCCGTGGCGGGAACCGCGCAGCCTGATATGATAGTCGGCGCCAGGTTCGGCGAGGACGGCCGGCCACGTGCGCGACCATTCAGCAAGGATGCGTGGATGACGATCACACGGACGGTAGCGCTGGCGGTAGGGGGACTCCTGACGTTGCTCGCGGTGGTGGTGGTTCGCGCCGAGACGGCGCGCCTGAGCTTTCAGCTTTCGGAGCTTGACTCGCGCGAGTTGGGACTGCGCCTCCAGATCCGGGAGCTCGAGCTGGAGGCGGCGCGGCTAAGGAGCCCGAGCGCAGTGCGCGCCAAGCTGGCGGTCCTGCACGGCGCGGAGGGCGTCGACGCGCTGGAGGCCAAGCCGGCGGGAGAGCGCGGCGGAGCGCTTCCCCGGCGGGTGCGGAACGAGACCGGCGGCCGGGGTCGAAGCGAGGCGAGGACCGGGGCCGCGGGGCGCGGAGGGCGCGCCCCATGAGCGGATCGCCCCTGCTGGCCGGTGCGCTGCATCCGACGGGCGGCGCGGCACGGGCAAGCGCGCCGGGCG
>CAYNYG010000017.1:9850-73172 GCA_964401365.1 uncultured Planctomycetales bacterium | reverse complement strand
CATGCCGATGGGCGTCACCAGGTCCACGATGCGCATGTTGATTTCTTTGGGGTCGGTCTCCAGGAACAGCCGCCGGTTGGGGTGCAGCGGCGTGAGGTCCTCGAAGTTGGTCTTTTCGGTGACCGTGTCGGGGTCCTGGAAGTTGATCGCCTCGACCCGCAGCAGGGCGAAGTAGCGCTCGCCGTCCTTGGGCGGGCGGATCTGGCCGGCGACCGTGTGCCCGTTGCGCAGGCCGAAACGCCGGATCTGCGATGGGCTCACGTAGATGTCGTCCGGGCAGGGCAGGTAGTTGTATTCGGGGCTGCGCAGGAAGCCGAAACCGTCGGGCAGGATCTCCAGCACACCCTCTCCGTAGAGCAGCCCGTTCTGGCTGATCCGCGCCTTGAGAATCTGGAAGATCAGGTCCTGCTTGGACAGACCGACGTAGTCCTCGAGCCCCTCGGCCTTGGCGACGTCGTGCAGCTCGGCCACCTGCATCTTCTGCAAGTCCGTGATGTGCAGCTCCCCGCGCTTCACCCGCTCATATTTCTCGTGCGTCTCGCGATCGATCGGGGAGTCCTCGAACTCGTCGTGACGCCGCTTCGGGGCACGCGGCTCGTCCGCGTCCGCCGCCGCACCCGCCGCGACGGGCCGCGGCGCCGGCGACTCGGTCGGCGCGATGCTCTCGGCGGCGACGAAGCCCGAGTCGCCTTCCTCGGCATCGGTGTTGTTCATGCCGTCCTCCGCGTCCCCGGTGGGGATGCTCTCGATGACGTCCTGAAGCTTCTTCTTGCCGCGCGTTCGGGACGGTGCCTTACCCATGTTCCAGACTCCGTTGTGTTCGCCGCAAATCGGGCAGCGTGGAAAGCCGGGGACGCCGGGGAACGGCGCTTACTCTGACGTGCCTGTGGAAACGACCTTTTCGAGGATTCTCAGAACCTGCGACCGAAGCTCTTCGGGCGGGCCTTCGTTCGAGATTATATAGTCCGCTCGCGCGCGCTTCTCGTCAAGGGGCGCCTGCCCGCGCTCGCGCCGCCGAAGCTCCGCACCATCCCAACCCCGGGATCTGCGCAGCCGCTCAAGCCGCCGCTCCTCGCTCGCCTCGACAAAGACGATCCGGTCGCAGGTTCGATCGAGGCCGCTCTCCAGCAGCAACGGGGAATCGAGGACGATGGCTTGAACCGCGGAGTCCTCTGCGACCTCCTGAATCTTAGCGCGCCGCCGTTCGTCTATCAAGGGGAATACCAGCGCCTGCAACCGCTCGCGCTCCGCCTCGTCGCCAAACACGATGTCGGCGATCCGCCGCCGGTCCGTCTGTCCGTCGCCGCTCACCACGCCCGCGCCCCACCATCCGACGAGCTGCGCCTGCACCTCCGCCGTGTTCAGCACCGCGTGGTTCTCCCGGTCCGAGTCGATCACCACGCAGCCCGCCGCCGCAAACTCCGCCGCCACACGCGACTTCCCGCTCCCCATCCCCCCCACCAGACCCAGCGTGGGCTTGCGGCTTCGAACCTCCGCGCGGATGCCCGCGTGTGCCTCGGACTTCACGGAACCACCCATGCCAGGTCCGCGCGCCACCCCACCGCAGCACGCCGCACCACGCCACGCTCGTCCACCCACCGCACCGCCGGCACTCCGGCCACACCCGCACGCGACGCGAGCGCGTCCGCCTGCACCACACGCAGCCCGCCCCCGCAGCGCTCGGCCACGCGACGCATCGCCGACTCGTCCCGTCCTGCGTGCAGGCACAGCACCGGCACGCCGCGCTCGCTCAGCCGCACCTGCAACCCGCGCCCGGCCGCCAGCATCCGCACTCCGTCCGGTGCGTCCGTGGACCAGAACAGCTCCACCCGCGGGCGGCCCAGAAACTCGCGCGAGCCCAGAACCCCGCTTCCTGGAACCCGCAGTTCCCACTCCGGCGCCGGCTGGTCCAGCCAGCTCCGCGCGATCCCCGCCGCCTCCCGCAGTTGCGGCGCGGCCTCCGCCGCGCGCTGCGCCGCCGCCGCCGCGATGCCGCGGAACGGCGACTCGTCCCGTCCGCCGACTTCGGTCGCAAGGCTCGACCAGACCCGCGCAATGCGCGACAGGATCAGCTCGATTGGTTCGTCCGCGCGGAACAACTCCTGCTCCAGCCGGGCGGCGTTCTCCGCCGCCAGCACGTAGGCGCGGGCTTCCTCCGTCCGCGCCCGGACCCAGTCGGACTCGCGCCGGACTCGCGCGCGAAGCTTCATCTTCGACTGCATCGTCCGACCGTCCGCCAGGCCGCGCTCCTCGACTTCGGCACGCGTCACGATCGCCTGACGCGGGTCGTACCAGAACCGGCCGAAGCGCTCCTCGCCCAGGATCTCCGAAACGTGCGACGGGTCGCTGCGCCGGAACGTGATCCGAAGCTGCCCTCCGTGCTCCGGGTCGGCCGCGCCGGTCCGGCAACGGTACACGCGCCCGCACGGATCCGGCGGCGTCCCCCACTCCGGGCCCGGGTCGAGCGAGGACTGCAACACCGGCAGCGCATCCAGCGCCGACTCCAGCCCGAGCAACTCGCGCCACTGCGCCGCGCTCACCGTGCGCGCCCCGCGACGGTCGATCTCCAGCACCGCCGCGCGCACCGGCTCCACGCGCCCGTCCACGATTCGCACCGCATCCACCAGGACCAGCCAGCGCCCCTCGTGCTCCTCGAGGCACACAATGTCCACCTTTTCCGAGACGCGCGACTCGACCGCGCCGCTCGGCCCCGCCGCCAGCCCCAACCGATCGAAACGCAGCTCGTCGCCCGCCTCCAGTCGGTAGCGCGGCAGGTCGTCGCCCCTCGCCAGCGACGCCGCCACGCACGCCACCAGCACCGCCGCGCGCCCGCTGGCGCGCCGCGCACCCCGCCCGACCCACGACCCGCGCCGCCTCGTTCCGCCGCCTGCGATCCTGCCGCGCCACGCCACGATTACACCGGAGTCGTCGCCGAGGACCCATGCGCCTCGGACATCGTGTTGACCTGAAACGAAATCTGCTCGAGCTGCACCGCAAGGTCGACCGACGCGACCGCGACCGCCGGCGGATGCGAGATCGCGATCGGCGCGAAGTTCAGGATGCCGCGAACCCCGGCGGCTACCAGGGCATCCACCACCGCCTGCGCCGCGTCGGCCGGCACGGACACGATCCCCAGTCGGATGTGGCGCGCCTCCACCGTCGCCGACAGCTCCCCGAGACCCTGGACGACCAGCCCCTCCAGGGCCGGCAGCGACCGCCCGATCTTGCCCGGATCGGTATCGAACACGGCCGCCAGGCGAAATCCCTTCTGTGCGAATCCGCGATAGGCCGACAGCGCCTGTCCCAGGTTGCCCAGCCCCACCAGCGCCACGCTCCACGTACGGTCCGTCCCCAGGATTCGCTTCACCCGCAGAATCACGTCCTCGACCCGGTAGCCGATCCCCGGATGCCCGAACTGCCCGAAGTACGCCAGGTCCTTCCGGACCTGCGCATCCGTCAGCCCCAGCCCACGGCCCAGCTCCCGGCTCGATATCGTCGACTGCCCCGCGCGAGCCAGCGACTCCAGTTCGCGAAGGTAGAGACTCAGCCGCCGAACCGCGGGCAGCGGGATGGCTTCCGGCCTGATGTTCATGCATGCCTCGACCTGGACCGGGGATGCACACGATCCCGCACCGCTGCCGCGGGCGGGAGCCCCGGAGACCGGGTTGCCGGCTTTTCTTCGCCGCTCGTCGGACCCGCGCCGACCCGAACGTGCGCGCAGTGGCTACGCCGGATTATCCTAGCACACCAGGCCGCGAGCGACCCCCGCACGTGGGTCGCCGCAGCCCAGCCAATCGCATCCCTCCTCCGCTACGAGCCGCGTGGAATCCCGGTCGTGACTGCGCCCGGCGCATCCCAGCGCCGCCTCACGAAATCCACCAGCGCACCCAGCGTCGGCAGAACGGTCACGTGCGCCGCCGGTCCAAAGCTCAGCTCCGCGCTCGCACGCCCACCCAGCACAACCGCGACGCCGCGGCCCGCGAGGGATTCGGCCAGCTCCCCGACCTGCTCCGCCGCCGCACCCGCGTCCACGACGCAGCTTACGCTGATCCACAGCAGTCGAATGTGCCCGTCCTCGGCAGCCTGCGCGAGCGATTCGATCGGGGTGTTGGCCCCGACGTTGACCACTCCGACACCTTCGGCTTGCAGCGCCAGGGCCACCGAGAGCGACGGCAGAATGTAGGGATCACCCGCCAGCGCGCCGCCGCACGCGGTGACAGGAGCGGGCGGCGCCGGGATCAGCGGGCGAAGCTGCGAAAGCCCCTGCAATGCGATATCGAACGCGCGGTGCTCCAGGAAAATGCCGCGCGGCTGGTGGTGCCACAGCTCGCCGATCCGCGCCATGGCCTCGCGCAGTGGACCGTCGCAGATTTGGGCGACCGACTGCCCGGAGAGGTAGAGGGCCGACAGCAGCCCCCGCGCCTCGCCGGCCCGCCCCGCCGCCAGGTACGAATACAGCCGCTCCGCGTCGGTCCCGATCGTGCTCACATCCTCGATGACCCGCGCAACGTCCGTCAGCCCAAGCAGTTCCGGGTAAACGAGGGGCGTGCGCGTGTCTCGGATGAACCGGATCGCCTCCGTCAGGAGGATTTTCCGGTGCCCTCCCACCGTGCGGGACGCCGACAACCGACCGCTGTCCGTCCAGCGCTTGAGCGATGATTCACTGACGCCCATCGCGTCCGCCAGCTCCCTCGGCGACACCGCTCGCTTCATCATTCCGCGCTCGCGTGAACGTTCAAGCCGATTCTACCGGAATATCGACATTATCGAGGCCGAATTCGGGACCGCAACGTCGGTGCATCGCGTCTGTCTTGATAGAGAGTGCGAGCAGTGCTAGAATGAACGATATGCATGTATTGAACGTTTTATCTGAGGCATGCGCGCGGTATTTATGTGGGCATTGGTCCGATAGATGCTTGAGTGGTAATTCCGAATGAATCCACGCATCGAACCGGTTGAGGGAGTGGACAGTACGTAGGACGGTGTGGTATGTGCCTGCTGGACTCGCGAATCATCGGTGTCGGCGACGTTGAGGGTCGGCTGATGACGGTGCGCGCGGTGGCCAGGCCGCCGGCGCCGTCTTCGCTGGCGGCCCTCGATGAGGCCGACCGGGCCGCGCTGGACGTGGTCCTGCGTCGGGCAAACGAGGCGCTCTACTACCGCTTCTTCAAGTCGGCGCGTGCGGAGCGCGCGTTGGGGACGGACGCGTTCTGTGCGGACGTGGAGCATCCGGAGCGGGCCTGGCCGTGCTGCGCCAAGCGGCGCCAGTTGCTGGCGGCCGGACTGGTGCGATTGACCTACGACGAAGAGCGGTTCACGTTCCTGAAATACAACTACTGCCGGTACAGGGTGTTGCGTCTGATCCGGGCCCACGCCGGACGTCGCTTGAGCACCGCGGCGGCGCGCCAGCTCCTGCGCTGGGAGCGTGCCGCAACGGCCTGTCGGGAGGTTCTGGTGGGCGGAAACCGCCCGCTGGTGATGGCCATGCTCGGCCGCTCCCGGCTCGACTTCACGGACATGCAGGACTTGATCGCCGAGGGCAATCTCGCGTTGATCCAGAGCGTGAACCGATTCGACGCGTTGCGCGGGTTCCGGTTCAGCACGTACGCGTGCCGCTCGATCCTGTCGGCGTTCTCGCGTTCGCGCAAGCGGACCGCGCGTCGCCGGCGGCTCTTTCCGACCGAATACGACCAAACGGCCGACGGATCGCTCTATACCGCGTGCGATGCGCCGCTGCCCGAGGATCGTGAAGAGCACGTCGAGCTGACCGAGGCGCTGCGGGATCGGCTGTCGGTGCTTACTCCGCGCGAGTTCCGCGTCCTGCGGTATCGCTTCGGACTGGCCGGCGGCGACGGGAGCGACGGGGGTCGCGAGCAATCGCTGCGCGACATCGCGCACCGCATCGGACTGTCCACCGAGCGCGTGCGCCAGATTCAGAACGAAGCGCTGGCCAAACTCCGCGAGGCCCTCCCGGCCTGAGCGGACGAAGCGCCGTGGATCAGGGGCCCGCCGGCGGCGGCGGCGCCCCGTTCGGCGGCGGGCCGCGCCGCCGGCGCCGACGACGTGAACGGCGCGGACCGGGCGACGATTCCGACTCCGGCGCGCCCGGCGAAGGGGTCGCGTCCTGCTCCTCCGCACCGCCGACCGCTTCATCCTCCTGATCGGTGGGCGCCGGCGGCGCGTCGCCAGTCGAGTCCTGCGGCCGGTCCCGGTCCAACGTGCGGCGCGAGCGCTCGCGCGTCCCGCGGCCGCCGCGGACGTCCGGCGCTGCGGCGGGGTCGGCGGGGGACTCGCGTTCGGGGAGCCCGGTTTCGCGGATCTCTTCCAGGGGAACCGTGACGACCTTTTCGTCGTCCGTGCGAAGCATGACGAGCTGCGTGAGCACTTGCGCGTCGATGACGGTCCCGACGCCGTGGTCGGTTCGCACGCGCACCCCGCGGCGCGGCAGCTTGGCAGCCAGCGCCTCGTAGCCCTCGTGCTCGTAGCGCAGGCAGCATCGCAGTCGCCCGCAGCGCCCGGACACCTTGGACAGGTCGAGCGTTGCCTTCTGGAGCTTGGCCATCTTCATCGTGACCGGGCGGAGCGTCTTGAGGAAGTTCTTGCAGCAGCACTCGCGGCCGCAGATCTCGTAGTCCGCGACGAGGCGGGCTTCGTCGCGGGCGCCGACCTGGCGCATCTCGATCCGCGTCTGGTGCCGCTCGGCCAAGGCCCGCACGAGTCCGCGGAAGTCGATCCGCCCTTCGGCCATGAAGTAGTACACGATGCGCTCGCCGCCCAGCAGGTGCTCAACGGTGACGATCTTCATGTCGAGCGAGAGCTGCGCCGCGAGCAGCGCGGCATGGTCGGTCTCTTCGCGCGCGTGAGCGTTGAGGTGTTCCTGCTCGGAGATGTCGTCGGGCGTGGCTTCGCGCAGGATGCGCCCCGCGCCCAGGCGATAGTACTCTGCGCCGGAGTTCTCGATGTAGCGCTTGATCTGCTCGCGGGTGACCGACTTGTCGCAGCCGTGGCAGGTGAGGCTGACCTGCCGGCCCAGCTCGATGCCGCGGTCGCTCTGAATGACGACCTTGGCGCCGCAACTGAACACGGAACCGGGCTTGAGCCGAAACTCGCCGATCCAGTTCATGGCCCCGTAGCGGACGCCGGTGGTCCGGTAGATCTTTTCCAGCCCCGCGCCGCAGGACGTACCGCACCCCCCTTCCCGGTCCTCGCCTCCCTGTGGCGGCTGCGGCAGCGAAACCATGATCTCCGGCCGCGGATTGCGACCGCCTCACCATCAATGAACACCCGACTGCCTACGGGGTAGTGTATTCGGGTTGGGCGCGCAATTCACGGTCGAGGCGGTGCGCGAATCACCGTTGTGCGGGTTTTTTTGAAAGCGTTGCGGGACCACCCGGACCGGCACGTCGCGATAAAATGCGCCCAACGGCCGCAGTGGGCCAGTGAATCGAACCTCGCGACGCGGGTGCCGAGCGTGAACAGCCCGTATGACCATGCAGCGTCCGTGACCGCCGGGGCGCCGCCAACGACGGCGCCGACGACCGCTCCCGGCCCGCGCCTTTCGGACGCGGACGCGCTGGCCATGTATCACGAGCTGAGCATTCACGAGCTGGGGCGGCTCGGCTTCGAGCGGGTGATGGCGATGCACCCCGAGCCGTATCGGACGTACGTAGTCGACCGCAACATCAACTACAGCAACGTGTGCACGGCCAGGTGCATCTTCTGCAACTTCAAAGCCGACCCCGGCGCCGAGGACGCGTACACGCTCTCCTTCGAACAGATCGGGCGCAAGATCGAGGAGCTGCTCGAAATCGGCGGGACGCAGATTCTGATGCAGGGCGGCCTGGTTCCGGACGCGGGGGACCCGTCGGGCGACGGCCTGCCGTTCGACTGGTATCTGAGCCTGCTGCGCTTCATCCGCGGTCACTACCCGAGCATCCACATCCACGCGTTCAGCCCGCCCGAGATCTGGGCGTTCCACCAGGTCTACCGCATGCCGCTGCGCGAGGTGCTGTTGCGGCTCCAGGAAGCCGGGCTGGCGACGATTCCCGGGGGCGGCGGGGAAATCCTGGTCGACCGGGTGCGGCGCCGGATCGGGCAAGGCAAGACGCTGTCTCAGGAGTGGCTGGCGGTGATGCGCGAGGCGCATCGGCTCGGCATGAAGACGAGCTGCACGATGATGATCGGACACATCGAGACCGTGGCCGAGCGGATCGAGCACATGCGGCTTCTGCGGGACCTCCAGGACGAGACCGGGGGGTTCACGGCATTCATCCACTGGCCGTTCCAGCCCGAGGGCACGCCGCTGGGAAGATGGAAGCGGATTGGAGAACCGAGCGGCGACCATGGAAGTCCCGACCGCCGGCCGAGGGCGGACGGCGAACACCTGCTGCTGGCGGATGCGCACGAGTACCTGGTGATGCTGGCGCTGGCGCGGGTGTATCTCGACAACATCCCGAATATCCAGTCGAGCTGGGTCACGATGGGTCCGAAGGTCGGGCAGATCGCGCTGTTTTTCGGCGCCAACGACATGGGCAGCGTGATGATGGAGGAGAACGTCGTCAGCCAGGCGGGCGCGACGTATCGGCTCAGCGAGGATGAAATCCGCCGCCTGATCACCGACGCCGGCTGGGTGCCGCAGCAGCGGGACCAGTACTACCGCCCGATCTCGACCGAGCGACGCATGCCGCGGACGGGCGGCGCCGCGATTCGTTCGGCCGGGATCGCCCTGACGGTGGACGGGGGATCACCGCGCGCCTAGCCGCGCGCGGCGCGCGACGTCGAAGACCCGACGAGGCGCTACTCGCGGATCGCTTCCAGCAGGCGCTCGACAGCGACGCTGATCTTGTCGGCGGAGAGATACGTGCCGTCCGCGATGCGCCGGCGAACGTCTTCGACCAGCGAGTCGCGTGGGGTGGATCGTTTGGTGGAGGTCGCCCTGGCCGAAAGCTCCACAATGTCGTCGTTGAGCGTGTCATGCGCCGGAGGCGACGGCAGGGCACGATTTGCGCCCGCGAACGCGGCGTACTCCGCCGCACAGCCCGACGAATAGCCCGAAACACCCAGCACTTCACTCATGGCCCAAACCTCACGGCGCAAACGGCCGATAATCTCGGCATCCGCACTTCCGCAATTCGTCCGTGATTGTCCCGTTGACGCACTTCTGTGCCTGCCCGGCGTGCGTCAGGGCCGTTCCCTCGGCCACTCTCGCTCTCGGATTCAATATCGGCGTGCGGAAGGATAATACTTGCGAAATTCCGCGGGCAATTCGTGAATTCCGGCCCGCGCAGACCTGACCGGTCCGGTAGCCGCGGACCGGCCGCCGAAGCTCATTTCGCCCGTTTGTAGAAGGGAAGGGGGACCACCCTGGCCGCCGTCCGCGCACCGCGCAGGTCGATCTCGACCTGGGTACCGGGGTTGGCCAGCGGCGCCTCAAGAAACCCCATCGCAATGACGACGTCGAAGGTGGGACTGTGCGTGCCGCTGGTGACCACGCCGACTTCGCGCCCGTCGTGAAAGGCCGCTGCGCCCTGCCGCGCGATGCGCTTCCCGTTGAGCTCAAGGCCGACGAGTTTGCGGACCGGGCCCTGGTCGGCGACGCGTTTCAGGACAGGCTGGCCGATGAAGGGCTTCGTGAGGTCGACCGCCCAGCCTTGTCCGGCCGAGATCGAGTCCACGTCCTCGGTCAGCTCATGCCCGTACAGGGGCATGGCCGCTTCGAGCCGCAGCGTGTCACGGGCCGCCAGACCGGCGGGCAGGATCGCGGCGCCCAGCTCGGCCGAGCGCTCGACGAGCGTGGCGGCGACGGTGGGCGCGAAGGCGGCGGGCAGCACGATCTCGACTCCGTCCTCGCCGGTGTAGCCGCTGCGGAAGACCGCGGCCTCCACACCGAGCACGATACCGCTCTTGAAGTGATAGCGCTTGAGGTCGTCCAGCGGAACGGGGGAGATCTGACGGAGGATCTCCATGGTCCGGGGGCCCTGGACGGCGAGCATGGCGGACTCAGCGGTGCGGTTCTTGAGCTGCACGTCGAACTCGTCGGCGTGCCGGCCGAACCAGGAGAGCACCTTGGCGGTGTTGGCGGCGTTGCAGACGACGAGGAAGTGCTGCTCGAAGCGCGAGACGATGATGTCGTCGAGGATGCCGCCGGCGTCGTTGCAGAGGTGGCTGTAGCGGCTCAGGCCGGGCTTCATGCCGCCCACGTTCCGGGTGCAGAGCTTTTGAAGGAAGTCTTCGGCGCCGGGCCCGCGGACGTCGATGCGACCCATGTGAGACACGTCGAAGAGCGAGCAGCACGTTCGGGTGTAGCGGTGCTCGTCGAGGACGCCGCGATACAGCAGCGGCATCTCCCATCCGGCGAAGTCAACCAGCCGCGCGCCGTGCTGCCGGTGAAAATCGTTCAACGACGTCCGCAACATGTCCGATTCCTATAGGACGCGCGCCGGCGTGATGCACGCGCCGCCGCGGAAGCGCCGCGCCGCGGCGCCGGATCGCGTTTCGAGGTGTAGGGATGCGCGCCGGGCTTGTCAAGCCGGAGTCGCGCCGCGCGAGGATCGCAATGGTCGGCGTACGCTCCATCGCGGCCGCGGTCCAGCAGCGACCCGTGCGGGTGGCGGCGCTGCTGGCGGCGTTATGGGCGCTGAACGTGCTGGACCTCGGCTTCACGCTGGTCGAGTCGGAGCGCCCCTACGCATTCGTCGAGCTGAACCCGCTGGCACGCCCGCTGCTGTCGGCCTCGGCCGGCGCGCTGGTCGCCTACAAGCTGGCGCTGATCGGGATCGGCAGCCACATCCTGCTCCGGTTGCGGCAGCATCCCGTGGCGGAGCGTGCCGCCTGGATGCTGGTGGGCGCCTATGGGTGCATGCTGGCGTATTGGGGGGTCTATTTCATGACCATCGCGCCGGCGTTCTTCGACCCAGCGCGGTAAGGGAAGGTACCGCGCTACCGCCGAGCGGCCGGCCCGGATAAGATGAGCGCAGCGGCAGCGATGTCCGCCGCGTACCGGGAGGCTCGGCCGATGAAGCGCGCTGCGGGGGTCATGGTTTCCCTGCTGTGGCTGGCGGCGCCGCTGGCGGCGCAGGATTCGGAGCCGGACGCGCTGGAGGCGGCCCGGCGCGAGGGGCGCAACGACCTGATGGAGCGCGTGAACCGGCTGCGGGAGGCGATGGCGCGGTTGCAGCCGTGGGAGGAGCACGTCGGGTATCTCTCGGACGCGATGCAGAAGGTCTTCGAGCGGAACGGATGGACCAGCGACGAGCACCGCTTTGCGCTGGACCTGGCGCTGGAGATCGAGTCGATCCCGCCGGAGCGCATGCAGGAGCGGTTTGCGCGGATGGGGGAGCTGGTGCGCGAGCGATACAACCTGGACGAATCGCAGGCCAGCGTGCTGCGCGGGCTGATGATGCGTGACGCGTTCGCGATGTTCTCGAAGCACTCGGAGCGGATCGTGGAATACGCGTCCGAGATGCTGGAGACGCGCGCGGACGGGCAGGCGGTGACGCCCGAGAAGGTGGCGCGCTGGGTCAGGCTCGCCAAGCCTGTGTTTGAGGACGCGCGGCAGCGGTTCGAGGCGACCGCGCGGGAGTTCTCCGAGGAGCTGCGCCCGGAGCAGCGCGACGTGTTCGAGCGCGACTTCAGGGCGGCGTCGCAGCGGCTGGCGCGCGTCGACGAGCTGAGCGGCAAGTGGGCCCGCGGCGAGTGGAGCCCGTCGGAGTGGGGCCTCGAGGAGGACCCGATCCAGCTCGCGGGCGAGGCGGCGTTGCGCGAAGCCGACGGCGGCGGGCGCGGGACCGCCGACGAGCCGGCGGTCCGCGGCGGGCGCGACGCAGGCGAGCGGCGCGCACAACGGGACGGCGCTGCTCCGGACGCGGAACCGGGCGAGGCTGCGCCGGGGGCGCGGCGCGAGGCTCCCGAGCCGCTGCGCGAGCGGGCACACGAGGGCGAGCCCGGGACTCCGCCGGCGGCGCAGCCGGGCGCCAAGGCGCGCAACGGAAAGTCGAGCGTCGCGGCGCAACCCGACGACGAGTGGGCGCGGTACGTGCGGGACTACATCGCGCGATACAAGCTCGACCAGGGGCAGCAGAACGCCGCCTGGGCGGCCTACCGGGCGCTGAAGGAGCAGGCCGACCGTGCCAGGCCGCGGGTGGAGTCGCGGGTGGCCGAGCTTCAGAAGCAGGCGGGCGCGGCGGCGGAGCGCGAGCAGCGGATCAAGGCCGCCCGCAAGCCGCTCGATGACCTGTTCGAGCAGTTGAAGCGGCGGCTGGAGCGGTTGCCGACGCGAAAGCAGCGATCGGAGGCCGAGCCGGCGAAACGGGCGGCGCCGTGAGGAGTTGGGGGGGGCGGGTGCGGGGGTGTGCGACTTCTGTTTGACTGGGGGTTGCGGTACGCTCCGTGGCCGCGCGGAGCGTTGCAGATGTCGGGCCTGCTCAAGTCGCTGACCCAACCCTCGCTCAACTGGCTGCTGGTGTTCATTCCGCTGGCGATCGCGGCGGAGATCGCGCACGCGCGGCACGCCGCCTGGGCCAGTCCGGCGCTGATCTTCGCCGTGTCGGCCATCGCGATCATTCCCGTCGCGGGCTGGATGGGTCACGCGACCGAGCATCTGGCGACGCGGCTGGGCGAAGGGGTGGGCGGGCTGCTGAACGCGACGATGGGGAACGCGGCCGAGCTGATCATCGCCGTGATGGCGCTGATGGAGGCGTCGCGCGACCCGTCCAAGGCGGCCTTCATGCACGGGATCGTGAAGGCCTCGGTGACCGGGTCGATCGTGGGCAACATCCTGCTGGTGATGGGGCTGGCGCTGCTGGCGGGTGGGCTGCGCCACCGCGAGCAGCGGTTCAACGCGGTCGCGGCGCGGACCGGCGCGACGGTCCTGACGCTGGCGACGATCTCGCTGCTGGTGCCGGCGCTGTTTGCGCACTTCGTCCCACCGCACGGGGAGGCGGTGCGCAACCTGAGCATGGAGCTGGCCGTCCTGCTGCTGGCGGTGTACGCGCTGAGCATGCTGTTCACGCTGCACACGCACAAGCACCTCTACGTCGGGCAGGCCGGCGAGCCGACCCACGAGTGCGGTCACGCGCACACGGTAGGCTGGACCGTGGGGCGCGCGTTGACGGTGCTGCTGATCGCGACGGCGTTCGTGGCGCTGCTGGCCGAGTTCATGATCGGGTCGGTGGAGGAGGCGTCGCAGGCGTTCGGGCTGGGTGAGGTCTTCGTCGGCGTGGTCGTGGTGGCGATCGTGGGCAACGCCGCCGAGCACAGCACGGCGGTGCTGGTGGCGTGGCGCAACCGGATGGACCTGGCGATGGGAATCTGCATCGGGTCGTCGATCCAGGTGGCGATCTTCATCGCGCCGGTGCTGGTCCTGCTCAGTGCGGCGCTCGGCGAGCCGATGGACCTGGTGTTCAGCATCCCCGAGGTGGTCGCCGTGGCGCTGGCGGTCGTGGTGGTCGAGCAGATCGCCGGGGACGGCGAGAGCCACTGGCTGGAAGGCGTCATGCTGCTGACCGTGTACGCGATTCTGGGCGTGCTGTTCTTCCACCTTCCGTCGCCCGGGGTTTGAGCGTGGGAAAGCGAGCGGCAGCAGGAGCAGCGGCGTGAACGACGCGCGGCCGGGCATCTTCATCGCGCTGGGCTCGAACCTGGGAGATCGCGCGGCGACGCTTCGCGCGGCGCTGGACGCCCTGACGAGCGAGGGCGACATCCGCCTCGTCCGCTGCTCGACGCTGCACGAGACCGAGCCGGTCGGCGGCCCGCCCGGTCAGCCGCGGTATCTGAATGCCGCGGCCGAGCTGGAGACCGAGATCGGGCCGCGGCGGCTGCTGGAGCGCATGCTGGCGATCGAGGCGCGCTTCGGGCGGCAGCGCGGCGAGCGCAACGGGCCGCGCACGCTCGATCTCGACCTGCTGCTGTACGGGGCTATGAGGATCGACGAGCCTGGTCTCGTCGTTCCGCACCCGCGGATGTGGGAGCGTTCGTTCGTGCTGACGCCGCTGCGCGAGATCGCCGGGGCGGGCGTGAGCGGCGTGCACGTCGCCGGCGAGTCCGGCGGCGGCGCGGCGTCATCCCGTTCGGGCGCCGCCGCGGTATGATGGGCGCGCCGGCCGCGGGTCGGAGCCGCGCGGGCCGATGGTCGGGTGTGCCCATGACGGTTGCGCACGTACTGAGCGAGTCGCTGGCGAGCCTGGCCAAGAACAAGGTGCGCACGGCGCTGTCGATGCTGGGCATCGTCATCGGGGTGGGGTCGGTGATCGCGATGGTGGCGGTCGGCGAGGGGGCGCGGCAGAAAGTGGAGCGCGAGATCGCCGCCATCGGCGACGACTGGATGATGATCATGTACTGGGGCATGCAGCGCAGCGGGGCGCGCAAGATGAACGCGCTGCCGCCCAACATGACGCGCGACGACGCCGAGGCCGTCATGCGCGAGTGCCCCGCGGTCCGGGCCGCGTCGCCCTCCAACCGGGTCAGCGCCCAGGTGATCTCCGGCTACGGGAACTACCAGACCGGCACCACGGGGGTCTACCCGACGTTCTTCGACATACGCCGCTGGGGCTGCTCGGTCGGGCGGGTCTTTACGCTCGAGGACGACCGCAGCCTGGCCAAGGTGTGCTGCATCGGGCAGACCGCCGCCCGGGAGCTGTTCGGGGGGATGAACCCGGTCGGGCAGACCATACGCGTCAACCGCGTCGCCTTCGAGATCATCGGACTGCTGGAGGCCAAGGGGATCGGCAGCGACGGGCGCGATTACGACGACGTGATCCTCTTCCCGTACACGTCGTTCCAACGGCTCATCGCCGGGAACGAGGCGTCCGGGACGATGTTCCTGGCGGCGCAGCACGGAGTGGACCTGTCGGTCGCCAAGGAGCAGGTGCGGCGGCTCCTGCGGCAGCGCCACCGCCTCAGCGACGACGAGGACGACACGTTCCGCATCTTCGACCGCTCGCTGACGGCCCAGGCGGCGGCCGAGTCGACCCGCACGTTCAACCTGCTGCTGATGACCATCGCCAGCATCTCGCTGGTGGTCGGGGGCGTGGGGATCATGAACATCATGCTGGTGTCCGTGACGGAGCGCACGCGCGAGATCGGGCTGCGCATGGCCATCGGCGCCAACGGCGGGCACGTCCTGGGGCAGTTCCTGTGCGAGGCGGTCGTGCTTTGTGCCATCGGCGGTCTGATCGGCTTCCTGGCCGGCTGGGCCACGGCGCGGCTGGTTTCCACGCAACTGGGCTGGGACACGGTGATTTCATACTGGATGGCGGGCGTCGCAGTCGGGTTTGCGACGGCGGTGGGCCTTTTCTTCGGCTTCTACCCGGCGTGGCGCGCCAGCCGCCTCGATCCGATCACCGCCCTGCGCTACGAGTGAGCGGCCGGGGAAAGCAGGCGTTCGCCTGATGTCCCGGACCGCGGTGGCGCGATCGATCCCGGGGGTTCGGGCCCGGTGCTGCGGGGGATCACGGCTGCGGGGGATGACGGCGGCGGCGGCGGCGGGTGCGCGCAACGCCCCCGCCGTGCTGCGATTACGACCGCTGCGCTGCGCCGACGATCGTGTTCCCGCACGACTTGCCGCATCTCGCTGCCCGCGCCACTCGCATGTTCGATTCCAACTCGGTCCCGGACGGTGCGATTCCACGCGTGCGCGCGGATCGGCTCGAGGCCTACGTCAAACGGCCGAAGATTCGGCGGCGAGGTCGCTATTGCCTGGTGGCGCGCGGCGATGCGCGCCGGGAGCGACGCATGAAGCGCAACCGCGACGAGCACCTCGCACCGGACGATCCCCTCCTGGCACCCCTGCCCCGCGCGATCAGCGACGATTCGCGGGTGGTGCCGCTCCCGGTCGATCCGCGCACCGGCGAGCTTCGCGCACGCTGGCCGGCCGGGTCCGATCCGCTGATGCGGCAGGGGCGCTTCGAGCCGGCATCCGGGGCATTCGGAGGAACGCCGGCGGAGCCGGTCCGCGGGGACTTGGCGCCGCGTGCGGAAGCGGTCGAGGCGCGGGGTGACGCGGGGGCGGGCAGCCCTGCGCCGTACGACCAGTCCCGCGGCGCGCCGGCCGGCGCCCAGACCGCCGTGCGTGCCGCGCGGCGTGTGATCGACCCGCGCGGCCGGGAGCAGGTTGACGACGGGCCGAAGTTCCAGGCGGCGTCGGAGGTGGCGCGCTGGCTCGGCCCGGAGGAGCCGGCCGACGTGGCGGCGCCGCCGGACGACGCGCACCCGGCCGACCACAACATCGCCAGCGCGATGCTGCACCTTGCGGAGGACCATCTGGGGTTGGACGTGGTGTCGTTCGAGGGCGAGGAGCAACTGGGAGCGCTCTTCGAATACTCGGTCGAGGTCGCGGTTGAGAATGCGCTGGGAGACTTCATCGACGAAGAGGCGCTCGAGGGTCAGCCGGCGGCCCTGGCGCTGGCGACGGCGGGGGAGACGACGCGGCGGATCCGCGGGCTGGTGCGCGAGTGCGAGTTCCGGGGCGCGGGGCACAGTCACCTGTACTTCCGCTTCACGCTGGTCCCGACGGTCTGGCCGCTGACGCGGCGCATCAACTGCCGCATCTTCCAGGACATGTCGACGCCCGAGATCGTGGCGAAAGTGCTGTCGCAGTACGGGATGAGCGCGCGGGACGTGTGCTTCGCGCTGCGCGAAAGCTACGGGAAGCGGAACTACTGCGTGCAGTATCGCGAGAGCGACTGGGACTTCATCGCGCGGCTGATGCAGGAAGAAGGCATCTACTTCTTCCACCGCGAGCGCCGCGGCCACACGGTGCTGCAAATCACGGACGGCCCGCATGGGCACCTGCCTGCGGCGGCGGGGAGGCGCGGCGTGTACCGGACGCCGGAGGGCCTGACGCCGATGCCGGGCACGATTCATCGTATTCGCGCGCGGCGCGAGGTTCGCTCGGGGCGGTTCGCGGCGACGGACTACGCGGCGGTGAAGCCGTCGATGCGGCTCGACGCTGCGGCGCACGCCGAGGATGGCGGGCTGGAGGTTTTCGACTATCCCGGAGAGTACCGCACGTCGGACCTGGGGCAGCGTCTGGCGCGCGTGCGCGTGGAGGAGCTTCAGGCGGGTCGCGCGCGGACGCTGGGCGGCTCGACGCGCACGGACTTTGCGCCTGGCTACACGTTTGAGCTGCACGGGCACGACGTGGCGCGGATGAACCGCGGGCTGCTGATCACGCGCGTGCGGCACCAGTGCCGGCTGCCGATGGCGGCGCAGGTCGGGCACGTGGGGGACGGGCTGCGTGGGCCGGGGGGGGAGATCGCGCCGTCGTACTCGAACGAGTTCGCAGCGCAGCCGGCCGAGCAACCGTTCCGTTCGGAGCGGACAACGCGGCGTCCAAGGGTGGGCGGGCCGCAGACGGCGGTCGTGACGGGTCCGGCGGGGCAGGAGATCCACACCGACGAGCATGGGCGGGTGAAGGTGCAGTTCCGCTGGGACCGTGAGGGGCGTCACGACGACAGCTCATCGTGCTGGATCCGCGTGAGCCAGCCCTGGGCCGGTCCGGGCTTCGGGGGACTGGCGATTCCGCGCATCGGGCAGGAGGTCATCGTTGATTTTCTGGAGGGCGACCCGGACCAGCCGATCATCACGGGGCGCGTGTACAACGGGGAGGCGCGCGCCCCGCAGAGTCTGGCGGCGCCGTCCTGCATGACGGGCCAGGGGCCCGAGCCGATCGCGGCGATGCAGGACCGGCCGCAGTCGCTGCCGGCGGCGGCGACGCGGACAAGCATCCGCAGCCGCAGCACGCCCGGGGGCGGCGGGGCCAACGAGCTGACGATGGACGACGCGGCGGGCCGCGAGCTGTTCCACGTCAACGCGACCAAGGACAGCGTGCGCACCGTGGGCAACGACGACACCACGACCGTGGGTAACGACCGCAGGATCGCCGTGGGCAACAGCCTGCGCGAGTTTGTGGCCACCAGCCGCGATCGTCACGTGGGGACGGATGAGACGGTGAACGTCGAGGCGAACCAGGACCTGACGGTGAAGGGCAACCGCAGCGTCACGGTGAAGGGCAACGAGATTCACACGGTCGAGATGTGCCGCGCGCAGCAGGTGATGATCTCCGAGAACGTCCTGACCGGCGTGAGCAAGACGGTGGAGACCGGTCTGGCGCACGTGGAGACCATCGGGATGCTGCATGCGCTGGTGGTGGGTCTGAAGCGCGTCGGCGTGGTCGGCATGGACGACTCGCTGATCGTGGGGTGCGACAAGTCGGACGACATCTACGGCAAGCTGTCGGTGTGCACGGGCGAGTCCACCACGCTGACGCAGGGGACGGACTTCATCGTCGAAGCCGGCGCAAACGCCGGCATCAAGGCCGGCGCGAAGGTGGTCGTGGATTGCCCCGACATCACGCTCAAGGCCGGCGGAAACTTCGTCCGCATCAACGGCGACGGTGTGACGATCAAGGGCACGCTGGTCAAGATCAACTGCGCCGGCGGCGAGCCCGGCTCCCTGCCCGCGGCGGACGGGGCCACCACCGGCGCTGCTGCGGGCGGCGGGGCGTCGGGCGGCGCTTCCGCCGGCACCGGCGGAGCGGCGGGAGGCGGAGGCGCCGCAGCCGGCGCGGGCGGCGGATTGCTCAGCGAGCTGGGCATCACGGCCGACAGCACGCTCGGGCAGGTGCTCGGGATCGTCGGCGATATTCTGCCGAAGATCCCCGGCATCGACCCCAACGTCGCCCGCCTGCTCGGGACCGTGCTCAACGACGGGGTGCCGACCTTCGACCAGATTGCGAACGTGGTCAAGGACATGCTCCCGGAAGACGCCAAGAAGTGGGCCGAGGCCATCCAGGCCGCGATTCAGAGCTACCGCAACCCGCCGACGCTGCCCGGCGCCCGGCCGGCCGGTTTCCCGCCAACCGCCCCCGGTGCGCACGAGTTCTGGCCCGAGGGAAGCGGCGGCGACGGCCCGACCGCGGAGGATTCGGGCGGCGGTGAAAGCGGCGGGGGCGCCGGCGGCGGAGCACCGGGCGGCAATGGCCAGCCGAGCTCGCCCGAAACCACCGGCCAGCAGTGCATACATCACCCGGGCCGGCCCGCGACGACCGTCCGCAACGGCAACGCGTACTGCGCAACCTGTCAAAGCGGGATCGAGTCCGCGATCGCGGCCGTCGACGCGCACGTATCGCCGCGCGAGTGCTTCATCACGTACCGCGGCGGCGACACATGGGCGCCGATCGCCGGCACCGGGTGCGCACACTGGGTCGCGCATCAGAAGGGCATTCGCGGCAGCGGCTGCATGGCGGGTTATGCGCTGCGCGTGCCCGAGGTCATCGCCGGCACGAGCACGGTGGCGCGCGGCGACGTGCGCGTGGGCGACATCTGGGCGAACTCGGGCCGGGACCACTGCGGGATCGTCGTGGCCGTGACGCCGCTCCCCGGCGGGGGAAACCGCATCAGCATCCAGCACGATTCGAGCCGACAGGGCGGCGTACGGACGAACGACTTCGACGGCTACTTCGGCGGTGGCGGGTCGTTTCACCGCTGACGTTTCACGCATGGAGCACCGTCGCGGCACGGGCCGCGGCGTCGTAAGCAGGTAACCGCATCGGCCGTGATGGTGAGGTGAGGAACCATGCCGCTGGCTGCCCGAATCTCGGATGATCACACCTGCCCGAAGGTCGAGCCACCGCCCCACGTGGGGGGACCGATCGTGAAGGGGTCGTCGAACGTGCTCGTGGAGGATCTGCCGGCGGCGCGGGCGAAGGAGGACTACACGGGCGACTTTGCGGTCTGTGCGGCCGGCGGGCCCGATTACCTCGCCCAGGGCTGTCTCACCGTTCTATTCAACGACATGCACGCCTGCCGTGCCGGCGACCTGACGCAGCACGGCGGGGTGATCGTGGGGCACGCGGCGACGGTGGAGATCGGCGTCCCTGGGGACGCGAAGACGGTGCTGCCGATTGAAGGCGCGGCAGGTTCGGGCGATGGCGCGGGCGGCGCGAGCGAAAAGACGGCCGACACTGATTCGAAGGGCGACCACGAGGGGGACGACGACGGCGGGGGCGACGCCGCGACTGACACCTGCACGCTGACGCAGATCAGCGCTGCTTGTGAGCACGATACCGAGCGCAAGGCGACGAACGGCGGTGTGCTGGCGGTCGTGCCCGATTCGAACATCTTCGATGGTGACACGATTTCGCTGGGTGCCACGGTCGGGAAATGCTGTGCCAAGCATCCGGTATGGAGCGTCGACGGCAAGCCCGAGGCGCCCGGTCCGGGCGCATCGTTCGACGCCCGGTGCGACGCATCATTCGGAATCGATGATCTCATGCGGCTTCTGCTGCGGCGCCAGGAGCCGCCGATCCGGCGTTACGCCGTCGACTGCGAAGCGTGTGATGCCAAGCAGTCGCTCTCCGTGCACGCGTACCCGCCCGGCGACATCGGCTTCAAGATCAACTCGAAACTGGTTGAATACCTGGCCGAGTACGACGCGGCGTACCTGGCCGAGGTCAAGGCGTGGGTGCGCGACGTGCTCGGCCTGCTGGTCGACGAGAAGCGCGGCAAGGTCGAACTCGGCAGCCCGTCGATCGGCTTCACGGGCGGCTGGAAAGAGGGCAAGGACGCCGCGGTCGTGGAGCCGGGCTACAGCGTCGATTTCGCCTGGGATCCGATCCTGACGGTCAAGGCGTTGGAGATCCCGATTGGCTCGCGCTTGATCACCAGGATCGGCGGCGCGATCGAGCGCGCCACGCGCCGCCTGGTTCGAAAGCTTCCCCTCGGCGGGGAGATCCTGTCGCGCTGGCTTCGCGACTTTCTCGACTGGATGCGCGAGAATCTGGCGTTCGGAATCTTGGCCGGCCTGGACGCCGACCTCGGCTTCAGTGTTGGCGTCGATGTCGCCGGCAAGGACGCCAACGTCCGTGGTGGCGGGTCGCGTTCCGGCCGCGCGTACGTGACCGGCGAACTCAAGTTCTTCTCGGATTGGAAGGTCGTCAAGATCGTTGTCACCGGTGAGACAAAGCTCAAGGCTGAGATGAAGGCGTTCCTCGACACCGCCGATGGTCCCGGCGCTGAAATGCAGCTTTCGCTGGATCCGTTCGACCTGGTGGTCGACGTGGCGATCCTGGACGACATCATTCAGGAAAGTGAGACGTTTGAGGCGTTCCCCGGCTTCTTCGTCAATGGTCGTGTCGTCTTCGCCGACCCCTGGAAAAACCCGTTCACGTGGGGACTGGCCCGCGTGTAGGCGCGCAACGGAGTCGCGGACGCGCGCCGCCATGCGCTGGCGCCGACCACGCCGGCGCCCGCGACGATCTCGCTGATCCCGCCGCCACCGTTGCCCGGAAGGTCTTCGGCCCACCCCAACTGCCTGGCCGTGAGCTTCAGGATCCGATCTGGCCCGGCGCCGCGTCTGCATCCCGGGCCGGGGCCCGGTGTATACTCCCACGGTGCGTGCCCGGGCTTCTGCTCGCGCGCAAAGGACTTGGATGCCGACGTTTGCGTACAAGGCGATGAACCCCGGGGGGCAGGTCGTGGACGGCACGCTGATCGCGGATACCGCGGCGGCGGTGGCGCGCATTCTGGACGAGCGGTCGCTGGTCCCGGTCCACGTGAACGAGGTGAAGGCGGGGGGCCGCTCGTTCTGGACGGGCGGGACGCGGCGAGTGAGCAGCTCGAAGATCGGGGTGGTGTACGAACAATTATCGGACCTTCTCCGCGCGGGCGTGCCCGTGCTCCGTGCCCTGGAGGTCATCGCCCGGCAGGCGTCCAGCCCAGCCATCAGCCGGGTCATTCGCGAAGTCCGCGACAACGTGGCCGGCGGTGACGCGCTTGCGGAAGCGATGGAAAAACACCCGCAGGCGTTCCCCGAGCTGCACGTGGCGGCGGTTCGGGCCGGTGAGCGCGGGGGATTCATTGAGGACGTGCTTGCCCGATTATCGGACTTCGTCGAGCGGCAGGACGCCCTGCGCAACAAGTTCGTCGGCGCCCTCATCTACCCCGGCATCCTCCTGACCGGCGGTTTCGCCGCCGTCATGATCCTCATGACCGCCGTCGTCCCGCGCATTCGCCCCATGCTCGCCAACCAGAAGCTGCCGCTGCCCACGCTGATCGTCTTCGGCGTGAGCGACCTGCTGTCGCAGCACTACCTGGTGCTGGCCGGCGTGCTGCTGCTGAGCTTGATCGCGGTGCTGGGCTATTTCCAGACGGCGCGGGGCAAACTGACCTGGGCGCGGATCCTGCTCCGCGCGCCGGCGATCGGCAAGGTCTACACGATGGTCTCGCTGTGCCGCTTCTGCCGCATCCTGGGCACGATGCTGGCCAACGGCATCCCGATCCTGCAAGCGCTGAAGATCTCGAAGGACTCGACCGGCAACCCGATCCTGGCGGAGAGCATCGAGCGGGCCGCCGAGAACGTACGATCGGGCGAGCCGCTGGCGGTGCCGCTGGGGCACAACAAGATCTTTCCCCCGGCGATCATCGACATGCTGACGGTGGCCGAGGAGAGCAACACGCTGGAGAAGGTGCTGGTCGAGATCGCGGACACGCAGGAAGCGCGCACGGCGCGGCAGATCGACCTGGTGATGAAGCTGCTGGAGCCGGTGCTGCTCATGGCGATGGGCGCGATGGTGATGTTCATCGCGGTGGCGCTGCTGGTGCCGATCCTGAACATCGCCACGTCGGGGTTCAAGAACTAAGGTGACCGCACGGTGCGGAACGAAACTGACAGGAGCCTAGGTATGAAGAAGTACATGCGTTTGAAGGAGCGGATGCGGGCGTTCACGCTGCTGGAAGTCCTCATGGTCGTCGTCATCCTGGGCGTGCTGGTGGCGCTGATCGTGCCGAACTTCATCGGCACGGGCGAAGGCGCGAAGAAGGACGCGACGGCGATCAAGATCAAGAGCCTGCGCACCCAGCTCGACCTGTTCAAGACGCATTGCGGGCGCTATCCCAGTTCCGAGGAGGGTCTCAACGCACTGGTCGCCACGCCGGAAGACGAGCAGGTGTCGAAGCTGTGGCGCGGGCCGTACTGCGACGTGGCGATGCTGAAGGACTCGTGGGGCAACGACCTGATCTACAAGGAGCCGGGCGAGTACAACCAGACCGGCTACGACCTGTCGAGCCCCGGGCCCAACCGCGTCGAGGGCGACGACGACGACGTGACGAACTGGGAGAAGACGTAGGATCGTGCCGTTGCGAACCGCCGACTGCGAGTTGCGAGGCACGCGCGCCTTCACGCTCATGGAGGTGCTGCTGGTCGTCGTGCTGCTGGCGATGCTGGCGGCGATCGTATGGCCCAATTTCGAGGCGATCGGGCAGTCCGACCGCATCGACGAGTCGGTGCAGCGGCAGAAGGCCTTGATCGGCATGTGCCGCGCCCAGGCCATGAACGAGACGCGTCGCTACCGGATCACGCTCAAGCCCGACGGGTCGCTCCAGCTCTCGCGACAGAAGGACCCGCTCACGGCACCCGAGACGTACGTGCTGGTGGGCGACGGCTGGGCGGACGTGGAGTGGCTTCTCAAGGACGTCTGGGTGGACGCCGTCCTGCCGCTGCCGCTGGGCCCTCCGCCGCTGAACGTGCAGGACGAGCAGTTTCAGCTCAGCGAGGAGGAGCTCATCCCGGCGCGACTGGAGCAGGCGTATCACATCGAGTTCGAGCCTGACGGCTCGAGCTCGTCGGCGCTATGGGTGCTGCGCGACGTGCGCGGTCAGGGACGGCAGATCACGCTGGACGGCCGCCTGGGTCGCATCGACGTGGCGCCGCTCGAACCGCTCCCGGAGGACGAAGTGTCGCGCCCGACGGCGACGGGTTCCGAGGACGAGGCACCGCTGGAAACGGAGCGCGTGAGTCCATGAGTGCAGACCAGTCGAGACGATCACCACCCGACCCGGCCAAGCGGGCCCCCGTTGCGGCTGGGCCGCGGGTGCGCGGCGCTCTGCTGCTCGAGGTGGTCGTGGCGCTGGCCATCATGGTGGCGGTGCTTGCGGTGGTCGGGTCGCAGATGGTGGGCGGCATCCAGATGGTGGCCGACGCGGAGTCGCAGACACGCGCCGGCGAGCTGGGCGACCGGATGATGGCGCTGCTGGACCTGGACCAGCAGACGCAGCAGAAGGTGTTCGCCGACCTCGAAAGCACCGGCGACTTCGGGGAGAGCTATCCCGGCTACATGTGGCGCGTGACGGTGGAGCCGACCGAGGTCGAGGGGCTGGGCCAGGTGACGCTCGACATCGTGCACATCGACGATCCGGACAGCTACGGCGACATCGAACAGGGCAAGATCGTCCGAAGGTTCCACATGCTCAAGGCGGCCCCGGGCCGCATCGACCTGGTGGACGACTTCGGGATGAACGAGGAGCAGGTGGCGGTGATCGGGCAGCTCGTCCCGATCGAGGGTTTCGACCCGCGCGCCATGGACCCACAGCAGATCGCCTCGCTCGATCCGGCCACGCTGCTCCAGCTCCTGCCGCAACTCCTGCCGCTGCTGCAACAGGCGATGGGAGACAAGGCCGGTGGACTGGACCTCAACGCGCTGGCCGGGATGAACCCGGCCGACATCTCGCCTGAGGCGCTGCGCGAGCGCTTCGCCGAGCAGATTCGAGGCATGAGCGACGCCGAGGCCGCCGGCGACGAGGGCGGCGACGCAGGCGCGGACTTCGGCGCGGGTGACTCCGACGGCGGACGCGGCGGCCGCGGCGGGCGGCGCGACGGCGACTCCGGCGCCAGCGCCGACTCGCTCGAAGACCTGCGGCGCCTTCAGGAGCAGTTCGAGGCCGGCGGCGGAAGGCAGGGCGGACGCGGTGGACGCCGCTCGGGCGGCGGACGCAGCGACGTCGGCGGCGCACCCCGGGCCGGAGACAGCGGGGCCGGTGGCGCGCCGCGCGGCGGTGGTGGACGCGGCGGCCGGGGCGGCAATCGCGCCGGTGGCGGCGGGCGCGGCTCCGGCACGGACGGCGGCGTCCCCCCGGCAACCCTCGAAGACCTGGAACGCCTCCGTCAGCAGTTCGAGCAGAACCAGGGCGGCGGTGGACGCGGCTCGGGCCGCAACTCGGGCGGTGGCGGTCGTGGCGGCGGTCGTGGCGGCGGGCGCGGCGGCAATCGGCCGGGTGGATAATGCGGACGCGGCGGACTGTGCGGCGAATCGACCCGGCGCCCCCGCGCCTCCACCGCGCACGGACCGTCCGCCGCGGGCTCACGCTTCTCGAAGTCATCATTGCGCTGGCGATCATCGTCGTGCTGCTCACCGCGATGCTGGGCTTCTTCTGGAACTTCGTCGAGGCTCGCAAGCAGGCGTCCTACTACGCCGACCGCACCCAGATCGCGCGGCAGGTGCTGGACCGCATGGCGGCCGAGCTGCGGAGCTGCGTCGGACTGGACGAGATCGGCTTTCCGCTGGAGCGCGGGCAGCGGCTCACCGGTGATCGCCGCAGCATCGGGTTCCTCACGCTGGCGCTGCCCGAACGGCACCAGTACGCGACGCTGGGACCCGAGGACACGCCGCCCCCGGCTCAGCACGACCTGCGCTACGTGGGGTACTCGCTCTGGCTGGACACCGAAAACCTCGACGACAACGGCGACCCGATGTGCGGCGGCATCGTCCGCACGGAGAAACGCACGCTCAACCAGTTTCTGGTGGACGAGGAAGACCCGGAGCAGGTTCGCAACGACCTCTGGTCGCACGAACTGGCCTACCTCGAGTTCCGCTACTTCGACGGCGTCGAGTGGGACACGAAATGGGACATCACCGAGGGCAACGCCCTGCCCCAGCTCATCCAGATCACGGTCGGCTATGACAAGCTCACGATGGACGAGCTGGAGGACCTCGACCTCGACGAGTATTCGCTCAGCGAGTACCCGCTCGGCGACGACCAGCCGCATCCGGACCGCTACAGCACGATCGTGCGCCTGACCGGCGCCGACCGGTTCTTCTCGAGCCGCATTCAACGCGTCGGCAAGCAGTTCTCCGATCAGCTCGGGGTCGAGGGAATGCAGCCATGAGAACGGTGCGCCCGGCGAGCGTGACGCGCGGCGCGGGCCGCGCGGGCCCAGCCATCCGCGGCGGGTTCATCCTGCCGGTGGTGCTGGTCCTGATCGGGCTGCTGGCGCTGATGGCGGCCGGTTTCCTGTTCTTCACGCGGGCCGAGCTGGCCGGCACGGTGGCGCTGGCGGACGGGCACCAGGCGCGGCTGGCGGCGGAGTCGGGCTTCGAGGAACTGGTCGCGATGCTGCGGACCAGTCGCGATAACCCGGACGAGTGGTGGGACAACCCGAAGCGGCTGCGGCACGCGCTGGTCTGGGCGCGAGACTACAAGCGCGACGCCGACCCGGTGCGCGAGAGCGGCAACCGCGAGAAGATCCTGGAGCAGGCGACCGCAATCCCCGCCTGGCGCTTCAGCGTCTGCGCCCCGAACCTGGACGGCCCGCAGGATACGTTTCGCTACGGCGTGACGCCGGAGAGCTCGAAGCTGAACCTGAACGCATGCCGCCCGGAGCAGATCGAGCAACTGCTGACACCGCTGCTGCTGGGGTTGCAGATCGAGAACCCGCAGGAGCTGATCAACGCGCTGCTGGACTGGGTGGATGCGGACTCGGACCTGACGCTGGGCGGCGCGGAGAGCGAGTACTACAACACGCTGACGCCGCCCTACAACGCCAAGAACGGCCCGCTGGACACGCTGGAGGAGATGCTGCTCATCCGGGGCTTCAGCGCCCGCGTCCTCTACGGCGAAGACGTCAACCTCAACGGCATCCTCGACGCCAACGAGGACGACGGGGAGGCATCGTTTCCGTACGACGATGACGGCGACGGCGTGCTCGACCTGGGCATCATCCCGTTCGTCACCCTCTGGTCGCGCGAACCCGACACCGCCCTGGACAACAAGCCGCGCATCAGCCTGCGCCTGCCGGCGGCGGCATTCTCGGCGGCGCTGGCCGCCACGCTCACCGAAGGCGAGCTGACCGAGACGGCGCTGGCGTACCTGACGCAGCTCAAGACCCAGGAAGTAGACCTGTCCGGGCTGCGCAGCCCGGCCGACCTGCTGCCCGCCGACGAGACCGGGGAGGGCGATTCCACCGGGGACACCGAAGGCGAGCGCCCCCCGACGAGCCAGCCGGCCGGTGGCCGTGGCCGCGTTCGTGGCCCGGCGCTGCCGCCCAGCCCGCTGACGCCGGTCGACATGCCGGGCATCATGGACCGCTTCACGGCGCGCGAGGTGAGCCAGAATTCCCCGCCGCTGGTCGCGGGGCTCATCAATCTCAACACGGCGCCGGCGCAGGTGCTGCGCCTGATACCGGGCATCACGGACGACACCGTGACCAAGATCGTTGAGCTGCGGCGCGAGTTGCCGTATGAAAGCCGCAAGACGACCGCCTGGCCGCTGGTGTCCGGGGCGGCGGACGTGGCGACGTTCCAGCGCATCGCGCCCTACGTGACGACCAAGTCGTACCAGTTCCGGATCGAGGTCCTGGGCTACGGCGATCACGCGAAGCTGGCGCGGCGCCTGGAGTGGATCGTGGAAATGGCCGGGCCGCTGGCGCAGGTGAAGTACCACCGCGAGCTGACGGGCCTGGGGCGGGCCTGGCCCATCGACGACGACAACTACCTGATCACGGCCGGCCGGTGACGGCGGCCGCGAGGAACGCAGGCATGAGAGTCTCGCGAAGCGTGGTGTGCCTCGACTGGGACCGCCAGAAGCTGCGCATGCTGCTGGCGCGGGTCGGCTCGGGGCGCATCAGCCTGGAAGAGGCACACGCCCACCGCATCCCGGCCAAGGTCGAACCGGACGACGCGGAGGCGATGGGCAAGTTCATCGCCCAGATGCTGGCGCGGCACCGCTGGACGCAGAAGCGGGCGGTGGTGAACGTGGCGCGCGAGCGCGTGGTGATCAACACGCTGACGCTGCCCCCGACGACGCTCGACGACCTGGCGTCGGTGGTCCGCTTCCAGGCGCTCAAGGAGCTGCCCTTCTCCATCGACGACGCGGCGGTCGACTTCGCCGTGACGGCGCGCGAGGGCAAGAACGCGGTGACGCAGGTGCTTCTGGCGGCCGTCCGCAAGGACGTGCTGGAGCGGATCTGCGAGACCGCCACCGCCGCCGGACTGACGCTGCTGCGGGTCGGGCTGCGGCCGTGGGCCAACCTGCTGAGCGTGCTGAACGCGCACGCGGGCGCGGAGAAGCGCGTCCTGTTCGTGGACGTGGGCCCGGCCACCACGGAAATCGACGTGATGCGCGGCGGGACGCTGGTGTTCTCGCGCTCCCCGAACGTCGTCGTCCCGCCGTTCACCCAGCCGGACGCGATCGCGGGCGAGGACTCGCGCATCTCGGTCCGGGCCGAGCTGGATGAGCTGGAGGCCAGCGACGCCGGTCGCGACGAGGCGGTGGACTCGCTGATGGTCGAGCTGACTCGCTCGCTCCAGGCCTGCCGCGCCGCCGACCCCAACGCGACCATCGACGAGATCGTGGTCGCGGGAGGGACGGGGCTGGAGTCGCTGGTGTCCGAGGCGGCCGGGTCGCGCTTCGGGGTGTCCGCGCGGCTGTTCGACCCCGGGGCCGTGCTCGGGCTGGACCCGGCCGAGGCTGCCAAGCTGCGCTCCTTCGCCGCCGCGCTGGGGCTGGCCTGGGGTCTGAGCCGCGACGGGACGCAGGAGATCGACTTCCTTCACCCCAAGCGGCCGCTGCCGCCGCGTCACACGCTCAAGCGCCGCATTCGGACGGTGGCGCTGGCGACGGCGACGCTGGCGGTGGCCGTGTCGGTCCTGGGCATCAGCCGCTATCAGTTGCTGCGGCGCGAGCTGACCGAGGTCAACGACGACATCACGCGGCTGGTGAAGGACGTCAGGTCCAAGATCGAGCTGGCCAACGCCGCCGAGGAGGTGGACGACTGGGCCCACGAGGCCGTGTGGCTCGACCACCTGCTGAACCTGAGCGACGCCGCCATCGACCCGCGCGAGAAAATGCGCGCCGCGCGGATCACGTTCAACGAGCAGACCGCCAGCATGACGCTCCGGCTCCTGTGCGCCGAGATGGAGACGGCCGGGCAGTTCGTGAGCAAGGTGAATGCGGCGGCCGGCGCCGACGGCAAGACGCGGCTGTACCGGGCCTGGCAGTCGGCGTGGCGGCCCTTCGCGCTGGCGGAAGGGTCGTTCAAAGGCAGCGTCGAAATGAGCGTGCTGCTGCTGGACCTCGAGCAGCGCAAGGCGACCAGCGAGAAGCGCGCCAAGGACCGCAAGGCCCGGCTGCGCGACATCCTGAAGACGGCCCAGGAACTGGCGGGAGTGTGACGCGGTGACCGGTCGAGAGCAGATGCTGGCCAAGATCGTGGGCGCGTCGGTGGGCGTGCTGGCGCTGTACCAGACGACGCAGTGGCTGATCGTCAAGCCCTTCCGCGCGGTCACCCACGACCTGGCGCGGGCCCGCGCCACGCGGCAGTCCCTGGAGCTGATGTCGCGCCGCGAATCGCGCGCCGCCGACGACTGGCGCAGCCGCGTCGAGCGCACGCTGTCGGCCGACCCGGTCCAGGCCGCCAACCTCTTCCGCCGCGACGTCGAAGGCCTGCTCAAGGCACACCACCTCGACCGCGACGGCGTGGTGCAGAGCAACGCCCCCCGCACCGCCAAGAACGGGCTGGTCGAAGTCCCGCTGGCGGTCACCGCCAAAGGTCGCCTGGCCGACGTGGTGGGATTCCTGCGCGATTTCTATCGCCGGCCCTACCTCACGCAGATCTCGCGACTGATGCTCAACGCCGGCGACTCCAAGCCCAAGGACGGTCCCGGCGCCAAGTCCGCGCACCGCGACAAGGGCGCCTCGGAGCTCATCTCCATCGAACTGGCCGTCGTCACCCTCGTGCTCCCCGCCAGGCCCGACGTCCGGGCGACGCCCATCGGCTCCCTGGAATCGCTGGCGGAGCGGGTCGACGACGGGCGGCTGGCGCGCGGCGACACCGGCGAGTACGACCGCATTCTCGCCGCCAACATGTTCGGCTGGCCGGCGCCGCCCGTGATCGCCCGCGCCGACCCGCCACCGACCACCCAGGACGCCAGAACCGACGACTCACCCAGGATCGAGCGCAAGAGACCCGAGCCGCCCCGCCCGCGCGAGAAGGTCGTCGTCTGCGGCGTGGCGTCGATGCACGGCGAGTACGAGGCCTATGTACGCAGCGAGGGCAAGAACCTCGAACCGCCCAAGACGTACCGCCTTCGCGACGAATTCGACGGCGGCCGGATCGTCCTCATCCACCCGCTCGGACTCGTCGTCCGACGCGCGCCCAACGGCGAAGGCGACGCCCAGCGCGACGTGTTCTATCCGCTGGGCATGTCGTCGGAAGACCGCGAACGCGACAAACCGAGCCTGCCGGCCGAAGTGGCCGACGACCTGAAGATCGCGCTGGGCACGGGGGAATAGCGCGGCCGTTACACCGCGCCGCCCCGCGTCAACAGCGCCAGGTGCTCGACGTTCCCCCCTTGGCCCAGGATCGGGCTGGCCGTTTCCGCCTCGATACGCCAGCCGCCGTCCGCCGCGTCGCGGCGGAACTGGTCCAGAACGGCAGGCAGACGCTCGGGCTCGAGCACGCCCCCGCGCAGCCACGTCTTCGGGGCCTCGTAGTGCGGCTTGATGAGCGTGATCACCCGCCCGCCGGTCGCCAGCGCACGCGCGGCCGCCGGCAGCAGCAGCCGCTGCGGCGTCCAGCCGGCGTCGATCGTGACCAGGGCGCAGGGCTCGGCGGGCGTGAAGTCGATGGCGTTCGTGCGCTCGCACACCGTGACGCGCGCATCGCAGCGCAGGCGTGCCGCCAGAATCCCGTACCCCGTGTCCACGGCGAAGACGCGCGCAGCGCCCCGGGCCAGCAGGCAGTCCACGAAGCCCCCGACGTGACAACCAAAGTCGGCGCAAACCGCGCCGCCCACCTGCACGCCGAAACACGTCAGGGCCGCGTCGAGCTTCAGCCCGCCGCGCGACACGTACGGACGCTCGCGGGTACGCGCTCGGCTCACGCCGTTCCCTCGACCCGCGGCGGCGCTGCGGCGCTTCGCGCGCCGGACGCGCCGCCGTCGCTAGGGGCGATCACGACCGCCGGGATCGCCGAACATCGCTCGCAGACGGCGCTCGATCTCGGCCGGCGCACGTTCGCGCCGCCGCTGCGCGGCGCGCTGCATCTCGGCAACCTCCCCGTCCAGGCGCCGCGCCAGCGCCTCGCGAAGGTCGTCCGCGATCGCGGCGCGGGCCTCGGCCGTCGCCGTCGCGTGCTGCCGCGCCAGCCCGGCCACGTCGTCAGGCTCGCCGGTCAGGTCGGCGTCGGGCTGCGTGAGTCGACGCAGGTCGCTGGCGAGGTAGCGGTCGCGATGCTCGACCAGGTCCGCGGCACGCATGCGCATGACCTGCTGCTGGAGCCGGACCTGCTCGCCCAGCTCCTGCCGCGCCGCGTGCACGAGGCGCGGGCGTGCGGCCGGGCCCGCGGACTGGAATTCCCGCCGCAGACGACGCAGTCGCTGCTGGACTTCGGCGAGCTGAAGCACGCCGCGGGCGAGCTGCGGGTTCTCCGCGTGCAGCCGCCGCAGGAAGCGCAACCGCGGCGCGAGATCCTCCACCGCGTCGCGGAACTCCTGCGGTCCGCCGTCCTTGAGGCGCTGGAGGTTCTGAAACACGGGTGGCGCGTGCCGCGCCACGAAGTCGAGCAGCGCACCCTCCTCCCCCGGCCGCAGCGGCGCAAAATCCGACTCGGTCGGGCCGAAGCGCCGGTCGAAGCCGAACCCCAGCCCATCTTCGTCACGCCCGTCCCGGTCGCGCAGCGGCAGCCGCGGACGGTCCGGGCCGCCGGGCCGGCGCGGCGGACGATCGTCGTCGCCCGGCGGGCGGTTGGGACGCTTCTGCCCCGGTCCCGGCGGGGGCGGTCGCTTCTGTGTCTGCGCAGCGCCGTCGGGGGCCAGGCACGCGCACGCGAGCAGCACGGCCGCTGCGCGCCCCACCCACCGCCGCCGGCCCAAGGTGTCGCGCAGTCGCACGCCGGTCATGACGCACCCTGCCCCAGGGATTCGTCGACGCTCTCCATGAAGTCGCGCAGCCCGCGCCGCGCATCGTCGAGCGTCGCGGACTCGCCCGCCCCGTCGTCTTCCCCCACCAGCGCCACCGCGCGGGCCGACTGGTCCAGCGCCGCCGTCCACTCGGCCAGCGACTGGGCCGCGTCCAGCGCGTCGGCGCCCGAGGCGCGCTCGCTCCCGCGGCCGGACCAGCCCAGCCCGACCGACAGAACCAGCGCCGCGGCCCAACTCAGCGCCACCAGCCGCAGGTGCCCGCCGCGACCCGCGCGCGTCCCCGCGCGCAGCCGGTCCGCTTCGCGCTCCACGGCCGCCACAACGCGCTCGACGACCGCGCGGCCGGGCCGCGGCACGTCGAGCGGCGGCAGACGCCGCAGCTCCGCGTCGAATCGGGCCTCGAACTGTCGCGCGTCGATGCTCATGCCGTCCTCATTCTTCTACACCCAGGTCCGCGCGAAGTCTCGCCAGCGCGCGATGGGCCCGCGACAGGGCCGTTCCCAACGGGATGTCCAGCACGGACGCGATCTCCCGAAACGGAAGTTCCGCATAGTGTCGCAGGATGACGATCTGCCGGTCGATCTCCGGCAGCTTTTCGAGGCTTTTCGCCAGCCGGGCGCTGCCTTCACGCCGTTCCAGGTGCTCCGCCGGTCCGTCGTCGCGTGGGTCGGGGACCCACCGCGCCCGGTCATCGGGACTGCCGGGCGCCGGCGTCCCGAACGCGCGGCGGCGACGCTCATTCGACCGCGCCCGGTCCCGGACCAGGTTGGCCGCGATGCGAAACAGCCACGCGTCGAAGCGGTCACTGTGCCGATACGCCGGCAGCATCCGCACCACGCGAAGGAATGTGGCCTGAAGCAGGTCTTCTGCGGCATCGCGACACCCGGTAAGGCGATAGACTAGGCCATAGACGCGCGGGCTGTACGCCTCGATCAGGCTGCGCAAGGCGTCGGGGTCGAGCCGCTGCGCCCGCTCCAGCAACTGCTCGAAGCCCGGCTCGTTCACTCTGCCCTCAATGCAGCTTAACGCCGGACGGGATGCGACATTGCCGGCGATCGCGAAGGGCGGGTGCGTCCGATATTTCCCGCCCGCCGGGGCATGCAAGTTCATCCCTTTTCCGCAATCGCCGAGGGTCAGGCGGGCCGCCCGCGGTCCGCTGCCCGGGTAGCACGCCGGGCGCGATCGCACTATACTCGTTCCGGTCGCGTGGTGAGTGTAGCTCAGCTGGCCAGAGCACTAGGTTGTGGTCCTAGGGGTCGCGGGTTCGAGCCCCGTCACTCACCCTGTTCCAGGAACCCGGGCGGGGGGCGCAGCGGCTTGCCGATCGCCGGGGTGAGGTTCTGGTCCAGTCGCACGAACACGGACCAGTCGTAACGCAGCATGCACAGCCCGTGCTGAAACACGTCCGGCCCGATCTCCGGCGCTTCGCCCAGCAGCTCGCGCATCAGCCAGCCCGGAAAGTCCGCCCCGGCCGCGATGGCCAGCGGCGCGCCCCCGCCGAAGCGCGTGTTGATCTCGATGAACCGGATGTGCCGCTCCGGCGTGACGATGCACTGGAGCGTGATGACGCCGACGGCGCCGGGCCCGAGCATGTCCGTCACGCGCCGCCCCGCTTCCATGATGTCGCGGTCCTTCACCACCACTCCCTTGATGACCTCTCCGGCCCGCACCTGCCAGCGGGCGCGCGGCACGACGCAGCGCGTCGCGCCGCCCAGCCCCACGTACGCGTCCAGCGTGTACTCCTGCCCCGCGACGAACTCCTGCACGATCGCCGCGTCGATGCACTGCCCGTGAAAGCGCAGCTCGTCCACGTCCGCGACGCGCCGCGCACCGATCGCGGCGAAGCCGTAGCGCGGCTTGAGGAAATACGGGAAGCGGTGCTCGCGCCGCGCGAGCACGTCCTCCAGCGTCCACGTCTCGGGCGTGTCGATGCCGCGCGACTTCAGGAAGCGAAACGTCTCGACCTTGTCACGCCCGATGCGGACCACGTCCGGGTCGCACACGAGCGGCACGCAGCCCGCGGCGCGCAGCGCCGGCTTGCTGGCGGCCAGCACCGGCAGGTCGTGGTCGATCGTGGGAATCAGCGCGTCCACCCGCTCACGCGCGATCACGTCGCGTACGAAGTCGACGTACTCGTCCGAATCCGAACTCGGCGCGACGTGTGCGGCGTCCACGACCGCCATGCCCGGCGCAGTCGGTGAGCGATCGACCGCAACCAGACGCAGGTCGATCGCCAGCCGCCTGGCTGCGGCGCGGAAGGCCTGGAGCAGCTCCACGCGGCGGCCGACGCACGTGAACAGCAGCGTGAGTTTGCGAGACCCACCCGACGGGGGGCGCGAGGCGACGCTCATGAAATGACTGTAAGGCAAGGCGGCCGGGCAAGGGAAGGGCGAAGCGCGCGGCGCCCCTCACGGCGCCGGATCGTTCACCTGCTGCACGTCGTCGGCCGACGCCACGTCACCGTCCGCCGAACGCGTCCATCCGGCAACCGGGTCGTAGTCGTAGAGTCCTGCCGCGCCGAACCACGACTCGTCGCCCGGGATCGCCACCCACACCGAATCCGAGCCGCGCCGGTCCGCCGGCAGGAAGTAGCTTACCACCCCCTCGACACGGTCCACGAAATACGGCCCGGCAGCCGGCGCCGACCGGACGTCATTCGCGCCGGGCCCCGACCCGCTGGCTTGCACCGTCGAGTCCGTGCCGGCGCCCGTCGGCGGCACCCACGGCAAAACGCATCCGCCTGCGAGCCAGGCCAGCAACCCGCCGATAATCCGGAAGCTTCGCGTCATCCGCCCACCTCCCATACCCCACACGCGTACGCCATTATTCGCCCGCCACGCGTGCCGAATCAAGCGCTGCGTGGGACTCCCGGGCTCGGGGCGATGCGTTTCCGGCTTGGGGCGGTACAATCCTGGGGCACGTCCGCCCGCGTGCATCTCGCTCGTGGCGACACCGACAAGCTGGAGGATCGCATGCGCACCCGCTCCGCGTTCACGCTGATCGAGCTCCTCGTCGTCGTCGCGATCATCTCCGTGCTCATCAGCATCCTTCTGCCGTCCCTCGCCGGCGCGCGGAAGCAGGCGCGGCAGGTCCTGTGCGCCACCAACCTGCGCAGCCAGGGGCAGTCCATGTGGCTCTATGCCCAGGACAACCGCGACTACATGTGGCGCGGAATGAACGACACGTTCAAGATGAACTACGCCATCATGCTGCTGCGCGGGCTGGCCTACGATGGACCGACCAGGAACCTCTGGCTGCCCTACGGACAGGTCGAGCTGATCAAGATCGTCCGCTCGATCAAGCCGTTTCAGTGCCCCAGCCACCCCGACCCGCGCCAACCGCTGGCCTACGTCTCCAGCGCCATGCCCATCCCCTACACGCAGGCCAACGCGAACCGCGACCAGGGCGGCGGAAACAACGGTGACGGCTGGCGGCCTGAAAACTCCAACGGCATCGACTACGTCAGTTGGTTCAAGGCCGGCGATACCATGAACTACGCCTCGCGCCTCGTCGTCGCCACCGAGGGGCACGTCACCCTCCAGTACAACGAACTGCGCTTCCATCACTTCTTCCTCACCAACCAGCTCCCCTTCGGCGCGTTCCCCCGCACCGCCAACGACCGCCGCCACCCCGGCGGTATCAACGGGCTGTTCTTCGACGGCTCGGCACGCACCGTCTCGCTCAAGCAGTTCGACTGCGGCTGGCCCAACAGCCGCGGGCTGCGACTGCGTTACGCCACCCTCATGCCCAAGGGCATGAACTGACCGGCAGACGGGACCAGGGGCAGGTGCGGCCGGACGACGCCGGCGCGCGTACGTCTCGTCGGCTCGCGCGCCCGCGGCGCGTGAGGCCAGGGACGAGGGCCCGCGGCGCCCGCGTGCGTGGTCTCCGCGGCGAAGGTAGCATGACGCCGGCGTGTGGGAGCAGGCTGTGCTGGACGTGGTTCCGCGGCGCGCGTTCTTCCGGTTCGAGTTGCCGATCCGCTACGCCGCCCAGGCGCCGCTCATCACCGGCGACGTGAGCAAATGGCGCCGCGAGTACATGCTGCCGGCCCTGTGCGAGGTCGATGGGCAGACCCCCTTCGCGGACGTGTACCTGGCCTGGAACGAGGATCACCTGTTCGCCGCGTTCGACGTGCTGGACCCGCCGGGGCCGCAGTGCGACACGGTCGCGTGGTGGAAGCTGGACGGTCTGCGGCTGTGCGTGGAGACGCGCGGGGCCGGCGAGAACAAGCGCGCCACCCGCTTTTGCCGCTTCCTTTACTTCCTGCCGGTCGGCGGCGGCGCGAATCGCAAGTCGCCCGTGGTCGGCGTGCATCGCATGAGCCGCGCCCGCGAGCCCGCCCCGGACCTGGACCTGTCGCTCGTGAAGGTCGCCGTTCGCGTCGTGCCGCGGCGCGGCTACTCCCTCGAAGCGGCGATCCCCGCCGTCTGCCTGCCCGGCTGGGAGCCGGCCGAGCATCCGCGCATCGGCCTGTTCGTGAAGGTCAAGAGCGTGCGGCTCGGGTCGCAGAACCTGACCGTGACGGACGACATGGGCTGGAACATCGATCCGAGCACCTGGGCCGCGGCGGTGCTGGTGCGCCGCGGATGAGAATCGGAGCAACGGCATGATCGGGCAGCGTTCCGGAATTCGCAGGCGGGCGCGCCGCACGCTGGCGTGGTGGGTCCTGGGGGGCGCGCTGTTTCAGGCCGCCGTGGCCGACAAGTTTGTTTGCCGCGACCTCGCGGTCCGGGCGGCGCTGAACGGGCTGTTCGACGCGGTGACGCCGCTGCTGATCGACCGCGTGGAAAGCGAACTGGGCTTACCCGAGCCGTAGACGGCCGGCGAACACCGGCGGAACGCTGCGCATTTTCCGCGCACGCCGGGGGCGATCTCATCGCGCGCAGCGGCGGGGACTGAACCCCGCGGGCGCTGCGGCCGATGCAATCGGTGAGATCGCATCGCCGTCCGCTCCTTGAGGAGGCCGCCATGCCGCCTTCCGCCACCGTCGAACGCCGCAGGGACGTTCGCCACCCCGCGTCGTTTGCGTTCTGGGTCCGCCGAGAAGGGGGGGATTCGAACGGGGCCTTCATGCTCAACTGGTCGGCGGGAGGGGCCGCGTTCCTGGCGGAAGCCTGGGCGGCGCCGCACCCCGGCGAGCGCGTGCGACTGAGCGAGATGGTCAGCGCCGCGAACGGGGAGGCGCCGAACGGACCTCCCCTGCCGCGGGATGCACGCGTCGTGCGCGTCGACGACCCGTTCTCCGAGCTGCGCCGCATCGCGGTTCGCTTCGAAAGCCGGGTCGACGCCCGGCTCGAAGCGCGCCTGAGCCGACAGGCGCTGCGAAGGCTTTCGCCCCCGACCGCCTGCGGACTGCCGGCGCCCACGTAAGCCCCTCCTCATGGAACGTCCGCGTCCGGGACGCCACCTGCCGAGTCCGTTTCCGCAGCCTGCCGGATGCGCCACTTGGCCCAGGCGGCAGGCCACTCGTCACGGGCCAGCTCGATGCACCGCTGATAGTGGCGGAACGCGTCGTCACGCTGCCCGCGCGCCCGCGCCAGCTCACCCATGAAAAAGTGCGGATCGTCGCGAACCGGCAGGGCCTCGTCGGCCATGTTGGCCAGCAGTCCGCTGATGGCGGCGGCGACGACGTTCTCGTTCCCGTCGCCGGCCAGCAGCGCCCCGATGCTGCGCCACGTCGAGAGCGCCACGCGATCCAGCCGTTGACCAATCCGCGGATGGGCGCCGATCTCGGCGGCGGCGGCGCGAGCCTCGTCACGCCGCCCCGCGAGCCGCAGCGCCGACGCACGTTCCACCTGCACGCGGGCGATGCTCCGCGCGCTCAGGTCGGGTTGCTCAAGGGCCTGGCCCAGCAGGTCGGCGGCGCGGCCGTAGTTGTTCAGCAGGTACTCGCTCTCCGCCAGACGCCACAACGACTCGGCGTCGAGCGGCGCGTAATGGGCTGCGTCAGCGAACCACTCGCGCGCGTGGCTGAACCGCCGCCCCTCGAAGGCGGCGTGCGCCAGGCGCAGGTACAGCGCGGGGCCCGGGTGGAGCTGGTCGGCGCGATCAAGCCAGTCGGGTCGTGCGCCCGGACTGGCCAGGATCGACTCGAACAGGTCCTCGCGGGTGAACGGGTCGGCGCAGGCGGCCCAGGCCGCATCCCACTCGGCGTCGGCGAGTTGCCGCGCAGCCTCGCGCTGGGCGGCGTAGTCGGCGCTCTGCTGCGCCAGCACGTCGATCACGTCCGAGCGCCACAGCACGACGCGTTCGTCCATGCCCAGCAGGAGCCCGTCCGCGTTGCCGACCCAGGCGCCGAGCGGGTCCGGGCCCCCGCCGCTGAACCTGGCCCGGACCAGTTGCTCCCGCGAGACCGAGTCCACGATGTACAGCGTCCCGTCGGCAGCTCGAATCATCAGCAGCTCGTTCTGCGGATTGAAGCTCAACGAGCTCACCCGGCCGGGCACAACCAGGCGCCACACCAGTTCGCCCGCAGGCCAGGTCAGCAGCCGCACCTGGCCGTCCTCGGTGGCCAGTGCCACGCGCCGACCCTCCCGGTCGAACGCGATGCGCGCCGCGGGCGAGTCGAACTGAACCCACTCCCCCAGCGCAGGGGTGTCCGGCGCCGCCAGCAGGATCGCGCCGTCCGCCCGCGCCAGCAGCAGCGTGTTCGAGTTCGGCGCGAATTGCATGGCGCGGATGCCGCCGCCCAGGAGCGGCACGGCGGAGCGCTCCGGGTCCTGCCGCACCGCACGCGCCTCCGCGCGCGTGAAAAGCAGCCGCTGATCGGCGCCGTCCAGCGTCCCGGCGCGGCGCGCGAGCATCTGGCCGTCCGGGGAGAGCTGCGCGTCCAGTAGACGGGGCCAGCGCGGATCGCGCCATGTGGCCGTCCATTCCACGCGCCGTTGCCCAAGATCGAACAACGTGCTGTGGGACCCGTTGCGAATCAGAAGCCGCGCGCCGTCCGCGGAAAGCGAAAGCCCAAGGTCCGGCCGGCCCAGCCCCGGAAGCCGCAGCATCAGTCGGCTCCCGGGCAACGTCCGCGGCCGCAGGTCCGTGGCCGGTGCGAACACGGAGATGCGCTCGCCCGCCTCGACCAGCACGGCCGTCGAGTGGTCGCTGGAGACGCACCACTCCGAAACCGGTCGCGCGGCGACCGTCAAGCGCTCCTGCGGCGTGGGTTCGCACGCCCAGCGCGTGAGAATCCCGCGCCCATCCAGCGTGAGCACGCTGTCGCCGTCGGCGCTGAGTCGAACGTCGACCAGGCCGGCGTGAGCGACGCGCCATTCGCGCCGCAGTCGCCCGCCCCGAAAGAGCGCGACCTGACCGTCGACGCGGGCCAGGACGATGAGCGTCGAGTCGGTTCCAACGTCGATCAGGTCCCACGAGCCGACCGGCGCCAGCAGGCGGCGGGCGCCCGCGGCGGGTCCGGCACGCAGCGGAACGAGATCGACAAAATCGGAGAGCACGGCCAGCGCGTCGCGCGGGCCGAACCGGACCCCGCGCGGCGATGCGGTTTCGGTGCGCCAAGGCATCGAGTCGCGCCAGGCTCCGTCGGGACCGCGCTCGATCAGGGCTACGCCGAGGTCCGTCGGAACCGCCAGACGTGCGCCCGACTCGTCGAACTGCGGGCGCCCCGTCAGCCGCCCGGCCAGGGGAATCTCCCGCGACCCGCCCGCGTCGAAGATGGTCACGGCCCGCTCATCGACCAGGAGGAGCGACTGGGGCTCGCGGGCCACGAAACACGCCGACGGCAACGAACCGCTCGACAGGTCGATCGCCATCACCGGCTGGAACTGATCCGGACGAAAGACCCGCACCCACCCGGCGCCGGCGACCGCCACCTGCCCGTCCACGCCGAGCGAAACCGCGCTGGCGGTCGCAGGCGTCGCGAACCACGCCTGCGCCGCGCCGTTGGCGGCGTCGCGGAGCAGCACGCCGCGCGACAGCGCCAGGGCCACCGACCGGATGTCGGACGCCAGCGCGCCCGTGGCCGGCGGGATCGGGTAGAGCTGGCGCGCCTCGAGCTCCAGACTCGAGAAGTAATACTGGCGCAGGCTCCACTGCGCAGGCGGAATCGCGTCCAGCCGCCAGGCGGCCCAGTACGCGTCCCGCGCCAGCCCCAGGTCGCCCCGATCGCGCGCCAGGTCCCCCTGGTCGATCCGCTGCCACACCAGCGCGCGACTCAGCTTCTCGGCCGCCTGCTCGGCTTCACGCCGCGCATCCCGCTCGCGCTCGGCCGCCCGGTTGGCCGCCAGCTCCTTGCTGACCGCCAGGCGGCGGTTGCGCTCCGCGTCGTTGCGCGCGACACTCTCGCGCGCGTAGAGCACCGCGAAAATCACCAGGAACACGATGATCAGTCCCAGGATCGCGCCCGCCACGCTCGCCTGCACGCGATACCGCCGCAGCGTCTTGCGCAGCACGTAGAAGCCGCTGGCGCGCTTCGCCTCGATCGGCTCACCGGAGCGATAGCGGCGCAGGTCCTGCGCCAGGTCGCCCGCCGTCTGGTAGCGTCGATCCGCCTCCTTCTCCAGCGCTTTCAGCAGGATCGTCGCCAGCTCGTCATCGACCGCCTTCCCGAAGCGCGACTGCGCTCGGGCTACGCGCGGACTGACCGGGTCGGTTTGCGTGATGTGCCGCAGCACGTCCGCAAGCTGTCCGGTCACGGGATAGGGCGGGCGTCCCAGCAGCGCTTCGTACAAAATCACCCCCAACGCATAGACGTCCGTGCGCACGTCCACGTCGTGCGGCGCGCTCACCTGTTCCGGCGACATGTACGCCACCGTCCCGAGAATCTGCCCGGGCGTCGAGACCGTGTGGATCGTCGTGTGCCGGTGATCGTCGCGCGGCGCCTGCTTGGCCAGCCCGAAGTCCAGCACGTGCGGGGCGCCCTCCGCGTCTACCAGGATGTTCGACGGCTTCAGGTCGCGGTGGATCACCCCGCGCTGGTGCGCGAAATTCACCGCCAGGCAGATGGCCTCGAGCAGGCACAGCACGCGATCGAGCGGCGGGGCGGCTTCGCGCAGGAAGGCGTCGAGCCGTTTCCCGTCGATGTACTCCATCGCGAAGAAGTACCGGCCGTGGCTGATGCCCGAGTCGAGAATGGTGACCACGTGCGGATGGCGCAGCGACGCCGCCAGTTCCACCTCGCGCTCGAATCGCCGCCGCGACTCCTCGCTGGCAAAGGGACCTTCGAGCAGGACCTTGAGGGCCACTTCCCGCTTCGTCCCAAGCTGCCGCGCATGGTAGACCACCCCCTGCCCCCCCCGATGAAGCTCCCGCAGCAGCGCATAGCCTTCGATCGCGGGTGGCTCAGCCAACCCCGCCGCGGCGACCCCCGACGACGACGCCACCCGCGTCACGTCGTTCGGGCCGCTGGCCGTGTCACCGCTTGTCAGAACGTGCGGCTCGCTCCCCGCTGCCACCGCCGACGGCGCACGCCGCGCGTCGCCCGCCCGATCGGACGGTTCGCTCGATCCGTGCTCCGGAACCTCAGACGGGTGCATGCGCGACTTTCGGGAACAGGAGATCTACGCATCGCGGCGCGACCGGTTCGATTCGTCGGGACCGGGATGTCCGGACGGACATCCGCGCTCGGGCCCGTTGACCCACGACGTGCGATTCGAGTCCGCTACCCGCGCGGCGACACCCGAGCGCCGCGACGCGGGTCTCGCGATCCGCAGACGTTCTCTTCCGTTTGACGCGTAGCTCAGTACCCATTGTACGCGCCCAGCGCCGAAAGGTGGCGTCCGCCCGACCGCCCGCGCCCCGCCGCGCGACCGGAGCGACCCCCCGACCCCCAACCGGTCCCCGCCGACGCGGACCGGGGCGTGCGGACGCCGCGCCGCGCACCCCTCCCGAGTCCTGAACGCATTGACTCCGGCCGCGCTTGGCACGAAGCTACGCGCAAGCGCGGTCCTTTCACCGGCGTTCGGCGCGGCCGGCGGTGAAGGTGGCACACCCCATCGCTGCGGGCGCGCTTTGCGCCTGCGCTGGATCGTCCTCGAAGGGCGCTGCGCCGGACGGCGCGGATCATCGACATTGCACGTCCCCTGGAGCTCGCCGATGAAAAACTACGTCACGGAATTCGTGGGAACCTTCTTCCTGGTGCTGACCGTGGGCCTGACCGTGTTGAACGGCACCCCGATGGCGCCGCTCGCGATCGGGGCGTCGCTCATGGTCATGGTCTACATGGGCGGACACGTCTCCGGCGGTCATTACAACCCGGCGGTCACGCTGGCCGTCTTCCTGCGCGGAAAGCTGAACGCCACCGCCGTCGTGCCCTACATGATCGCGCAGGTCGCCGGCGCGTTCGCCGCGGCGGCCGTGACGAACTACGTGATGGGCAAGCCGCTGGTCGTGCCACCGCCCGGGCTGGACGTCGGGCGGGGCATAAGCGTCGAATTCCTGTACACGTTCGCATTGGCGCTCATGGTGCTTAACACGGCGACGTCCGCAAAAACGGCCAACAACTCCTTCTATGGGCTGGCGATCGGGTTTACTGTGACCGTCGGAGCGTTTGCCGCCGGCGGCGTGTCGGGCGGCGCTTTCAACCCGGCGGTCGCCAGTGGCCCGATGCTGTTTCACGCCTTGCAGGGCGGTTCGCTCGGCGTCCTGTGGGTCTACCTCCTCGGTCAGTTCGCCGCCGCAGGCCTGGCCGCGTTCGTGTTCCGATTCCAGGAGTCCTGAGCAGCGCGAGCCCGGCCGAGGCATGCTCGTGCCGGACCGCGACGCGAGGCCAGCCAGTATGATGCCGGGGGTTCACGCCGGCGCAGGTCGCCGCGCGTGCAGTGTTAGGAGACGCTCGTGACCACGGCGAACGCGGCAGGCACACCATCCGGCAGCGCGGGTTTCGGCGGGTTCTTGCGGCGCGCCCTGCGGCCCTTCGTCATCCGCGTTTCGCCCGACGGGTCGAAGGTGACCTTCATCAGCTACTCGAAGCTCGTATTCCTCTGGCCCTTCATCCCCTTCGGACTGATCGTGTGGCTGCTGGAGTCGCTGGGCGTCTCCACCACGGGCCTGGGCTGGGCCACCGTCATCGCCGTCTACCTCTCCTGGGTCGTCCTTTGTGAGGACATCAACTTCAAGGGCGCCGTCGTGATCGTCCTGATCATCGCCCTCTTCCTGGCGCTGGGCGTCCTTTCGCGCATCTTCCTCAGCGTCCCATACCTTTCGTGGATCCACCACCTCTTCGCCTCGCTCCAGGTCGGGTTCCATTCCGGTCTGGCGCGCGGCCTGGCGATGCTGGTCGCCATGGGCATGATTTTCTACGTCGTGCCGCGCGCGTTCCTCGTCGGCCGCTACGAGATTACCTCCCAGGAGATCAGTCACTTGCGTTTCATGATGGGAACCGTCTCCCACCCCCGCGCCGGCAAAAAAGTGCGCATCGAGTTCCCCGACCTGTTCGAAATGGTGGTCGGCCTCGGGGGCGGGCACGTCTCGCTCTACGACACGCACGGCCGCAAGGACCTCGAAATCCCCAACGTGCTCTTCCTCAAGCTGTTCGAAGACGAGATCGAGCACATCCTCGAATCCGTCGGCGTGCGCGAAGTCGCCGAGGCCGCAGCGGCGTCCGCGGACGGCATGGGATAGCGCCCGCAGCGGCCCGCGCGTCCGTCAAGGCGTTTGCGACCTGCCCAGGATCGCCCGCGCCGTCGACGCCGGTTCCACCGATCCGACCACCGCCGAGCACACGCAGCACATCGTCGCCCCCCCTTCGTACACCGCGCCCGCGTTGTCGGCCGTGATGCCCCCGATGCCCACGATCGGCAGCGCCGTCAGGCCCCGCGCCTCCCGCAGCAGCTCGACCCCGGGCACGTGGTCCGAAGGCTTCGTCGCGGACGGGAACATCGGCCCGACCGCCAGGTAATCGGCTCCGGAATCGACCGCCGCGCGCACCTGCTCGCGCGTGTGCGTGCTCAACCCCACCAGGCGCTGGCCGCCGACGATTTGCCGCGCATCCCGCGGCGCAAGGTCCGCTTGGCCCAGGTGCACGCCGTCGGCGTCGACCAGCCGCGCCACGTCGGGCCGGTCGTTCAGGATGAGCAGCACGCCGTGCCGCGCGGTCAGCGCTCGCAGCCACTGCGCGCGGCGCAGCAGTTCCGCGTCGTCGAGTCGCTTCTCGCGCAACTGCACGCACCCCGCGCCGCCCGCGATGGCCGCCTCGGCCGTGGCGCGCCAGTCCGCGCGGCACACGTCGGCCGTCACGATCACGTACAACCGCACGGCCGCGAACCGCTTGCGCCGCTCCCCGCGCGCCAGCAGCGCCGGCTCCAGGTCGTAGAGCGCGTAGCGGCCACGCTCGGCCGCCGCCGCCGCGTCGGGCGCGTCCGGCTTGGCGAACTCGCCGATGGCGCGCAGCGCCTCCCCCGCCCGCGCGAACGCCGCGCGAAGCACGTCCTCCGCGCCGCCGCGCGTGAGTTCCGACCGTGTCTTGGCCTCGCGGCCCACGTCACCGGCGACGTCACGGGCCGCCAGCAGATTCCCCGGGCCCAGCGCGTCGGCCACGCCGCGCAGCTCGTGCCGCAGCCGCTTGCATGCCTCCGCCGCAGCGCGGTCGTTTTGCCCGAAGCGGGCCCAGTCCTCGATCACCCGCAGTGCTTCCCGGGCGCGGTTCAGGTTCGCGTCGATGATGCGCAGAGTGTCGCGGTCCACGAGCGGCTCCGTGCCGGGCGAACCGGCGGGGCGCCGCGCATTCTGCCCGCGCCGCACGGCGCAGAAAAGGGCCGCGGGCCGCCGCCCGCCAGACGACGAGCGAGCGCCCCGCGGCCGGCACTGACCGGATCGGGCTACTGGGTACGGGTTTCGGTCCGCAGATCGCCGTACACGACGCGCGACGCACCGTCGGGCAGGTTCCACCGCAACAGAACCTCGTCCGCTTCGCCCGGCGCTACTCCCGCGCCGAAATACTCCGGAGCGCGGCCGTCGCGCAGCAACTGCTGCGCGTACGCGGCGCCCATCGACAGCGTCATCGTGCTCTGCACCAGCTCGTCGCTGAACACCGCGCCCGGGTCCGCCGGATCCAGCTTCACTTTGCCCGAAGTCGCCAGCTTCATCATGACTTCGGCGGTGATGCGGGATGGATCGAGCGCCGCCGGGTAGTTGCCCGTCACCTCGGCGAACAGCCGCAGCGCCGCCAGCATCGTCTCCTCGCCCAGCGGCGGCACGGTCGCCTCGACCACGCGGAAGTCTTCCGGCACTTTGGGAACAAACAGCGACGCGTCCAGCGGCGTGTCGAACTCGAACCGGTCATACGTCGCCCGCACGCGCATCGCCCCCATGCCCATCATCTCCTGCACCAGCTCGATCTCGACGCGCACCGGCAGCAGCGTGTGCGCGTCCACCCACAGCCGCGCCAGGTTCGCCGGCGCCTCGCCGCTCGCGGTCGGCCCCACCGGCTGGAGCCCCAGCCGCGCCGCCGACACCTCGTACCCCTCCACCTCCACGCCGTCGAGGCTGCACCGATCCAGGCGGCGGTCCGCCTCACCGGCCAGCCGGCGGAACCCGTCGATGAACGCGTTCGGCGCGCTCTGGTCCCACACGCCCGGGATCCCTCCGACGAAGCCGTCCGGCACTTGCAGACGCATCGCGATCCTGAACATGGGTTGCAGCACGACCAGCGGCCCGTCCTTGGGGTGAAACACCGACATCGTGAACTCGCCGCCCGCACCCCCCGCCGGAGCGACAGCGCCCATCTCCATGCGCGTGTCGAGGAACATCCCGTGCGCCTCCGACAGGCGCAGCGTCCCGGTCTGAAGCGGCGATTCCGCGTCGTTCAGGAAGGTCTGGAATCGGCACACGATCGTCGACGCCGTCCGCAGTCGCGCAACAGCGGACGCGAACGCGCTCTGCTCGCTCCCGGGCCACAGGAACACGCTCACCGCCGCCAGAATGCACGCAACAGGCAGCAGTACGGCGGCGGCACGCCGCGTCGTCACGGTGTTCAGACTCATGAGAATCTCCCTCAGGCGCGCCCGCCCGCGCGGCACGGGAGCGGCGGCTCCCGGCACGCACTCGGGCAGAGCGGCCAGCAGTTGCTCGCGCAGCCGGTCGTGGTCGCGGTCGAATGCCTCGTACATGCGCAGGCGCTGCACGTGGTCACGGCGTGCTCCGACCAGCGCGTCGCGGCAGGCGGCGCAGCGCTGCGCATGTCCGCGCAGCCGCTCCGCCCGGTCCTCCTCCAACGCTTCGATCGCCAGCAGGTCCCACTCATCGCGGTTGGGACATTTCATCGCCGCACCTCCTGCCCGCTCAGCGCCGCACGAGCCCGCCGGCACGCGGACGACAGGACGCGATAGAAACTCGATCTCGACAGGCCCAGCACGCTGCGGGCCTCCTCGACGCTGCGGCCCTGAAGGTAGTACGCGTGCAGCGCAAGCCGCTCCAGGTCATTCAGAACCGGGCGCGGCGATCCTCCTTCCGGACCCGCCAGAACTTCACGCAGCCGTGACAGGTCGCCGTCCGTCCCTTGCGACGGTTCGCTCTCCGCACGCTCCAGTTCGGCCGTTCTGAGCCGGTAGATCGCGTATCCGGCAGTTCGCCGCGCCGCGCGCCGCGCGCCGCGGCGCCACTCTCGGCAGACCTGTCGGGCGATCCCGGCCAGCCACGCTCCGAATCGCTGCGCGTCGCGCAGGTCACCCAGGCGGCGGTACGCGCGCAGAAACACCTCCTGGGTGAGATCGGCGGCGGCGTCGAGGTCCCGCGTCTCGTCCAGGCAGATGGCCCGGATCAGCCGGGCGCGGCGGTCATACAGCTCGGCAAACGCCGAGCGATCGCCGTTCCGCACGCCGAGCACCAGGGTGGCGTCGGTGACTGGCACGCAGGAACCTCCACGCCGGCCGCGATGGCCAGCGTCTCCATACTAGTGGCCGCTGGGGCCCGTCCGTCCCAGTCAATCACGGGAGTCGCTTCACAACCCCAACTTTTTCCATGTTCCGCGGGAGCGCCGCAATCGCTTGTCACTGTCCCGATCAGAGCCCGGATGTTCCGGCCGCCGGTCAGTCGGCGCCTGACACCGGAAGTACCAACATGAAACGCGTGGTTACGTTGCGCAGGGCACGGTGGTCAACCTGTTCCTGGAGCGCAAGGGACCCGCGGCGATACGGCCGGCGCCGAGCACTGGCGTAAACTGACGGCCATTACCGAGCCGTCCGCCGCCCCGTAAGGCCGCGCCACGAACGTGCCGCCTGCGGAACCCCCTGCGCCCCGTCTCCCCAGCTCACCCCAGCAGGGCCGCTTCGGCCTGCGCCACGCGCCGCCGCCACGCGCGCCCCCGCTCTCGCAGCTCGCCCAGCTCGCGCGACAGCGCGTCCACGTCCTCGCGCGGCACGCGACCGGCCGTCGCCCGCCAGGCGGAAAGCTGCGGCGGAGCGAACGTGCCGGCGGCCAGCTCCTCGGCCACGCAGCGGTAGGCGTCCCGGAACGGCTGGCCGGCCTGGGCCCGCGCCATCGCCGCCTGCGCCGCAAACAGCTCCGCCCCGACCGCGGCGGCGCAACGCGCCTCGTCAAAGTGAATCCCCCCCAACGCACGGCCCGCAACCGCCAGCAACATCGGAACCTCCGCCATCGTGCGCAGCGTGGGCTCCTTCGTCAGTTGCAGGTCGCGATGGTAGCCCGACGAGAGCCGGCCCGTCAGCCCCTCCAGTTCGACCACGCGGGCCCGCAGCCGGGCCGCATGCGCCCGCAACAGCTCGAACACGTCCGGGTTGCGCTTCTGCGGCATGATGGATGAGCCGGTCGCGATCTCCGCCGCGAGCGTCACCAGGCCGAACTCGCGCGTGGCCAGCAGTATCACGTCGGCGCTCAGCCGCTCCAGGATCCCGGCCACGTCGGATCCGAACCGCACCACCCATGTCTCGTAGCGCCCACGCGCATTCTGCACCGCGATCGGGCTGCGCTGCACACGCGAGAAACCCAGCAGGTCCGCCGTGTATGCACGATCGAGCGGCAGCGGCACTCCGTAGCCCGCGCCCGTGCCCAGCGGGCACCCGTCCAGACGCTCCAGCAGCGCCAACCCCGCCTGCTGCTGCTCGGCGACCGCCTCCAGCGCCGCCGCCAGCCACTGCCCGACGCTGGACGGCATCGCAGGCTGTAAGTGCGTGTAGCCCGGCAGCGGAACCTCGCCGTCGCGGTCCAGTCGTTCGAGCAGCACCCCCGCGAATTCCCCCAGCGCATCCAGCCCGTCCAGCAGCCCGGCACGCATCGCCAGCCGCATCGCCGTCGCCACCTGGTCGTTGCGCGAACGGCCGGCGTGGATCTTCGACCCGGCTGCCCCGCAGCGCCGCACCAGCTCCGCCTCCAGCGCCGTATGCACGTCCTCCAGCTCCGCTGGAATAACAAACGCGCCCGCCGCCGCTTCGCGGGCGATCGCGCCCAGCGCCTCGACGAGCTGACCGCTTTCCCCGTCCGTCAGCAGTCCGGCCCGCGCCAGCGTGCGCGCGTGCGCCGCCGACCCCAGGCAGTCCCAGCGGACCAGGTGCGCGTCCCACGTCGGATCGTCGCCCACCGTGAACCGGTGCACCAGCGCGTCGAGCTTCGCGCCTTTTTCCCACAGCCGCCGGCCACTGAGACTCACCCGACGCTCCCTTCCGCGGCGACGATCCCGAAATACGCCCGCACCATCCGTTCGTACGCCTCGCTGCCGGCACTCAGCTCGGCCAGCGTGATGAACTCGCCCGCCGTGTGGGACCGCGGCGACTGGCCCGGACCGATCTTCACCGCCGGCGTGCGCGGCAGGTACACCATGTCGCTCATCGCCGGACTGCCACCCGGCACGCAGTCGGGCAGCGCCGCGCGCACCGCCCGAACGATCGCCGCGTCCGGCGACGTCTGCACCGGCACCAGCCGATCGCTGTGCACGTGAACCTCGCTCCGCAGCACGCCCTGCAAGCGCTCGACCAGCGCCGCGTGCGCCTCCAGCGGCGTCGTCCGCACGTCCAGCGTGAATTCGCACGCGTCGGGAATCACGTTCCGGGCCACGCCCCCCGAAATCAGCGTCGGGTGCGCGTGGCAACGGCCCAGCAGCGGGTGCGGCGGGCCCCAGTCGAACGCTTCCAGCCGGCGCAAGTCCTCGGCCGCCGCCACGATCGCGTTCCGCGCCGCCCCGGGCGGCGTGTTGGCCGGATGCGCCGTGCGGCCACGCGCCACGCAGCGCAGAATCAGCAGCCCGCGCTGCGCTATCATCGGCGCCAGGTCCGTCGGTTCGCCGATCAACGCCGCGTCGATCGGCGCTAGCGCGTCCAGCACCGTCCCCAGTCCGCGCCCGCTGGTCTCCTCCTCCGCCGTCAGCGCCAGCACCACCGTGCCGCCCAGCGGCTGCCCGCGGCGCAGCCCGGCGCTCAGCCGCACGACCGCTTCCAGCAGCGCCACCACGCACCCCTTCGCGTCGTTGGCCCCCAGGCCGCTCAGACGCCCATCGGCCAACCGCGGCGTCCACGGGTCGTGCGGCCAGCCTCCGGCGGGCGGCACCGTGTCCAGGTGCGAGTTCAGCAGCAGCCGCGGCCGCGGGCGGTCACCGATGCTGCACCACAGGTTGTTGCCCACCCGCTGCGTCGCCAGGTCGTGGTTGCGCAGGTCGTCGGCGACCGCGTCGGCCAGCGGGCCCTCTCCGCCCGACACGCTCCGGATCGCCACGTAGCGGCTCAGGCGTTCGATCATGCCGCCGGCCCCGTCCCGTTGGACTTGGCCCGCTCGCGCTTCTCGACGATCAGCGTGCCGCAGCCCTCGTTGGTGAACACCTCCGCCAGCAGCGTGTCAGGCTTATGCCCGTTGATGATGTGCACCCGCGCGACCCCGCCGCGCAGCACTTCCGCGCAGCTCTGAAGCTTGGGGAGCATGCCGCCGCGGATGCTGCCGCTCTGGAGCAGCGCGTCCACCTGCTCCAGGTCCAGGTACGTCTGAAGCGACATCGGGTCGCCCGGATCCGTGAACACGCCGTCCACGTTCGTCAGCAGGAAGTACTTGGACGCCTTGAGCTCGATCGCGACCCGCGCCGCGACCGCGTCCCCGTTGATGTTGTAGACCTGCCCCGCGTCGTCGGCGCCCAACGCGCAGATCACCGGCACGTAGTCGCCCCCCAGCAGATGCCGCAGCACGTCCACCTGCGCCGCGCTGATGTCCCCCACGTACCCGAAGTCGATCGTTCGCGGCTGACGGGTCTCCGGGTCCGTCAGCGACTGCACCGGCCGCCGCCGCGCCGTGATCAGCCCCGCGTCCGCACCGCTCAACCCGACCGCCGGGACCTCGGCGCGGCGCAGCGCGGCGACAACGTCCGTGTTGACCGTCCCCGCGAACGCCATCTTCGCCACCTCCAGCGTGGCCGCGTCCGTGACGCGGCGACCGGCGACGATCGTGGTTTCGATCCCCAGACGCCGCGCCAGCGCCGTGGCCTGCGCTCCGCCCCCGTGCACCACCACCAGCTTGATCCCGAGCTGGTGCAGCAGCGCGAACTGCTCGACCAGGTGGTCCAGCGTCGCACCGGGCGCACACAGCTCGCCGCCCACCTTCACGACAAAAACGCGGCCCTTGTAGGCCCGCAGGTAGGGAACGGCGGTCCGCAGGGCCCGCAGACTCTCCTGGACGTGCATCGTCAATTCTCCCGTGTCGCCCCGGTCAGCAGCCGGGCCATGATCGCCAGTTGCGCCCACATCCGGTTCTCGGCCTGCTCGACCACGATCGAGCGCGGGTCGTCCAGCGCTTCGTCCGCGATCACCACGTTCCGCCGGACCGGAAGACAGTGCATCAGCCGCGTCCGCGGCCCCAGGTCCGCACGCGTCACCGTCCACGCGCGATGCTGCACGAAGCTCTCGGCCTGAGCCTCCGGCCGCCCGTACAGCCCCGTCGCGCCCCAGCTCTTGACGTACAAGATGTCGGCCGCGCCGCCCGACTCGCGCTCCGACGTGACACGCAGCGGCTGTCCGGCGGCCTCGCACCAGCCCCGCGCCGTTGCCAGCACCCCGGCGTTGAGTTCGTATCCGGGCGGGTGCGTCACCGTCACCTGCATCCCCGCCGCCGACGCCGCCAGCAACGCCGCGTGCGGCACCGCCAGCGGCAGTCCCTTCACGTGCGGCGCCCAGCGCAGCACGAACCGCCGCCCGCGCGCCCCGTCAAGCTGCTCGTCCATCGTCATCCAGTCCGCCAGGCCCTGGCACGGATGGTCCGCGGCGGACTCCATGTTGATCACCGGCACCGTCGCGTACGCGGCAAACGACCGCAGCACCGCGTCGCGCGCGTCCTCCGCCGCGTCCTTCATCGCCGCGAACGTCCGCACCGCCAGCAGGTCGCCATAGCGGCTCAGCACCGCGGCCGCCTCGCGCACGTGCTCCGCCGCCGCCCCGTCCATCACCGCCCCCTCCCGGTACTCGAGCTGCCATGTGTCGCCCCCGACGCTCAGGCAGACCGCGTGCCCCCCGCACCGCGCCAGTCCCGCCTCGAACGACGTACGCGTACGCAGCGACGGGTTGAAAAAGACCATCACCAGCACGCGGCCGCGGAGCCGCTGCACTTCCGACGGCGCGTCGCCGCGCTTGATGCGCCGCGCCAGCCCCACCAGCGACGCCAGCGCCGCCGGGTCGTGATCCGCCAGGCTCACCCAGTGCTTCACGGGCTAGTTCTCCATCTCGCGCAGCGCCTCCCGCAGCCCCTCGAACGCCGCCAGCGGCGTGTTGAGCGGTGGGAGCAGCCGGATCACGTCCGGCGCGCCGCTCGTCCCGACCAGGAACCCGCGCTCCAGCAGCTCCGCCGCCACCTCGCGCGCCGCCCGCCCGACCCGCAGCCCCAGCAGGCAACCGCTGCCGCGCACCTCGCTCACCAGTCGCCCGCGCAGGCACTCGTGCGCAAACCTCCCCAGCCTCGCCGCGTTCTCCATGCACGGTTCCCGCCGCAGCGCGTCCAGCACCGCCAGCAGCGCCGCGCACGCCAGCGGACCGCCGCCGAACGTCGTCCCCAGCTCACCCGCCCCCACCCGCGCCGCGATGCGGCCCGACAGCAGCACCGCTCCCATCGGCACCCCGTTGGCCATGCCCTTGGCGACCGTCAGCATGTCCGGCAGCACGTCGAAGCGACCCGCCGCGAACGGTCGTCCGAGCCGGCCCATCCCGGTCTGCACTTCGTCGAAAATCAGCGCCGCTCCAACCTCGTCGCATCGCGCTCGCAGCGCCCGCAGGTACCCTCCGCTCAGCTCGATCACCCCCGCCATGCTCTGGATCGGCTCGACGATCACCGCCGCCACATCCGCGCCCAATCGCGCCAGCCCCGCCTCGTCGTTGGGCGCCAGCCGCGTCACCGGGCACAGCACGTGCTCCACACCAGCCCGCAGCGCGGGCCGATCCGTCGCGGCCAGAGCCAGTAGCGTCCGGCCGTGAAACGCCCCGTCCAGGGCCGCCAGCGCACGCCGCCCGCTCTGCCGCAGCGCCAGCTTGAGCGCGTTCTCGTTGGCCTCCGCGCCGCTGTTGCAGAAATAGACGTGCTTCAGCGGATGCGGAGCGAACTCGCTCAGCGCCGCCGCCGCCGCGTCGCGCACGTCCAGCGGCACCACGTTGGAGTAGAACGTCAGCAGCCGGGCCTGCGCCGACAGCGCCGCGGTCACTCCCGCGTGCGAGTGCCCCAGCAGCGCCACCGCGTGCCCGCCGTAGAGGTCCCACAGCTCGCGCCCGTCGTCCGTGCGGACGCGCGCCCCGCGCCCGCTCACCAGGCGCAGCGGAAGCTGCGCGTACGTGTCCACCAGCGTCGCAGGGGCCGCCGCGCCGCCTGCTTCGGGCGGATTCACACCGGTCGGAATGACGGCGCCCATAGGCCGGTCTCCTCCTCGAGCCCGCACATCAGATTCAGGTTCTGAATCGCCGTGCCGGCCATTCCCTTCACCAGGTTGTCCAGCGCCGCCATCACCACCACCTGCCGCCCGCGGCACGCCACCCCGATGTCGCAGAAGTTCGAGCCGACCACGTTCTGAAGCGCCGGCGGTTCCGCGACGATCCGCACGAACGGGCTGTCGCCGTAGTAGTCCGCGTAGCGCTGCCGCAACGCGCCGCCGCTCGACGGCTCGCTCAGCTCCAGGTGCAGCGTGGCGTAGATCCCGCGGGCGCAGTCCATGCTCTGCGCCACGAAGCTCAGTCGGATGCGCCGCCCGCCGGCGTCGCCCAGCGCCTGGAGAACCTCCGGCGCGTGCGCGTGCTCCAGCGGCTTGTAGGCGCGGAAGTCCGCGTGCCGCGTCGGGTGGTGCGTCTGCTCCTTCAACTCCCGGCCCGAACCGGACGAACCCGTCTTGGCATCCACCGCGATCGCACCCGCGTACTCGGCGCCCGCCAGCGGCAAGGCGGCCAGAATCGCCGCGCTCGCCAGGCATCCCGGATTCGCCACCCACCGCGCCGCGCGCAACGCCGCCCGATTCAGCTCCGGCAGCCCGTACACAAACGCCGCGCGCCGCTCCGCCAGCAGCGGCGAGTGCGGATACGCTCCCGCGTGCGCCTCAGCCTCACGCAGCCGCAGGTCCCCGGACAGGTCGACCACCCGCAGTCGCGCCGCGCCGGGATGGGCCGCGACGCGACGCAGCAGCTCGTCCAGCTCCACGCCGCTCCGCCCGTGCGGCAACGCCGAAAACACCACCGCCGCGTCCGCGTCCAGCAACGCGTCGAGATCGACCCCCGTTCGCAGGCGCAGCCCGTCGTAGAAGCCGCGCAGGTGCGGGTGCACCTCGGCAACCGACGCGCCGTCGTGCGAGCGCGTCGCCAGCCCGACCACGCGCGCATGCCCGTGCTGCGTCAGCAGCCGCAGCAGCTCGCCCGCGCCGTAGCCCGATGCGCCCAGGATGGCGACGTTCACCCGCGGACTCATGCCTGCGCCGCCGACAGCCGCCCGGCAACGCGGGCGTGGATGAACTCGCCCAGCGCCGCCCCGTGCGTGCGGGCGTTGATCGCCGCCAGCCCGAGCTGCCGCTCCACGAATCGCGTGCCCACCGCGTTGTCCGTGGTCGGCCCGCTCACCACGTCGATCGCCAGGTCGAACCGGTCGCGCAGAATCTCACGCGCGCCCCACGCCCCCACGGGATCGTTGGCGCACAGCACGATCGCGGCGGCGACGCGGCGGCACTCGCCGTCCCCCAGCACTTCCGCCACCCCGTACTCGCCCAGGATGCCGTCGCCCAGCTCCGCCACCACCAGCTCCGCCCCGCAGTGTGCCAGGTGCCCGATGAGCGTGTGCGTCACCGCAACCGCCGTCCGGGCCGTCGTCGACACGATCCCCGCGTCGCTGAACGAAAACGCCCAGTCCGCACCGTAGTCGCGCATCTGGAGTGCGTCCCGACGCAGCGACACCCCCGTCAGCTTGCAGCCCCCCACCCGAAGCTCGCGCCGCGCCAACTGCCGGATCAGCGCGCTGGCCGCCGACGTCTTCCCGCTGTTCATGCACGTGCCCGCCACGAACACCACCGGGACGTCCGGCAGCGGCGGCGTGCGGGCAGGGATGGCGTTCATCCCGATGTGCGCCGCGATCCCCTCCCGATCCTCAAACTCCGGAAACACCAGCACGCTGCCGATGACCTCGAAGTCGAACGGCTTGCCCAGCTCCGGGTTCTCCGACGTGCACCGCCCGATGACGCCGCCCAGGTTCAGCACCTGGAGCCGGTCTCCGGCCCGAACCTCCTCCGGTACGTGCCCCGAGTACCCGTGCAGCGCGTTCCGCTGCCCCAGGACCCCGGCGATGATGTCCCCGTCGTGCAGCACCACCATCCGCCCGTGAACGTCTTCGAGGTGGTTGTAGACACTCTTGTCCCCGCGGATACGCCCCGCGACGATCTGCCCCTCGCACGCGCGCACCTGCTCGCTGACCCGTACCTCGCGCCGCAGCGGCACGTTGGCGGTCGCCGACGCAATCTTGTCAACCAGAAGGCGCATGCGCGTCCTCCGCGGCGGCGCCGGCTTGCGCCAGCAGCCGCTCGTGCATTCCGTAGAGCTTCGCAAAACCGGCTGCCTCCGCGCCCGTCCACAGCCCGCTGCCTTCGCCGTAGCGGGCCCCGCGCATGTCCAGCAGCGAGTGCGGACTGACCGCTCCGCACACCCACGCGCGCCCCTGGTGCAGCCGCACCCGCACCGACCCCGTCACGCGCTCCTGCGAGCTGCCAAGGAACGCCTCCAGGTCCCGCATCACCGGGTCCAGGAATCGCGCCTCGTGCAGCAGGCACCCGTACAGCTCGCCCAGCGTACGCTTCCACGTCTGCTGGTGACGTGACAGCACCAGCTTCTCCAGCTCCCGGTGCGCCGGGATCAGGACGCTGGCGGCCGGCGCCTCGAACGCCACCCGGCCTTTGATGCCCAGAATCGTGTCGCCTACGTGCACGCCGCGGCCCACGCCGTGACGCCCGGCACGCGCGTTCAGCTCGTCGATGAGGCCCACCGGATCGCCCCGCCGCCCGTCCACCGCCACCGGCACGCCGCGCTCAAACGCCACCGACAGCGTCTCGCTTTCCGCCGGACGCTGCGCCGGCGGCGCCGTCATCAGCCAGCAGTCCTCCGGCAGCTCGCCGTCCCCGCTGTGCGTCTCGGCACCGCCGATCGTCGCCCCCCACAGCCCGCGGTTGACCGAGTAGCGCGACGTCTTCGCCGGAACCTCGACGCCCCGCTCGCGCAGATACTGCACCTCGGCGTCGCGGTTCAAACCCTGCTCCCGGATCGGTGTGAGCAGCTTCAGCCGCGGCGCCAGCACGCCGAACGCCACGTCGAAGCGCACCTGGTCGTTGCCCGCCCCGGTCGACCCGTGCGCCAGCGCGTCGGCCCGTAGCGCCAACGCGTGCTCGGCGACCCGCCGGGCCTGCACAAAACGCTCCACCGACACGCACAGCGGGTAGACCTCGCCCCGCAGCGCGTTGGCAAACAGCAGGTAGCGCAGGTGCCGATCGAACAGCTCCGCGCGGGCGTCCAGCGTCGCGTGGCTCGCCACCCCCAGCGCCCGGGCCCGGGCCTCGAACGCCGTCGCCTCCCCCGCCGACAGCGTGTCCGTCAGCACCGTGACCGTGTGCACCTCCCACCCCTGCTCGCGCAGCCAGACCGCGCAATATGTCGTATCCAGCCCGCCCGAAAAGGCGAGCGCCACGCGGCCGCTCAAGCGCTGGCCTCCCGGGACCCGGAGGGCAACCGTCCCGACCACGCCCGCCGCGGCCGGCGCGAGCCCCGCAACGCCGCCAGCACCCGGCCCTGGGCGCTGCGGCTGCCGACGGCGATGAAGATCGTGTCGTCGCCGGCCAGCGTCCCGGCGATCTCGGGCAGCCCGCGACGGTCCAGCTCCGCCGCCACCGCGCCGGCGGCGCCGACCGCGGTCCGGACCACGACCAGGTTGGCGCCCACCGGGATAACACGAGTGACTAATTCACTAAAAGGCTCGCGCCGCCCCGCCCCGAATAGCCGCCCAGGGGCCACGTACCGCCCGTCGAGCTTGACCAGGCCCAGCTCGCGCAGGTCGCGGCTCAGGCTCGCCTGCGTCGCGCGACAGCCCCAGGCATGGAGCCGACGGGCCAGCTCCTGCTGACTCGCCACACGCTGCCGCTGCACGATCCGCAACACCGCCGCCTGGCGCTTCGCCTTCAACCGGGCCCGTTCCTTCACAATGTGCACCGCTTGATGAATAAATCGGCCGCTCGTGAATTATTATCAAATCTGGGAAACTGTCAAGCCCACCGGCGCTCAGCCCGCGCAGCCATGCATGCACACGAAGTCCGGGCGCCACGCCCCCAGGAATCCGCCCCACCCTCATGGCCCGCCCCACCGCGCGTTCCTTCGCACCGCCGCTCCGTGGCCCCTGGGCGACCCGCCCCGTCCCCCGCTCGAATCACGGCGGCGCCGCAAGCCTCGCGCGCACGTCCTCTGCGACGCTTACCCCACGCGCACCCGCCTCGTCCAGCAGCGCCACCGCCGCCGCCCGCCGCCCCATCAACCGCAGCGCATCGGCCATCACCGCCGTCGCCTCCGGATGGTCCGGCGAGATCGCCAGCCCTACCCGCGCAAAGTAGCGCGCAAACCGCGCCTCGCTGATCGCCGCCTCCCCGCTCTTACCCTCCGCACCCCGCAATCGCTCCCGAGCCCGCTCCAGCACCCCCGCCAGCAACGACTCATCCGCCGGCGGACGCGGCGGCAAACGCTGCGTCCGCATCGCCGCCACGTAGCTCTCCGCCTCCGGCAGCGGCAGGATCACCCACAGCATCCGCGGATCGCGCGTCGCCGCGTAAACCTGGATGATCTGCTGCAAGTCCTGCACGTCCTCGATCGCCTCGATCAGCCCCCGCCCCTCAGGATCCGATCGGTCCAGCGGCCCGGTCCAGTCCAGCGGCAGCGCCCGGTACGACGCCAGCGTCTGGTACGGAAACAGGTCCCCGGGCATCCACAAGCCCCGCATGGCCCCGTACTTCAGCAGGTTCCGGTCGTCCGTGTTCGCCCGCAGCGTCCCGAATCGCGGCTCGCCCGGCCCGAGACTCCGCCCGCGCAGGCTCGCCGCGTCCACAATGTACAGCCCCAGCAGTTCGGGCACGTTCCGCACGTGGAACCGCTCCAGGTCCGCCTTGACCCCCGGCCGCGATAGCACGCGCGCAAGGTGCCCCAGCGCCGGCCGCGGTGCCTCGGTCGCGATCAGCACATAGTCGTTCTCGTGCTGCGATCGCCAGATCGAGCACGACGGGAACACTTCCGCCACGGTCTGAACCACGCGGCAGAACTCCGTCGGCGGCAGCGCGTACGCCTGAAGCCACTGGCACAGAATCCCCCCCGGCCGCAGCCGCTCGCGGCACGTAACGAAAAACTCGCGCGTAAACAGCGACGCCACCCCGCCCATCCAAGGGTTCGACGGCTCGGACACGATCAGGTCGTACGTGCTCGTCGTCAGTCGCAGGTGGTTGCGCCCGTCCGCGATCACAAGCCGCACCCGCGGGTCGTCCAGCGCCCGCCCGTTGACCGCGTCGAACGGTCCGGACGAGCCGTCCGGCGGGCGCACCGCGTCCACCACCGCCTGCGACAGCTCGATGCACTCCACCTGCTCGACTTCCTGGGTGAGCACCGAGTGCAGTGTGACGCCGCTCCCCAGCCCGATGACCGCCACCGAGCGCGGCGCGCCGTGCAGCAGCCCGCCGAGCTGCCCGAGCATCACCTGCGTCGGCATGTCGCCTTCGATCGCGGTGCTCGCCTCGGGCTTGCCGCTCATCACCAGCGCGATGTTCTTGGTCTGGGCCGTTTCCACCACCGCGACCGTCCCTTCCGGCGCGTCCCGGAAGTACAGGATCTTCGGGTCGTAACGCGACCCGCGCAGCAGGTACGGACCCTGAATCAGCGCCGCCCGATCCCACGGCACCGCCAGCGCAAACCCCGCCGCCGCCGCCAGAACCGCCGAACCGATCAGCGCCGCCGCGAACGTCGGTCGCCGCGCCGGCTTGGCCACGCGCGCCGCGAGAAGCGCCGCGCACGCGTAGAGCGCCGCGCCCAGCCGCAGCGCCCCCTGCATCCCGAACGCGTTCATCAGCACCAGCCCGCCCAGCGCCGAGCCCGCCATCGCGCCCAGCGTGTTCACCGCGTACAGCGCGCCGCTGTCCCGCGCCGTGCCGCCCCCGCGCCGCTGCGCAAAAGCTTCGCACGCCAGCGGAAGCGTCGTGCCCAGCGCCAGCGTCGGAAGCAGCAGGATCCCGAATACGAGCACTCCGATCCCCGTGTACGCCAGCGGGATGCTCTGAAACGCCAGCAGCAGCCGACCGATGATCTCTTCCACCCGCAGCGGCAGCATCCCCAGCGGCAGCATCACCGCCAGGCACAGACCCGCCGCCAGCAGGCACATCACCGACCACGGCACCGCCGCGTCCCCCGCTCGCCGCATCATCCGCGCCGCCACCACCGCCCCCAGCGACAGCCCGACCAGGAACACCGCCACGATCAGGCTGAACGCGTAGCTCGAACTACCGATGCACAGGCTCAGAATCCGAATCCAACCGATCTGCGTGATCATCGCCCCGGCCCCCGTCAGCGCCGCCCCGGCCGCGATGCACGCCACGTCCCCCGGCCCCACCGCCACCGTCGCCCCCACCCCGCGCATCACCCCGCCCACGTTCCCGTCCGACGCCGCGGCGCTCGCCACGCCCCCCGCCATGACCGCCGCGCCCCCCGCGCGCGACCTCGCGCCGGCCAGCAACGCCAGCCCCGCGGCCAGGACGTTGAGCACCACCGCGACCGCGTTCACGCCGCTCAGTCCGATCGCCTCCGCCAGAATGAACCCCCCCGACAGGATCCCCAGCACCGCCCCGGCCGTGTTCATCGCGTAGAGCCGACCCACCACCGTGCCCAGCCGTTCCCCTTCACGCCGCAGCGCCAGCGCCATGATGGGCAGCGTCGCCCCCATCAGCGCCGTCGGCCCAAGGATCAGCAGCACCGCCACCGCGAAACGCGCCAGCAGCATCGGCAGCGGCGCCGCCCCGCTCCACTGGTACACCCAGCGCAGGAACGGCTCGAACAGGTCGATCACCAGCGGAATGACAAGCCCGCACGCCGCGATGCCCAGCTCCAGCAACGCGTACGCCCGCCACGGGCGCCGCGACGCATCGCCGCGCCGCGCCGCCCACTCGCTCCCCAGCGCCAGGCCGCCCATGAACGCCGTCAGAACCGCCGCCTGGCTGTACACGTCCAGCCCCAGCAGCAGGCTGAATCGATCGGACCAGTAGCTCTCGTACAGCAGCCCGGCCGCGCCGGAGAACAGGAAGCAGAGATACAGGGCCAGTTGCACGGTCGCTCTCAGTGGGCCGCCGGCGTCGTCCCGCCGTCCAGGGGCGCTCCGCCCGGAAAATCCGACCCCGACAGCGAACGCGCCAGCACGATCGCCTCATCCAGCGAGCCGAGAACAACCAGCCATTCGCGTCGGTCCCAGCCGGCCTTCCGCGTCAGCGCACGCGGCTGCGGCCGGATCCCGGCCACCACCACGAACACACGCGACGCGTGCAGCCGATTGAGCACCGACTCGAAGTTCACCAGCCCCGTCGCGTCCATCACCGGAACTTCCGTCATGTCCAGGATCACCACGCGAACGTCGTCGCTCACCGTCCGCAGCGCGCTCATCGCCTTCTGCGCCGCGCCGAAAAACAGCGGCCCCGCAATGCGGTACAGCAGAATCCCGCGCGGCAGCGGCTCCGGAAGCTCCGGGTGCCCCTCGTGCAGAAGCTCAGTTCCCGAAAGGTCCGACATGCGGCGGATGAACAGCAGCGCCGCCAGCACCACCCCCGCCGTCACCGCGATCACCATGTCGAAGACCACCGTCAGCCCGAAGCACGTGATCAGCACCGCCACGTCGCTGCGCGGCGCCACACGCAGCGTATGCGCAAAGTGCCGCACCTCGCTCATGTTCCATGCCACGATCAGAAGCAGCGCCGCCAGCGACGCCATCGGCAGGTGGCCCAGCACCGGCGCAAACGCCAGCACCGCCACCAGGATGAACAGCGCGTGAATGATCGCCGCGATCGGCGACCGGGCCCCGCACCGGATATTGGTCGCCGTCCGCGCGATCGCGCCCGTCGCCGCGAATCCCCCGAAGAACGGCCCCACCAGGTTGCCCACCCCCTGCGCCAGCAGCTCCGCGTCCGGGTCGTGCCGCGAGCCTACCATCCCGTCCGCAACCACCGCGGATAGCAGCGATTCGATCGCACCCAGCATCGCGATCGCGAACGCCGCCATCGCCAGCGACTCGATCACGTCGAAGCTCAAATCGAGCGGCTCGCCGCCCGGACCCGCCGCCAGCCACGGCAGCATCGGCAGCGGGGGTAACTGCGGCACGCCTCTCGTCTCCGGGAATCGCGTCAGGATCGTCGCAACCTCGAACCCCGGCACCAGCCACCCCAGCAACGCCGCCGCCAGCGCCCCCACGGGCAGCGCCACCAGCGGCGACGGTACCCGGCGCGTCCAACGCGGCAGCACCACCAGCACCGCCAGCGTCAGCGCCCCGGTCAGCACGTCCGGCCAATGCATCGTGCCCAGCGCCGCCGCCAGCGCCCCCACGCGCCCCAGGTAGTGCTCCGGCATGTGCGCGATCGACAGCCCCAGGAAGTCCTTCAGTTGCAGCGTCGCAATCACCACCGCGATCCCCGCCGTGAACCCCGTCGTCACCGGGTACGGGATGTACTCGATCAGACGCCCGAAACGCGCCACCGCCATCAGGATCAGCAGCGCGCCCGCGATGCAACTCGCCAGCAGCAGCCCGGCCACGCCGAACTTCGCCGCGATCGGCGACAGGATCACCACGAACGCCGCCGTCGGCCCCGTCACCTGCGCCGTCGAGCCCCCCAGCAGCGGCGCGAGCGCGCCGGCGACGATCGCCGTGTAGATCCCGTGCTGCGGCGGTACTCCCGACGCGATCGCCAGCGCCATCGACAGCGGCAACGCGATCACGCCCACCACCAGCCCCGCCAGCAGGTCCGCGCGCAGATCCGCCATCCGGTAGCCGTGTCGAAACGCGAATCGAAGCGCGGACGCGGGACGCAGCGCCGCCGCCGCCGTCACTGCGGAATGTTCGTAACGTCTGGGCATGATGCTCCGAGGGGGGCGACCCGCACCGCGCAACCGCTCCCAGGAAATCTAACGCGTGCAGGGGAACTGGGTCAACGCGGCCTCCGCCCCGGGGCCCTGCTTGGGTGGCAGACCGCGCAATGCTAGTCTACAGGCATGATCGTCGGTCTGCGCTTGACCATGGCCCTCCGCTCGCACTCGCGAGCCCTGGAATCGCAGATCTTACGGGTCTGGCGCGGACGCCCGCGTCGGCTCCGCGCGCTGCCGTGCCGCCGCCGCCGCGCCGGCTCGGCACACGCGTGGGTTTCCCCGCCGTGCTGTTCGCCGCCTTCGCGGGCGTCGTGCTCTACGCCGGCCGCGATGTGATCACGCCCGCCACGCGCGTCGAGATCGTGCCGGCGATCGTCAAGACCGGCGTACGCCAGAGCAGCGGCGCGGCTGTTTCCGCGCCGACGCGCTACGCGCCGCGTGACGCACACTCCCCGCCGTCACGCTCGAATCCACGCCCGCCGCCGGCGTCTACCGCGCAAAAAAACGCGGTCGACAGACGCCCGATTCACGCCTGCCGACCGCTACTTCGTGCGCGTCCGCGGAGGAGAGGAGGAGGGGGGCAGTCACGGACGACGCACGTTTCCCATCCCGGGTCTGGAGCCCAACTGGCTGTTTCGTTGTGTGCCCATCGAACCGCGACCCGCCGTGCTGAGGTTGCGATTCGTGATGCCACCAAGTCTCTGTACCGATCGCGGCGACAACGCCGCTCGACCCCCCGCCGAACGCGATTCGACCCGCGGCGCCGACCGGCTCTGCCAGCTTCGGCTCGACACCGGCGGTTGCGGCGCCGCCCCACGCCCGCCTGCGACCGCACGCTCCGAGCCGCGACGGTCGCCCGTCGCCGGACGACCCGCCTGCACCGCGCGCTCGCGCTCCCGAATCAGTCGCGTCGGTTGCAGCACCTCGTTGCCGCGCCGCTGCCGAACCGCCGGCGTCGCCACCCACCCGTCGCGCGTCCGAGCCGGTCCGACCGTCACCTCCCGCACCACCGCCGCCCGCCGCTCGCTCGCCGTCGGACCGCACACCCCGCTCCGCGCCACCGGCGAATATTCCCGCCGCGGAATCTCGTACAGCGTCGGGCGCGGCCCGCACGGCGGCACACTGTATGCCGTCCCGTAGTACACCCGCCCCCAGTAGTTCGAGCCGCCGAACCGCAAGCTCAGCGACGATCCCCCGTACGGCTCACACGGTACCCCGCACGAGCCGAATGTCCCCCCGTACACGCCGTACGATCGCGCACATCCGTACCAGCCGCTTCCGTACGCCGGACCCCACATCAGCGACGACACGCACAGCGGCGCGTAACTCGGCCAATAGTAGTACGGATACCCGTAGCTCACCGAGTATCCTGGACCGACGTAGTAACCGTCGTCATAAATGTCGTACGCCTGGTGGTCCCCACCGACGTAGTACACGTACGGCCCGTCCGAATCCGCCGGACCGAAATCGTCTTCTTCCCCCTGCGCCAGCCGCTGCCACATCTCGATTACGTCGCGGTCCGGATCGTATTCCTCCCCGGTCGCCTCGATCCCCATTTCACCGGCCCGTTCGATCCCCCCGTCGGACATGCCGGACCCGGCCGCGGACTCGGCAGGATCGCGATCAGGTCGCGACTCCTGCGCAAGCACCCACGCACCCGCGGCCCATGCTACCGCCGTAGCGATCGCCCAGCGCATATCACTCTCCAGCGCTCTCATTATAGCACAAACCACGTGTCCTTGACGAATCGCCCGCGCGTCCCAGCTTTCATCCCACCCGCGGAAACCGGACTCCCAACATCGGCCACCCGTCCGATCCGACTTTCCGAGCACGA
>CAYNYG010000017.1:0-9750 GCA_964401365.1 uncultured Planctomycetales bacterium | reverse complement strand
TCCGAGCACGAAGCGCCAGCGAGTGCCCCCACGCTTCCGATCCGAGCACGAAGCGCCAGCGAGTGCCCCCACTCACCCCCCGCGCTGTGTCACAGACTGCGTCGTCGCACCCACCGGCATCACCTCGATCGCCTCCGCCTCGATCACGTCCGCACCCGCCGCCGGGTCGGGGATTCGCCGCCCGCGCACCCCCACGTAGCGCCGCAGTAGCGCTTCGCCCCGCCGCGCCGCCTGGCCCAGCTCCACGTACGCGACCAGTCGCCGCGTCAACGGATCGACCAGCCGAAACCGCGTCGCCGCGCCCGCCACGCTCGGCAGCAGCACGCCCCGCGCGTCGTACTCCGCGCCGCGCGACGCCGGCGACGTTCCCCCGCGCGCCGCCGCCGATCGCTCCATCGCCTGCGCCGCCCGCCTCAGCACGCCCTGCTCCGCCGCCTGCTCCTCCAGTCGCTCCACCCACACCGCGGCCAGCCGCGCCACCGCCGCGTCCTCACGCTGCGCACTCAACTCGCGCATCCGCGCCGCGTGCCCTTCCCAATCCCTCTCCAGTACCTCGCGCTCCAGCTCCGCCTCAATCGCCGCTTCCGCCTCGTCCAGCCGCCTGCCCCACTCCCCCGCCATCCTCACCCCGCGCCGCGCCCCCGCAGGTCCGCTCGTCGCCGTGCTTCCCCCTCGCCGCGACACGCGCCCACGCGACTCCTCCGCGCTCAGCTCCGTCACGTACGCGTCCGACACGTACAGCGCCACGTCCTCCGGCGGCTCGATCCTCAGCCACGGCCCGCCGCGCGCCAGGACCCGAACCGCCGCCCCGTTCGCCAGCCACGTCTGCACGTCGCTCTTCAGCGGATCCAGCTCCGTCACCCGGCTCCCCACCCGCACCCGCAGCTTCCCCGCCTCCACCTTCACCCGCCCCACTCCCGACTCGTCCACCTCCACGAACTCCGACGCCACGTACGAAAACACCCCCTCCGGGGGCACCACCGCGCGCCACCCGTACTCACCCCCCACGCACTCCAGCACGTCCCCCTCCGTCACCACCGCCACGATCACGGAATTTCGATCCGGCCTCGCCCGCAGGTTCACTCGCTCGCCCCGCACACGCAGCCACGTCGCCCCCGCCGCCGTCGAAGGTTGCGACGCGCTTTGTGCAGACGCGCCGGCCGCCAGGACCATCCACATCCCGGCGCCCGCGGCCGTCCGCGCCAGCCTGAATCCAACGCTCCCCGTCACGCTTGCATCCCTCGTGCTCGCCGCCGAGCGCACGGTACGCTGTCCCGCCGCCAGGTGCTGCGCAGTCTCACGCCGCGCCACCTCGTTCCGCAAGCCCGTCGGCGTGTATTCGCCCCTCAGCGCTCCGCTTTCACCGGCCGCCCCGACTCGTCATACGCCCAGTAGTTGAATACGTACTCCCACCAGTTGTTCAGCCGCCCGTCCGCGTTCATTCCCGGCGCCCGCGGCAGGTGCCCGAACCACCACTTCATGTAGTTGCGGTGATAGTCCGGACCGCCCCACGTCTCGCACGATACCGGCTTGAGAACGTCGCCCACCTTCGGATACCGCAGCCACTCCTCCGCCCCGCTCATCACCGTCCGCGGGTTCTTGTAGTCATAGTCGCTCTCCGCGTTCGGCGGCCAGTGGCACGTCCCCACCGCCGCCACTCCCTTCGACTGACGCTCGTTGGCCGCAAACCGCGCCCAGTTCGTCGTCAACTCCTCCACCTTCCAGCCCCCATACACCCGCGCCATCGTGCTCTCCGTCCGATGACACAGGTCGTGCAGCATCTCCGCCACCCCGCGCTCGATGTTGAATCCCATGATCGCAAACGCCCGCTTGCTCGGCACCTGCTCGTACACCCCGCCGTTGATGTAGAACGCCCCCTTCCCGGCCATCGCCGACTCCCAATACCCGAAGTATGGCATCCCCATCATCCACACCTCGTCGACCTCGCCCGACTCCACCCGCGGCACGATCCCGAACTCCTCCACCATCCCCGGGTAGTCGATCCCGTCCGGCTGGTGCCATTCGCAGCCCGGCTTCTTTCGGAGACAGTCCACGTACTCCTGCGCGCTGTACACGTGCCCGTCCGTCTTCTTCTGAAACCGCCGCACCACCAGCCATTCCACGATCTCGTAGCGCACCAGCCCGCCGCTCGATTCCAGCACGTCGTCCATGTACCCCTGCGCCAGCGGGATCGGGTCGTTCCACTTCCCCACTTCTCGCAGCGGCAGCGCCGCCGCCTTCGCATCGCCCGGCGAATGCACCTCCCCCGGGATCAGCGGGTTAAACTCCAGCACCAGCGTACGCACGCGGATCGGCTTCACTTCACCGCTCGGCACCGCGCTCGCCTTGATCCGCGGCACCTTCCCCTTCTCCAGCCGCTCGATATCCCCCCCCGCGCCCGCCGCCGCGCCGACCGCCGCCCACAACGCGACACCAACCGCCCACGATCGCTTCATATGGCACATGAAACGTTCCATTCTCGCTTCGCCGGGCTCCACCCTTTCCCGCGCGACAGCGCTTTCTTGTCCCGGTGGCAATCCTCGCCGGTGGAGCGCACCCATTATCACACGCCCCTTCCCCCACCGCCAGCCGTTTTACAACCCCCGCCCGCCCGCCCGCCGTCCAACGCCTACTCGCCCCGCTCCGTCGGCAGCAGCCGCAGCCACCCCCGCCTTAGCGACCGACCCCGCAGCAGCCCGTACGCACCCCAGTACAGCACCGACGCCACCATCGCGTCCCACGTCCATCCCCCGAACACGTACCGTACCAGCAGGAACAGCACGAACGCCAGCAGCAGCACCAGCCCCGCCTCCGCGACCAGCGCCAGTCCGCTCAACGCCGGCGGTGGCGGCGCCGGCGGGCCCACGAACGCCTCCGGACCGTGTTCCTCGAAATACCGCTCGTCGAAATCAAACCGCCGCCCGCACGCCGCGCACTCCCCGCCCCGCTCCGCCCCGACCTCCGCTCCGCATCCCGGGCAATGCACCCACCGACCCCCGCTCGCCACACGCAGCGCAGACCCCGCCGCCCGCTCGTCCGATTCCGATTCCACGCTCGTATTCTACTGGCCCACCCGCAAGCCCTGCTCTACGCTTCACGCACGCCGTCCCCGCGGAGTCCCCCATCCGTGCCCGCCCTGCGCGTCGACTCCCTCCGACTGCCCCCGCCGCGCCGCCGACCGTTTCACGACTGGCTCTGGCGCGAATGGTGCTTCCTGCGCGTCGTCGCCCAACGCTTCCGCCTCCGCGCCCTCCTTCTGCTCCTCGTCCTCTTCGGCGGAGCCGCGATCTTCGTCCTCTTCGACGCCGAGAACGACCTCGCCTTCGACCGCGCCACCTACTACGTCTGGAGTCTCCTCTTCGGCCAGCCCCCGGAAGCCTTTCCCGCCAGCTCCGTACTGCGGGTCCTCTACTTCCTCGTTCCGGTCCTTGGCCTCACCGTCATCATCGAGGCCATCGTCGAGTTCGCGCTCCTGCTGCGCGACCGCCGCCACGCCGAGCAGAGTTGGTGCATCCTCATGGCCCAGTCCTTGTCCAACCACGTCGTCCTGGTCGGCTTCGGCCGGCTCGGCTACCGCACCTACCGGCTTCTCCGCCGCCTCGGCGAGAACCTCGTCGTGGTGGAGCGCGACGCCGCCGGGCAGTTCCTCGACGTGCTCCGCCGCGACCATACCCCGCTCATCCTCGGCGACGCTCGCCGCGACCAGTTGCTCATCGACGCCAACGTCGCTCACGCCAAGAGCATCGTCGTCGCCACCGACGACGACCTCGCCAACCTCGAGATCGCCCTCGACGCACGCCGCATCAACCCCGACATCCGCGTCGTCCTCCGCATGTTCGATCAGAACCTGGCCGACAAGGTCCGCGCAGGCTTCAACATTCAGATCGCCATGTCCCAGTCCGCCATGTCCGCCCCCGCCTTCGCCATGGCCGCCATGGAACGCTCCATCGTCAACAGCTTCGTCGTCGGCGACGAGCTCATGGTCATGCGCCGCTGGACCGCCAGCCCGCGCGACCCCGTCTGCGGCAAATCCGTCGCACAACTGCTCGAAGACGGCATCGCCGTCATCGAACTCACCCAGGCCGGCAGCGCCAAACGCCTCTTACCTCCCCCGGCGACCACCATCGCAAACGGCGACGAGGCCCTACTCCAGGGAACCTTCGAGAAAGTCGGCCGATTGTCCGCGTGACCTGCTGCGTTTCGAGACTCCTGCGCTGCTCCGGAACCACGGCGGTACGCCGTTCCGGACCGTCACGACCCGGGCCCGCCGCTCCGCGCCGCACCCTTCCCCGCATCCTCGTGCGCGATCCCGAGTATCAACGCCACTCCCACGCCCAGCACCGCTGTGATCGTCTCCTCGCTCACGTTCAGTCCCGCCTGCGACGCGTACGCCACAATCACCGTCGCCAGCGCCACCTGCACCTTGCGACTCATCAAAGGCCACAACCACTTCCGCCATGTCGTATCCATCGGCTCTCCCGTTCCCTTCTCCATCCGTCTTCCCGGTGCCTGTAAGCCGGCCGCAGGCGTCTATTCTCCCGAAGCCGACCCCGCCGACTCCGACACCCCTTCTACCACCCGGTCCCCCTTCGCCTCCAGCGCCTTCACCAGCAGGTCGAGCATCGCCTGGCTCCCGTACAGCTTGGCATCCACGCCCGCCAGGCGCAGCGCCTTGGCCCGCTCCTGCTGGATCGCCCAGAACTCGATCAGGTCGCGCTGGTTCCACGCGTCGTTCACCACCCGCAGCATCTCGCCCACGTCCGCGTCACCCTCCGCGTTCATGATCTCCGACAGCCGCCGCACCAGGTCGCGGAACGCCAGCACGCGCAGCCCGTGGTGCTGGCGCTCGAAGACCGCCTGCTGCACCAGGTCCGCGCGCTGCTGCGCCTCGATCGCCATCCGCGTCGATTCCGCCGTGCAGCCGCTCACTCCCGTCGCGACCAGCACGCTCGCCCAGGCACTCAGTTTCGTTGTCTTCACCGCTCACCTCCCATTCGACCGGCCCGCGCCGCGCGCGCCGGCCCGCTTCACAATCCGCCGCCCAGCAGGGCAATCGCCTGCACCGCGAACGCCGCGCCCTCGACCCACTTCTCCGCCGCAACCGCCTCCGCCATCCGCTGCGTCACGCTGCGCAGCTCCTCGTCGCCGATCCACCCGCCTCCGGGCGCCTCGCGCGACACGTCGGCGCTGGCGTAATCCGTCGCGCCGGGCGTCTGCGCCTGCCTCACCCGCGCCGCCTCGATCAGCAGCGCGTCGATCACGTGCCGGGCCGCCTTCACAAATGCCTTCGCCACCCCGGCATCGACCTGCCTGAGCATCGCCTCGATCTCCATGACAGCCTCCCGCCCCCGCTTTCCGTTCCCGCCCCGTTCCCTCTTGTCTGTCCCTCGTCTCCTCGACTCACGCCGCTTCGAGCTGCTCGAGCTGCCGCGACAGCCGCGCCAGCACCTCCATCTCCGTCATGCGATGCACGCGCAGCTCCTCGCGCAGTCCGGCCAGCGCCTCCGTGTTGCTCCGCAGCGCGTCCAGCATCTGGCGGTTCGACTCCGTCGTCTGCGCCGCCGACCGCGCCATCTCCACCAGCCCGAAGCCGGCCTTGGCCCGCTCCTGCCGTTCGCACCACCACATCACGAACAGCAGCCCCGAGATTCCCAGCGACGGCAACTGCTGCATCAACTCGCCCATGACCAACTCCCCGTGCCCGCTTCCCCGTTCCCTCCCCCAACCTCACGCCACAACCTCGTACCACACCAGGATGCTGTGGTTCTTCGGCGACAGCGCCATCACGCTCGAAAACCCCAGCCCCTTCCCGCGCCCCGTCGTCAGACCCCACGCACGCCCCAGCTCCAGCACGATCGACCCGTAGTACGAAAAGTACAGCGGCGGCGTCAGGTCCACCGGGCTGCCCGTCGGATCCGAGATCAGCTTGCAGTACCCTTCGTAGTTGCCGAAAAACTGGAACCGCGTCACCAGGATCAGCCGGTCCGTCACCGCCGGGATCACCGGCGTGTTCGACTGGTTCGCCGAATAGTTCGCCACCACCAGTGCCATCTCGTTCACCTCCCGCCAGCGTCATGCACCCCGCCGCGCCGGCGTCCGTCCCGAGCGCGCCCCCGCCGCTCACAGCCCGTCCAGCTCCTCGCGCGTGAACACGCGCGCCTCCCCCGCGTACCGCGGCGAGTCATCCGCCGCCGCCGGGCCCGCCGGCGGCGCCGCGGCCGGCAGCGCGAACTCGCCCGCCGCCACCGCCGTAAACCACCCCACCGCCGCACGGTAGACGTCCAGCACACGCTGCGGCGGCGCGTTCACGAACGGCGAACCTCGCCACGCTCCGTGCTCCGCCAGGTCCAGCACCCGCGCCTCCAGGACCCCACTCAGCTCCGGCCGCGCGCTCAGGTCCACCGGCGTCGCGTAACGCACCGCCAGGTACCCATCCGCCTCCGCCTCGGCTTCGTCGATGATCTGCTGCGCCACGCTCGAGTCCGCCGTCGTGCCGTTCACGCGGTCCGTCAGGCGCGCGTACAGCGTCGCGCCCAGCCGCGCACTCAGTTGCGTCGTCGTCACGTACGCCATTTCGTGTGTCCTCGATGGGTCGGGGGCCGGGCGTGACGCGCCGCGGCGGGGTTTTGGTGGGGACCGGCCGGCCCGTCCCGCGGCCCGCGATCGCCCGCGGACGCCGGACGCGCCAGCGCCCCACCCCTGCCCGCCGGGCTCACGCCCGGGCCCCCGGACCGGTGCCGCCCTTTACGTGAAGGTCACCAGGCAGGCGTCCTGCCAGAAGCCGTAACCCGCCTCGTGCACCGCCTTCACGCCGTACTGGTGCTGGTTCTCGTTGATCTCCAGCTCGCTGCCCTCGGCCAGCGCCTGGACCTGCACCGGCAGCTCCTCCTGGAAGATGAAGGGCCGCGACTCGCCGTCGGTGCGGAACACGGCGAACTTGTCCGTCCAGGTCAGCCGCGGATTGGCCACCCACTCCACCTGGAACGGATTGGCCGCCGCCAGCGGGTTGCCGGTCGCGTCCACGTTGTTGCTGGTCAGCGCCACCAGCGTCGACGCCAGGAACGAGGTCGGCACCATGACCAGGAACTGCCGCGCCGACTCGTTCAGCGGCTCGCCGTCGTCGTCCTTCTGTCCGACGATCTGCGCGATCGCCTTGACGATGGCCTCGAACATCTCGCTGTCGGTCGGGGCGGTCGGCGTCGAGGCGTCGTAGCTGATCGAGTTGCTCTGGCTGCCCGAGTCGCCTTCGCTGTGCGCCGTGGAGAAGAACGCCGCTCCGTCGTAGGCCGTGCCCGTGCCCCCGTTCTGGATCAGCGTGGTCAGAAGCTTGTTGGGATGCGTCGCCACGCGCCGCGCCAGCTCGTTGACGCGGACCAGGATCTGTCCGGTCTTGTCGCGCCGCAGCTCGTCGGCGTCCACGCGGATGGTGGACTCCCAGACCTTGTTGGCGATCGTCACGCCCGAGGTGCGCAGCGGGCGGACCTTGCGCCCGCCCTTCCACTCGCGCACCTGCGGGACCATTCCCAGCCAGCGGTACGTCTCCGACGACTGCGAGCTGGGAAAATGCATGGCCAGCTTCGACCACCATGCCGCGGCGGCGAACTCCTCCAGGCGACGATAGAAGCGCCCGATGATCGCCCGCGACGTCAGCCCCGTATCAATCACAACTGCCATGGCGGATGTCTCCTATGGAATGTCCGTCCGGTTGCAGGTTCCCCCTGCGCCGTTACGCGATGTCCCGGCTCAGCACGATCCACTCCGACCCGCTGCACAGCAGGTGCGCCGCGTCGTACTGGGCATCCAGCGTCGCCAGCGTCGCCGCGCCGTCGATCGTCTCCGCAGCGTTCCCGTCCAGCGTCACCGCGAACGCCGCCGCCGTCGTCTTCACCACGCGGATCCACCCGCCGGCCCGCACCATCGCCACCGGCGGCAGCGTCAGCGTCCGCGCCGCCGTGTTGCCGATCAGCAGCGTCCGGTTCAGGTGGTCCAGCGTCAGCGTCGCGTTGGCGTCCGACAGCGTCACCACCGGCGTGTTGTCCAGCACGCCGTCCAGCGCCGGCGTCGGCTGGCAGCGCACCCGGGCCGTGTTGGTGCCGTCCACCGCCACGATCCGACCCACGCGGCTGTTGCTGGCGGGCGTGAGCGTGAGGACGTCGTCCGCGTTGGCGTAGACGTCCTTGCCCACGTCCGCGTTGGTCACCCCGCTCAGCGCGTGCACGATGTCCACCTGCTGGTGCAGGATCACGTCGATCCCGCCCGCCGTGTGACCGGCCACCGTGTTGTCGGCCTGCCGGTAGGCCACACCCAGGAACTCGTCGCCGGCCACCAGCGGCCGGGCGTAGCCCGTGGAACGGTTGCGCCCGACGAACGCCCCCTTGTAGACGATCACGTCGTCGTCCAGCGGGAGGTTCACCAGCTCCTGCGTCGTGAAAAACTGCAAGTCCCGATTCGCCGTCAATGCCATGTCTTGTCCCTCGACCGCTCTGGTTTCCTCGGTCCCTTATTTCAGAATCACGCGTCCCGCGCCGCACGCCCGCTCAAACGCCTCCAGGTCGGCGGCTTCGATCGAAACGCCCCCGTCCGGCAGCGGCGGCCGGCCCGGTCCATCACGCCCGCTCCGCGACGAGTCCGCCGCGGCCACGGTCCGCCCCTGGGGCAGCACCACCGGCGCACGCCGCAGTCGCGCTTCCGCCGCCGACGGGTCGCGCAGGTAGTCGTCGCGCCAGTCCATGCTGGTGCTGTCCAGGATCTTGCCCAGGCGCAGGCCGCGCTCGACGAACCCGTCGGCCTGCTGCGCTTTCATGCGCCGCGTCAGCAGCTCCACCTGCTCGATCAGCACCGCCACGCGGGCGCCGACGTCGGCGGGCTCCCCCGGCGCGTCCGGCGCGGCGCGGTTCATCGCCCCGTCCCCATCGTTGCGTTCCATCACTGTGCTCCTTGGGCCTTGCGGGCCCCCGTCTTCGTCGGGCGCCGCGCCACATGGCCCGGGCCCGCGAATCTGCGTGTCATCCGCGCACGGCGAGGCCGCGGCGTCCTTCTCCGACCGGCGGCGCTGGGCCGCCAGGGCCGACACGCCGCGCATGGCCGGGTCGTTCGTCAGCGCTACCGGACCGAGTCCGGCGATGCCGCTGCGCAGCTCGTCGCTCCAGTAGATCACCGGCGAGAAGTAGCGGTACTCGCCGGCCCGGAGCAGCTCGCGCGCCCGCTGCGTCCAGGTCACGTCGGCCGCCCACAGCCCGTCGTCGCGCACCTCCAGCCGGCCGATCCAGCCCGCCGCCGGCCGCAGCCCGTCGGGCCGCGTGTTCAGGTCGCCGAAGCTCTGATGCTCGTAGTCGATCGCCAGCTTGCGACCCAGCGAGTCGAACCAGGCCGCCAGCGTCTCGGCGTGACGCCGCGTGAACTCGAAGTCCTCGCCGGCCACCGGCCGGTCGAGCCGCACCACGCCGAACGGGATGAGCAGCCATTCGCCCAGCGGCTCCTTCCCCGCGGAGAGCGCCGTGCAGGTGATGCGACTGGCGGACGCCTCCGGCCCGGGCGGCGCGTCGGGCGCGGCGCCCGGGTGGGCCAGCATCCAGGCCTCAAGCCGGCCGTGCGTTTCCAGCAGCTCTTCGCACAGGGCCCGCAGGTCGTCGGGCCGGCCGCGGCGGGCAATCTGGACGGCGCGGCGCAGCGGCTCGACCACGCGGTGCAGGCTGTCGCGGGCCAGAGGGTCGGCGCCGAGCGGCGCGGCGGGCACCGGTGCCGCGCGGC
>CAYNYG010000016.1:0-77790 GCA_964401365.1 uncultured Planctomycetales bacterium | reverse complement strand
CGGTGTCCATCTGGATGTAATGCTGCTCGGGGTGCTTGCGACCGCCCTGGGGGGGGATGTTGCTGACCGTCCCCTCGAGCATCTTGAGCAGGGCCTGCTGGACGCCCTCACCGCTGACGTCGCGCGTGATGCTGACGTTGTTCCAGGTCTTGCCGATCTTGTCGATTTCGTCGATGTACACGATGCCGCGCTGCGCGGCTTCGAGGTCGTAATCAGCGTTCTGGAGCAGCTTGAGCAGGATGTTCTCGACGTCTTCGCCGACGTACCCGGCTTCCGTCAGCGTGGTGGCGTCGCCGATCGCGAACGGCACGTTGAGCACCCGTGCCAGCGAGCGCGCCAGGAGCGTCTTGCCCGACCCGGTCGGCCCGATGAGCAGGATGTTGCTCTTGTCGATCTCGACGTCCGATTCGGGGTTGTCGGAGTGAAGCAGCCGCTTGTAGTGGTTGTGGACCGCCACCGACAGGGCGCGCTTCGCGAAGTCCTGACCCACGACGTACTGATTCAGGAAGTCGAAGATGTCGCGCGGCTTGGGAATCTCCCGGAATGCCGGCCGGCTCCCGGACTTCTTGCGCTCCTCGCGCACCAGCGTGTGGCACTGGTCGATGCAGGCCGAGCAGATGAAAACGTCGTTGGCGCCCTCGACCATGGGCCCGGCGTCGCGATGGCTCTTGCCGCAGAAACTGCACACGCAGGCGCGCTTGTTGCGGCCCCCGCCGCCACCGGACGACATTCCGCGATTGCCGCTCATGATGCACCTGCTGCGACGGACCGACCGCGTACGGAGGCGACGTGCGGCGGGTGAGGTCCGAATAACCACGGCGCCCGAAGTCGCTTACGCCTATCTTAACCTCGGTCGGGCGGTGTACCAAGCGCCGACCCGGCGAAGATCGGGACAGAAACCGGCGCCGATTGCGTGGGCCCGCGGTTCTTGCGCCCCACCGGGGGCGGGGGCGGCGGGCGGGTTCCGACACCGGGCTGCTCGCCGCCGCGCTTGCGTTTATAGTGCTCCGCATGACCCGGTTGTATCGGATCGTCGAGGCGTACCAGTGGTACGCCATGGGGGCATTCGTCGTCAGTGCGTTTGCGACACCGCTGGCCGTCCAGGTGGCGCGGCGGTTGGGGGTGCTGGACATGCCGGACATGGCGCTCAAGCCGCACGCGCGTCCGACACCCTACCTGGGGGGTACGGCGATCCTGCTGGGGTGGGTGGCGGCGAGTTCGGCCGCGATGCTGTCGGGCGTCGTGGACTGGCGTCTGATGCTGCCGATCGTCGCGGGGGGGATCGCGCTGTCGGTGATCGGGCTGCTGGACGACGTCTTCAACATCTCGGTGAAGTCGAGGCTGGTCGCGGTCTCGATCGTGGTCGCGGCGGTGCTGCTGCTGACGGGGGCGGGGGCTCGGCTGGCGGATTCGGTGCTGGGCCCGATGGGGGTCCACCTCTCGCGCGAGCTTTCGTGGGCGATCTCGTTCCCGATGTGCCTGTTCATCGTGCTCGGGGCGTGCAACTCGACCAACCTCATCGACGGGATGGACGGGCTGTGCACGGGGGTGACCGGGATCATCTCGTTCGGGTTTTCGCTGCTGGCGGCGTACCTGGCGAGCTACAACCACAGCCCGCAGGGCGACCCGGTGCGGCTGGTGCTGGCGTTGGCCATGTTCGGAGCGGCGATGGGTTTCCTGCCGTTAAACTTCAACCCGGCCAAGATCTTCATGGGCGACGCCGGGAGCATACTGCTGGGATACAACTGCGGGATCGTGATTCTGCTGTTCGCCGAGCGCGGGATTTTCCGATGGGTGCTGGGAGCGCTGATGATCTTCGCGCTGCCGGTGTTCGACACGGCCCTGGCGATGTTCCGCCGCTGGCGCAGCGGGCGATCGATCTTCGAGGGGGACCGCAGCCATTTCTACGACCAACTGCGGCAGCGCGGTCTGACGGTGCGGCAGACAGTGCTGGTGTGCTACGTGCTGACGGTGGTGTACGCGCTGTTTGGACTGCTGGTCGTGATTCATGGGTTTCGGGCGATCTACGCCTTTCCGACGTACGTCGCGGTTGCGGTGGGAACGGCGATCCTGGCATGGCGCTTCAAGCTGACTCACCCGGAGGAGCCGGGCGCCGGGACGGGCGGGCCGGCCCGCGGCGGAGCGGCGTGAGCCGGGGGTGGCCGAAGCGTGGCGGACGCGGCGGGCTTGTGAGCATTTTCACAATGCTCCCCGTTGCGTTGCGCGGCGGCGGCTTATAGACTTCCCGCGCTAACCTTGACGGTCGGCGTCCTCAGGGTTTCGCACTCATCCATCCTCGCTACGTACCGACCGTCTATGTGTGTGGTGGTTGGACAACGCGGATCGGCTCGCCCGCCGGCGAGAGACTCCGCCGTCCGGAACGGCAACGGCCGGACGTCGCTTCCCGCGTGATCGGGAAAAAGGAGTGCCACGTGAACGTGATCAGTCTGTCGCGTTGCATGGGATGGGCCCTCGTCGCGCTTCTGGCGGCAGGGAACGCCGCTGCCCAGAGCGCGGAGCTGCGCAAGGCCGTCGACCTGTTCGACAAGCAGGAGTACGCCGCGGCGCACGAGCTGTTTCTGAAAGTGGACAAGGCACAGCTCAGCGAGGCCGAGAAGGCCGAGCTCGACGCGTATCTGAAGGAGGCGCCGCTGGCCGTCAGCGGGTCGGCGCGAGCGCGAGAAGACAAGGACAAGGCGGACGCGGCGGCGGCGGCGGGGAACTGGACGGAGGCCGACGGGCTGTACAAGTCGGTGGTGGACAACAAGTATGCGCGGTCGACGCTGCGCGACCAGGCGGCTGCGGAGCGGGCCAAGATCGCCGAGAAGCGGCGGCTGGGCCAGGCGATGGCGCCGGCGGCGGGCGGGGGAGCGGCGACCGAGGCCGCGGTGGACCCGGGCTCGACCGCGGAAACCGGCACCGGCACGCGCAAGGACGTGGTCCAGGAGATGCGCGACCGGCACGAGCTGCTGTGGCAGCGGGCGACGGCGCGGATGCAGGACGCGATGGCGCGTGCCCGGCAGGCGGTCGGGGAGAACGACTACAAGAGCGCCCGGGAGCTGGTGCAGACGGCGGGGCAGTTGATCGAGGAAGCGCGCGCATACGCGGACCCGTCGACGAAGTACGACGCGGCCAAGGCGGAGGTCGAGACGCTCAAGCTCGAGGTGGACGACGCGTTCCGCGAGTACAGCGCCACCGAGGCGGAAAAGGAGCGCAAGGAGATCGGCGAGCGGATCCGCACCAGCCGCCGCATGCAGGAGGAGAAGCGGGCGGAGGAGGTCGAGAAGCTCTTCAACAGCGCGTCGCAGCTCCGCAAGGAGATGCGCTTCGACGAAGCGGCCGAGATGCTGCGTCAGATCCTGCTGCTGGATCCCAGCAACGCGAAGGCGCGTGCGCAGCTCGAAGTGGACCAGGACTGGTCCGCGTTCCGGCAGCAGAACCGTATCCGCGGCGACTACGACCAGCAGATGCGGCGCACGTTCATGGACGCGGACGAGAGCAAGATACCGTGGCAGCACGAGGTGCTGTACCCGAGCAACTGGCTGGAGATGAGCAACCGGCGCAAGGCGGCCGGGCTGGGCGTGACGGGCGAGGACGCATCGAGCCGGGAGCTGAACCGCCGGCTCGAGAACGTCTTGCCCGAATCGCGGTTCCAGGACGTCCCGTTCGAGCAGGTGGTCGAGTACCTGACGGAAGTGAGCAACGTCAACATCAACGTGGATTGGGAAGACCTCAGCAACCAGGGGATTGAGAAGGACAAGCTGGTCTCGCTGAAGCTCAACAACGTCAGCTTCCGCACGGTCCTCAAGGAGATTCTGACGCAGGTGGGCGGAGACGTCGTGCTGGCCTACAGCGTGTCAGAAGGGCTGATCCGCGTCGCGTCGAAGGAGAAGCTCGATCGCGAGAAGGAAATCCGGGTCTACGACATCAACGACCTGCTGGTGAACATTCCGCGCTTCACCAACGCGGCCAACCTGAACCCGTCGCAGGCCCTGAACCAGGCCGGGCAGAGCGGGCAGGGCGGAGGCGGCGGGGGCTCGCAGATCTTCGACGAGCAGGAGGACGAGCAGAACCGCGGCGACGAGGGTCAGGGCGCCGGGCCCCGCGGCGGCCTGGTGCAGCAGATCATGGACATCATCCGCCAGACGGTCGAGCCCGACTCCTGGCGCGAGACCGGCGCCGGGGACGGGTCGCTGCGCGAGCTGAACGGCCAGCTCATCGTCTACAACACGGCCGACTCGCACCGGCAGGTGGGCAACCTGCTGGCGCAGCTCCGCGAGTTCCGCGCCCTGCAAATCGCGATCGAATCGCGCTTCCTGACCGTCTCGTCGAACTTCCTGGAGGAGATCGGCGTCGACCTGGACTTCGTGTTCAACTCGGGCAGCGCCGACTTCGACCAGGCCTTCACCGGCGCGGGCGTCCCGCTGGTCGATCCGTTCACGGGCGGCGCGGTGCTCATCCCGCGGCAGTATTCGCGGATCGGGAACCTGCCTGCCCGTCCCGGCTTCGGAACCCCGTTCCTCGACCCGACGACCGGCGGGCAGGCGGGCGGGTTCGGCCAGCCCTACCTGTCGCCGGGCCTGGTGCCGGACGGCACGGGCATTCCGCCGCATTTCAACGACATGACTCCGATCGCCGCGCGGCAGGGGTCGCTCAACCTGGTCAACCCGGCCAACGTCGTGACCGGGGTGCCGGGCTCGTTCGCGGATGCATTCCGGCAGGGTGCCCAGCCGGCGCTCCAGATCGCCGGTTCGTTCCTGGACAACCTCCAGGTGGACTTCCTGATCCGTGCGACGCAGGCCAACTCGCGTTCAAGCATCGTGCAGGCCCCGCGTCTGGTGCTGTTCAACGGGCAGCGGGCCAACATCTTCGTCGGCCGGTCACAGACGTACGTGGCCAGCCTTCAGCCGCAGATCGCGCAGCAGGCGGCCGCGTTCCAGCCGATCATCGGGGTGGCGGCCAGCGGCTCGTCCCTGGACGTCGAGGCGACCATCAGCGCCGACCGGCGCTACGTCACGGTGACAGTGCAGACCACGCGGGCGCAGGACCCGATCCTGACGCGCTTCGAGATTCAGCGCGCCAGCGGCAACGCCCCGGGCGCGTTCGTCACCACGGTCGACCAGCTCGTCTCCTCGGTGAACACCACCGTCTCGATCCCGGACGGCGGTACGGTGCTGCTGGGCGGCCTCAAGCAGGTTGGCGAGGTCGAGATTGACGCCGGCGTGCCGATCCTCAGCAAGATACCGATCCTAAAACGCGCGTTCACCAACACCACGACCATCAAGGACACGCAGACGCTGCTGATCCTGATGAAAGCCAAGATCATCATTCAGAAGGAGGCCGAGGAAGAGGCCTTCCCGCAGATGCTCAGCGCCAGCGCGGGCTGACGTCGCCTGCCCCGCAAGCGAGTCCGGTGAGGAGCGCGGCTGCCCGGCGGCCGCGCTCCTCAGGTTTGCGGGCCGGTGCGCGCTGCTCGCGGTCGCGTGCCGACCGCGGGTGCGGCGCTTCACCCGTGTCCGGGGCGCGGCTTGCCGCGGGCACCGACCCGGCACTATGCTCAATTCATGGCGTTGGACCGGCTGCGGGTCAACGAGATCTTTCATTCGATTCAGGGCGAGGGCACACGTGCCGGCGTCCGCTGCGCGTTCGTGCGGCTTACCGGCTGCCACTTGCGCTGCACGTACTGCGACACCGAGTATGCCTTTCATGAAGGCGGCTGGATGACGCTGGACGCGGTCGTCGACGCCGTCGCCGCGTTCGGCTGCCCCACGGTCGAGGTGACCGGCGGCGAGCCGCTGCTGCAACCGGGCGTGTATCCACTGATGCGGCGTCTGGCGGATGTGCACCCGACGGTGATGATCGAGACGTCCGGGGCGGTGCTGATGGACCGCGTCGACCCGCGCGTGGTGCGCATCATGGATCTGAAGTGTCCCAGCAGCGGCGAGGCGCACCGCAACGAGTGGCGCAACATCGACCTGCTCACGCCGCGCGACGAACTGAAGTTCGTGATCGGCGGGCGGGCTGACTACGAATGGGCGCGAACGGTGATGGCGGAGCGCCGCCTGTCGCTGCGCTGTCCGGTGCTGATGAACCCGGTCTACGGGGAGCTGGAGCTGAGCGAGCTGGCGTCGTGGATCCTGGAAGACCGGCTGGAGGTGCGAATCGGGGTGCAGCTCCACAAGCTCATCTGGTCACCGCAGACGCGGGGCGTATAGATGCGCGTGCGGCTGGTCAAGGAATTCGGGTTCGAGGCGGCCCACGCGCTGCCGACGTTCCCCGAGGGGCATAAGTGCCGCCGACTCCACGGTCACAGCTTCCGGATCGAGGTGGCGGTGGAGGGAGACGTGCCCGCGGAACGCGGATACCTGCTGGACTATGGCGAACTGAAGGCGGCCTGCGAGCCGGTGCGGGAGCAGCTCGATCACCGCTTGCTCAACGACATCCCGGGTCTGGATAATCCGACGTCGGAAGTTCTGGCGCGCTGGATCTGGAGCCGGTTGCGGCCCGCGCTGCCGTTGTTGGCGGAGGTGGTGGTTCAAGAGACCTGCACCAGCCGCTGCCACTATTCCGGTGACTGATACGGGAGCTCGACCGTTGGCGAATACGCGAGGTCGGTTCGGGGCGGCGTGGGTGCTGGCGGGAGCGCTGGTTGCGGGGATGGGAGCGGCGGGCTGCTCACGGGACGAGCCACGTCCGGACGCCGCACGGGCCGAACATCGCGAGCAGTCGCGTGAGCGAGTCGCGCCACCGCCGGAGCCGCCGGAGTACACCATTCGGCGCGAGCTGCGCGAGTCGTATCCGGACGTGACCACGTTCGTTGAGAACTTTCTGGCGACGTGCCTGGCGGGCGACTACGCCGGCTATCGCAAACTCGTGAGCCAGCGGCGCACGCCGGAGTCCCGCGAGCGCTTCCAAGCCGTCTACTACGCGCTGCAGGACGTGGTGGTCGACCGCATCGAGCCGATCGACCTGCCGCACGTGCCTGGGCCGTCGTATCTGGTCGAGTGCGACGTGAGCGTTCGTCCGGACCAGCCGCATGCCGTCAAGTGGCAACAGCGGCGGATCGCGATTCTCGTGTTGCGGGAGGAGGGCGAGTGGCGCATGTTGCCTGCGCCGTCCGAGCTTCAGCCACCGCTCGGCGACGAGCCAACGCCCGCCAGCGCACCGGCGACCCGCGAGGCCGCGCCCGACTACCCGTGGGAGGACACGGGCGGATGACGCGGGCGAAATCGGCGCCGGGCGCCGCGCTGCTCGCGGTCGCGCTCGCGACCGCGAGCGCCTTCGCGCAGAGCAGCGCTCCGTCGAGCGCCGCGCCCACCGCCGCGTCCGGCAGTGAGCTGCCGGACGCGATCCGCGCGCTGCTTGCGACCGTGACGGATCACGCGTTCTCGTTCGACGTGCCGGGGTTTTACGCCGTACTCGAACACGTCCGCCGCATGCCGCTGGACCCGGGCCATTCCCAAGCACCCGTCGAGCTGACCGACTGGCGGCAGGCGATCGAGCGGCCGGGCGACTTCCGCGGCGCGGTGGTTACGGTCGAAGGCGTCGTAGGGCGGAACTCGAGCTGGCAGTACGCCGACAGGGAGCGGCGGGCGCGCTACGGCACGAACTGGCAGCTCGAACTGTCGCGACCCAGCGTACCGGTCGCCTGCACGCTGATCTGCACGCAGGACGTGGGCGAGATCGGGCTCGGTTCGACCATCCGCGCCACCGGCTATTTCGTCATGGCGCGGCAGTATGCGCTCGACCGCGGTCGGATCGGGCACGCCCTGCTGGTGGTGGCCAAGGGCCCCACGATCGTGGAGCGCGCCGGGCCGCCGCACGCGCCGCAGGTTTCCTGGACCAACGTCGCGCTGGGCGCGGGAGGCGCCGTTCTGCTGGCGTTGCTGGTGCTGGTGCGCATCCTGACCCGCCGCGCGCCCCGCAGCCGCACGGACCTGCGCGCGCTGCGCGCGGCCCATGCGCCGTCGCAGAGCCTGGCCGACGACCTGGCGAGTTGGGCGGAGAGTGAATCGTCGGACGCAGACGGGTGGCACCCCCGCGCGCCATGACGCCCGACCCGCCTGAACGGATTGACCGCGGCCTGGCGCGCGCCGCGCCGCCCGCCCCGCTGCTCGCGCCGGCCATCGCCATGATCGCCGGCATCGTGGTCTCCGAGGCGATGGGGGTCACCCCGCGCGCCGGGTGGGCCTGGCTGGGCGTCGGCGCCGGGTTCGCGTGCCTGGCACTGGTCCCGCGCGGCACGACGGCGGCGGTCGCAGCGACGGCGATGGCCCTGGGATTCCTGCGCCACCAGGGCGTCAGCGCGCTCCCGCCTGACCACGTGGCGCGCCTGGTGGAATCGGGCCCCGAGCTGACGCGGGTGGAGGTGCGCGTCGTCACCCCGCCGATCACTCGCCCGACCGCGCTGCGCAATCCGTACCTGCGCGCGGCGCCGACGCCGCGGGCGGAGTTCGTCGCCGACGCGCTGGCGCTGCGGCTCGGCGACGCTCGCGAGCCGGTCCAGGGCCGGCTGGCGGTCGCGGTGGAGTCGGACGTCCTCGAGGCCGCGCCGGGCGACCGGCTGGTCCTGAGCGGAACGCTCTATCGATTCCGCGGGCCGCGAAACCCCGGGCAGCGTGACGGGGCGCGTTTCCGGCGTCTGGCGGGGGTGGAGGCCGGTCTGCACGTTCCCGGTCTTTTGCACGTTGTACGACAACCGGGCTCCGATGCCGGCGCGGTGCAGCAGTGGGTGAACTGGCTGCGCGGGGCAGGCCGGCGGGCGCTGCTGCAACCCTACGCCGACGGCGACACGGACGCGGTCCCGCTGCTTCAGGCGATCGTGCTGGGCCAGCGCTCGGCGGTGAGTCGCTCCCTGAACGACGCGTTCGTGCGCATCGGCGCGGTGCACGTCCTCTCGGTCAGCGGCTTTCACGTCGGACTGCTGGGCGTGGTCGTGTGGAGCGTTACGGGCTGGCTTACGCGCGGCAGCGTCCCGGCGGCAGCAGCGGCCACCTCCGCCGCCATGCTGGCCTACGCCCTCCTGGCCGAGTCGAACGCGCCCATCCTGCGGGCCACGATCCTGGGGCTCTTCTACTGTGCCGCACGGCTGCGTGGCCGGGCGGCGCCGGCGCTGAACTGGCTCGCCGCAGCCGCCCTGACCGTGCTGATGCTCAACCCGCGCGACGTGCTGTCGGCGGGGTTTCAGCTCTCGTTTGTGCAGGTCCTCGCGCTGACTCTGATCCTCCCGCGGGTGAAGGGGCGTCTGGCGCAGACCCGCACGGGAGCGAACCCCTGGACGGACCGCGAGCCACGAACCCTGGCGCAGCTCACCTTGCAGCGTGTCGTGCGCGCGGTCGCGCTCGCGGCCTGCGTCGCGGCCGTTTGCTGGCTGACTGCGATCCCGCTGACCGTGTACCACTTCGGGCTTTTCACGCCGTGGGGGATCGTCCAGTCTCTGCTTGTATTGCCGCTGGCGGCGTGCGTCGTGGTGATCGGGTTCGCGCAGGTCGCGGCGAGCCTTGTGCCCGGCGCGCCGGCCGCGCTGATCGTTCCGTCGCTGCGCGCGTCGACAGACCTGCTGATGGTCGGGGCCCGCTGGATGGCGTCGTGGCCCGGGACGAGCATTGTGCTTGCGCCGCCGCCGGTATGGCTGGTCGCAAGCTGCTACGCGCTGGCGCTGGCGGCCGTTGCCGTGCTCCGTCGCAGCCGCGCGCTCGAGTCGCCGCAGCGGCACCGCCGCCGGCGCGAGGCGGCGGGCCTGGGTTGTCTCGCGCTGGCGCCCGTTGTCTGGTGCGGGTGGTGGCTGGCGGAGCAGCGCGGCCCGGCCGGTGAGTCCGTGGAGCTGCACGTGTTGGACGTTGGCGCGGGCAGCGCCAACCTTCTGAGGCTGCCGTCGCGCGACGCCGTGGTGCTTGACGTGGGCACGATGGAGAACTGGGACGTCGGCGTGGTGGCTGCGGATGCCATGCGCGCCACGGGCGTGCGCGGCCTGCTGTCGGCATGGGTTTCGCACGCCGACCTGGATCACATCAGCGGGCTGCCGTCGCTGCTGGAGCGGTTTCCGGCGCGGGCCGTTTTCGTCGGCGCGGATTTCGAAGCTCGGTGGGGAGCGCAGCAGCCGCAGCACGCGTCCCGACCGCCGTGGGGGGCGGCCCGACTGCGTTCGATCCGGGCCGGCGAGCGGTACGACCTGGAGCGCGAGCGTGCACTCGAGGCGGGCCAGAGCGCGCCGGCGGTGTACGCGGACGTGCTCTGGCCGCCAGCGCCGCTCGACGAGGCCTGGTCCGACAACGACGGGTCGCTGGTGATCCTGGTCAGCGCGTGGGGCCGCCGGGTGCTGCTGCCGGGCGACATCGAGCGCCGCGCGATGGAGGCGCTGCTGGACGAGGCGGACGCCGGCGCGCTGGACCTGCGCTGCGACGTGCTGATCGCCCCGCACCATGGCGCGGTGGTGCCGCTGGTGACCGAGCGTTTCTACACCGCGGCTTGTCCGCGCTGGGTGATCGCTTCGACCGACCGCGACCGTCGCCGCCTGGCGGAGCTGGTCGAGCGGGCGCTGGGGGGCTCGTGCCGGCTGGTCACCACGCGCGACTGCGGCGCCGTGCGTGTGACGATCCGGCCTGAAGGCTCGCTGGAGGTGTCGGCGCCGTTCACCGACAAGCACGCATTCTCCGCCGCGGACGCCCACGACGATGATGGCAACGCGGATGGGGCCGGACCGTGAGTCCGCGGCCGTCAGTCCTGGCCGCCCGACTGCCTGCGGGCGACCCACTCGCGGTACATCCGTTCGCCGGCGGTGGCGGGCAGGTTGTAGTCCGGGGGGAGCTTGTCCATGCCGCGCGGCGGCGGATGGGCTCGGTGCTGCTGGAGGCTCAGGAGAGCCAGCAGCGAGAAGCCGGTCCACATCAACGCCAGCGCCGCGGGCACGATCATCCATGCCGATCGCGGGCCGCGCGCGACCAGCAGGGCCAGATAGACCCAGTGAAACGCGGCCAGGGGCAGCGCCGCCGCGGTCGCCAGGCGCGGGCTGGCGGCGCGATCGTACTGGAGCCCGATTCCGGCCGCGGCCAGGGCCAGCCCGGCTATGCAGTTGGAGAGCACGCTCAGCGTCGCCAGTTTCTCGTGGGTCTGAAACGACCGCCATGCGCCGAGCACGGTCTGCGCGGGCCGGCTGGCGAGGGCGGTGCGGTTGGGCCGCTGAATCAGGCCGACGAACGAGCCGACGCAGCAGGTGGACAGTGCCACCAGCAGCCCGGCGGTCTGAAACACGAGCCCGGCGCCCTGCGCGAATGCGCGCGGGACCGGCGCGGGCGCCGCGCGCGACGGGGTGGCGTTGCGCGGCGCCGCCGAACCGATTCCGTTGCTGTTGGGTGCTGGAGTCACGCTGCTGGCTCGCGCGGGGGCGCCCGATCAGTGCCGCGGCACGGTCGCGATCACTTTCAGCTCGATGTCGATCGGCGTCGGCAGCGCCGTGACCTCGACCGTCGTGCGGGCCGGGTTGGGCTTCCCCGGGCCGGCGAAATGCTCCGCGTAGACGCCGTTATAGGCCGCGAAGTCCTCGGCCAGGTGGGTCAGGAAGGACGTGACGTCGACGATGTAATCCCAACCGGAGCCGCACTCGTCGAGGACGGCGCGCACGTTGGCAAAGACGCTGCGGCACTGTGCGACGATGTCGCGCCCGACCTTGCGCCCCTGCGCGTCGAGGATGACACCCGGGATTGCGGCAGCGCCGCGCTGACGCGGACCGACGCCCGACAGGAACAGCAGGTCGCCGACGCGCTTGGCGTGCGGATAGGGTCCGACCGGTTCGGGGGCACGCTGGCTGAGGATGGAAGTCATTTTGGCTCCCCGGTCGCCCCGGCGTCCGCCGGGGGCGCACCTGCGGCGCTCGCGCCGCCCGGCGCGCCGCGCTGGACGGGGCGAATCATGACGGCGTCGGCGCGTGCGCTGCACTTGCCGGTCCCCTGCCGCTCGCCGGTCAGGTTGATGAGCGCGTTGGCGCCCTTGGCGGCGGCGATCGCCTTGAGCGCTTCGACCGCATCGGGCGGGGTGGGGTGCCCGTCGGTGAAAACCGCTTCGATCTGGCGCACGATGGCGAATCCCGCGATGGTGCGCGTGGTGCTGCTGGCGATGATGCGCCGCGCGAGCCGGTCCGACTTCTCGCGCTCCATGGCGGATCGCTCGCGCTCGCGTCTGAGCCAGTCCGAGCGGGCGGTTGCCTCGCGCGCCTCGCGCTTCCGCCGCACCCAGAACGCGACCACGGAGAGCACGGCCACGAGACTGGCCACGCCCACGATGGTTACCACTGGATCGGACATCGCGGGAATTATATCGGGCGTTCGGTTATCGTCCGACCTGGCGCGCGGCGCCCGGAACCAGCGGGGCGCGCACCGAGCGCGGCTTTCCGAAGGGCACGACGCGCGAGCGAGTGCCGCCGAGCCGCGCAGCCATGCTGCATCCGGAGGCACTGCGTCCCATGCCCACCCAGTACCGCCTGCTCAAACACCGCGTCGGTTGGATCGGGTACGTCGCCACGCCGCGCGGCCTGCGCCGGGTTCTGCTGCCGGCCCGGACGCGTGGGGCGCTGGAGCGGGAGATCACGCGCGAGTTTCCGGACGCCGAGGAGAATCCGCGCCTGCTGCCGGAGCTTGCGCGCGCGTACGTGCGTTATTTCGACGGCAAGGAGACCTGCTTCACGCCGCGCTTCGACTGGACCGGGCGCAGCGACTTCGACACGGATGTGTGGCGCGCCTGTGCGCGGATCCCGTACGGACGGACGGCAACGTACGCCGAGCTGGCGGCCGCCGTTGGGCGACCGGGAGCGGCCCGAGCAGTGGGGTCGGCGATGGGGCGCAATCCGTGCCCGATTGCCGTACCGTGCCACCGTGTGGTGCGCTCGGACGGGTCGCTGGGGGGATACAGCGGGTCGGAGGGGGTGTCGTTCAAGCGGCGGCTGCTCGAAATGGAGGTGGCAAACCCGGGCGCGGGCGGATCGGCGGGAGAACGGGCATGAGCCACGGCGCGCGTGCTTTTTTCGGACCTCGGGAATCGCTCGCCACGAAGTTCGCGCGGGACTACAATGTCGTTTGTGTCAGGACGTGCGCGGGACCGTGGCGGTCGCGCCCGCGCCGTCGTCGGCGCGACTACACGATCAACCCGGCGGTCGCACCGGGTCGATGATGCTTGAGCGCCTTGGAATCCTGGGTGAGTTTGCGGCAAGGGAATCCCGGTTGAACGCATCACTACCGCGGCGGCGGGAGAACATGGTCCGCCGGGCCGGCGCCGTGGCCAGCGCGATGTTGAGCCTGGTCTGCGCCGGCTGCGTCGTGCCGCAGCCGCGCGGCAATGGCGCGTTGACGCGTGAGGTCGAGCCGCGGCTCAAGGCCGGGTACTGGCGGTATCTGCCCGCGCCCTACACGCACGCGAGCGAAGCCGGGCGCAAGTCGCGGCGTTGGCCGCTGGTTGTCACGTTCCACGGGATGAAACCTTTCGACAATGCATACCCGCAGGCACGGGAATGGGAGCAGGAGGCGGACCGGTACGGGTTCATCGTCATCGCGCCGGAGCTAAGCGCGGCCGACGTGCTGGCTGAGTTTCCGCTGCGGACGGAGCACGCGGCGTTCAAGAACGACGAGGCGGCGACGCTGGCGGTTCTGGATCACGTGTTCGCCACGACGCAGGCCGACCCGTCGAACGTGCTGGCGACGAGCTGGTCGTCGGGCGGGTACATGGCGCACTTCATGGTGAACCGGCACCCGGACCGGTTCACGTGCCTGGCGGTGAGGCAATCCAATTTCTCGTCGTCGGTGCTGAGCGTCGCCGATGCGCCGCGCTCGCGCTTTCACCCGATTCTGATCGCCAACACAGAGAATGATTTTGCGATCTGCCTGCGCGAGTCGACCGAGGCCGTTCGCTGGTACGAGGCGAACGGATACCAGAACGTGTGGTGGATCAAAGTCCGGGGGCTGGGGCACGAGCGCACGCCGGACATGGCCGCCGACTTTTTCGGGCGAATCGCGGGGGTGACGCCCAGCGGGCCACCGACCGTGCTGGCGCGGCGGCAAGCGATCGACGGGAACGCCGGCGGGCTGGCGCTGCTGTCGGGCGAGTCGGCCGAGATTCAGGCCTCGCCGGGGTCGGGCGTGCACGCGTCGGGTCGTGCGGTCACGGTGCTTCCGGTAACGCCCCCGCGGACCGGCGCGGAAGCGAACCGGGGGCCGAGCCTGCCCCCCACTGCGGCACTGCGAAGCGCCGGCGCGGCGCCGACGCCGGCGCGCGGTCCGCTCGGCGTGCCGGCGAACGCGGATCCGCTGCTGCGCATCCACGTGACGTCGGCGATCGGCTTCGAGCCGCTGCTGTTCGGGTTCAACGTCGAGTGCCCGGCCGAGTGGCGGCAGTCGGCGGATTTCGTCTGGTCGATGGATGGCGAAGTGATCTGTAGCGGAGTGAGCGGCCAGAAGACCATCACGCGCCCGGGATCGTACGAATTGCGTGTGCTCGCGGTCACGCGGGATGGGAAGGAATACGGCGCGGCGCAGAGCGTGCGGGTGCTGCCGCGGCTGCCGCGCGACGCAGGGAGCTAAAGGGGCCGCCCTCGCGGGGAGGGGTCATGCGTCGCTGGTTCGGGGGAGCTCGACGCCGGCCGGCTGGCGCTGTGCCTGCTTCCACTCGCCGAACGCCCGAAGAGTCTTCTGCATGAGGGCGGACTGGCGCCGGATGTTGTGCGCGTGCAACGCGACCGTGGCGATCTGGGCGCTGATGGCGAGGAGCGCGGCGGTCATGTGGACTTGCCGGGCGATCAGGGCCCGGCTTGCGTCGTAGCGCCCGTCGGTTCCCACGCCGACGACGCTGGTGAGCGCACCGAGCAGCGCTGCGAGAATGACCGAACCGACACCGGCCAGGCAGGTCAGCAAGGCGCGCGTCTTGTGGGTGCGGGAGGCTTCGCGCACGCTCCGATCGAACCGGGCCCGCTCCACGGCCTGATCGACTACCTTCGCGCTGACCACGAAGTAGACGAAGGCCAGCGTGTGCATCAGGGCGGTGCAGACCGTGCCGAACAGCCCCAGCGCGAAGTGCTGCGCGAACCAGGCGTGCCCGTCGCTGACCAGGCCCAGGGCGGCCGCCGCGACCAGCACCAGCAGGTCGGCGATCGCGAACCCGATCAGAACCTGAAGGACCACGCGCGCCTCCCGGGGGCGACATCCTAGCATGCCGGCGGGGCGGAGGTGCGGCGGTGACAACGCCGACCGAGCGGGATATCCTGTGACGGTTCCGCCGGCGCCCGGACCCGCGGCTGCGAGTAATGGGGGAGGGCGGCCGTGCCCGAGCCTGGCGAAAGGCATCGGATGAAGCAGGATCGAACTTTGTCCGTGTTCACGCAAAGGCGTCAAGGTGTTCGAACGGAGCCGGGGGTAGAGGGCCGTCGAGCCGCGCTGGCGAGGGCGCGTCCGGTCGTGCTCACGGTCGTGCTGGGACTCGGGGCGCTGATCGCGGGTTGCCAGGCGCTGGCGGCGCCGTTCCTGATGTGGGGCGCGGAGCCGACGCGGACGGTCCCGGCGGAGTATCCGTACCTGGCGGGCAAGCGCGTGGCCGCGGTGGTGTGGGTGGAGGCGGAGACGCTGTTCGAGTTTCCCAACGTGCAGTACGAGCTGGGCGAGTTTGTGCGTGACGCCATTACGCGCAACGTGAAGGGCGTGGTGTTCACGCCGACGCGCAAGGTGCGCGAGCACCAGATGCGCGAGGTGAACTGGGACCGGTCGCACCCGTCGGAGCTGGGGAAGGTGTTCGGGGTAGAGCGGGTGCTGATGATCGAGATCACGCAGTATTCGACGCGCGAGCCCGACAGTCCGCACCTTTATCGCGGGCGGATTCACGCGGGAGTAAAGGTGTACGACACGTCGGCGTCGGGATCGCCGCCGGTGTACAAGGCGCAGGTGGAGACGGCCTATCCGCCCGACTCGCCGGGGCAATGGGGGGCCAACGACGCGGCGGTGCGACGCGGAGCGATGGAGGCCTTCGCCGACGATGTGGCCAAGCGTTTCTACGACCACAAGGTGAAAGTACGGTAGGGTCGATGGACGCGCCAGCCCACGCGGGAAGGCAGCTTGCGGCCCGGACGCGGTCCGTGGGGCTGCTGCTGGCAGGGGTGCTGCTGGCAGCGGGGACGGGGTGCGGGCCGTTCTTCGGCGCCATCGCGTACTTCCTGGGGCCCAAGCGGATTGAGAAGGCGCAGTTCAAGCCGACGCAGGGGGTGCTGGCGATCCTGATCGAAGACATGAATCGCGCCGACGACCAGCCCGTGTTCTCGCAGAGCATGTTCGAGCGGCTGGTGACGATCTTCCGCGAGCGCAAGGTCAACGACGCGGTCGTCTCGCGCGACCGGCTGGCGCGGCTGAGACTGGTGCATGCGGATTTCGACCAGTGGTCGGTGCAGCGCGTCGGGCGCGAGCTGGGAGCCGAGCAGGTGCTGCTGATCCGCATGGAACGCTTCGAGCTGCGCGAGTCGCCGGAGAATCCGCTGATCCACCCGACGGTGTCGCTGCGGCTCAAAGTCATCGACTGCAACGCAGCCGCGGCACACGCGCGGCTCTGGCCCACGGACGACGAGCAGGGGCGGGCGCTGTCGGTCAGCCGCCCGCCGGAGGAAGCGACCAACCGCGAACAGGTCGACGCGGCGGTGACCAAGCTGGGCCGGGACGCGGCCGAGCTCGCCGCGCGGTTCTTTTTCGACGTGGACCTTGAAGAGCAGACGCCCAAGGAACGATAGCGCAGCGGTGCTGCGGTGCGGCGGCCGCCTGGCGCGGGCGCGCGGGGTGTGGCTGCGCGGGGCGCCATGAGCGCAGCGGGACGATCGGCGTCGCTGGCGGCGGCAGCGGCGCGGCGGCGAGCGACCACGCTTCGCGTGCTGGCGCTGGTGGCGGGAGGGCTGGCTGCGGTCGTCGTCTCGCTTGGCCTGGGGCCGACGCCGATCCAGTGGTCGGCGTTGTTCGATGGCGCGCGAAGCGAGGTGTTCTGGCGTCTGCGTGTGCCGCGGACGCTGCTGGCGGCGGGGGCCGGGGCCGGGCTTGCGCTGGGGGGCGTGGTGTTCCAGTCGCTGTTTCGCAATCCACTGGCCACGCCGTTCACGCTGGGGATTGCGAGCGGTGCGTCGTTTGCGGCGTCCTGTGCGATCCTGCTGGGGTTGCAGGGGTCGTGGATCGGCATTCCGGCTGTGACCCTGGTCGCATTCTGCGGGTGCATGGTCTCGCTGGGGCTGGTGTTCGCGCTGTCGCGGCTGCGCGAGACGAACGACGTGACGCACCTGCTGCTGGGGGGCGTGTGCATCTCGTACCTGTTCGCGGCGGGCGTGATGCTGATGCAGCATCTTGCGTCGGCGGCCGTCACGGTCGAGACGTTGAAATGGATGATGGGGTCGCTGGCGTTCCTGCGACCGCGCTCGGCGCTGGAAGTCGGCGCGGTGCTGATCCCGGTGCTGGGGGTGGTGCTATCGTGCCACCGCGCTGTGGACCTGATCGGGATGGGGGAGGCGGTGGCGGCGGGGCGGGGGGTCGCGGTCGAGCGCGTGCGGTGGACCTGTTTTGCGGCGATCGGGCTGATGGTGGCGGTGATCGTGGCGAACTGCGGTCCGATCGGGTTTGTCGGGCTGATGGTGCCGCACATCGTGCGCCTGATCGTCGGGGCGCGGACGCTGCCGCTGTCGCTGGCGTCGTGCGGGGCCGGGGCCGGGTTCCTGGCGCTGTGCGACGGAGCGGCGCGCTGGCGCCCGCACGAGCTGCCGGTGGGCGTGGTGACCAACATCCTGGGGGCCGCGTTCTTCTTCACGCTGCTCGCGCGGCGGCCGGGGCGTGGCGGAACATGAGCGACGGGGACGCTGCGGCCGGAGGGAAGGGCCGCGGTTGGGGGAGGCGGGCGGGTGGCTAACATCCGGAGTGGGCGCGAACGCATTCGCGAATCGGAATCAGGCACTGTCGCGAGCGGTCGCGCGCGGCGCGGCGGCGGCGTGTGTTGCGGCCTCCGGGTGCATCGAACCGCTGCCGGGCGACGCGGGGCGGCCCGAGTCGGGCCTGGTGTACGTGTTCCCCGGGGTGGACGGGGTCGGGTGGGAAGTGCAGCGCGCCGTCGACGGGCTGCGCGACGCGGGCGTAACGGCGCAGATCCGCATTTTCGACTGGCAGGCGCCGCTCGACCCGCTGGAGAATCTGACCGACGAGGTCCGCAACCGGCGACTGGCGGAGGGTGTTGCCGCCGAGCTGCGCGCGTTTCGACGGGCGCGTCCCGGCGCACCGATCGACCTGGTGGGATACTCGGGCGGAGGCGGCATGGCCCTCTTCGCGGCCGAGGCGTTGCCCGACCAGGTCACGATCCGTCGCATCGTGCTGGTGCACGCCGCGGTCAGTCCGCGCTACGACTTGACGCGGGCGCTGGCGCAGGTGGAGCTTGAACTGGTGAACTTTTATTCGGCCCGCGACTGGCTGATCCTGGGCGTGGGCACGACGCTGCTGGGGACGATCGACCGCGCGTACTCGGCGGCGGCGGGCCAGGCTGGCTTCGACGTCGAAGCGGCGGTCCCGCGCCCCGAACAGCGCGGCCTGGTGCGGCAGGTCGAGTGGACTCGGACGATGATCACGGCCGGACACTGGGGGGGGCACCTGTCGATCGGTGCGTACGAGTGGAACCGGCGATTCGTGGCGCCGCTGGTCGGCGCGGCGACCGAGTAGAGGCGTCGGTCCGTCCGACCCGCGGGCGGTAGTCGCGAAAGCGTGGGTGTTTGCGTTGTTCCGGGCAGGCCGGCACGCGAATTGCTGGTTACGAACTGATTGAAAGGACGGTGCGGCGTGAAGATCGACAAGGCGGCGCTGATCGAGAACCTGAACGGCGACCTGGCCAATGAATACCAGGCGGTGCTGATGTACACGACCTACGCGGCGGCGGTTGCGGGCCCCCACCGTCCGGCGCTGCGGAACTTCTTCCAGGTGGAGATCCCGGAGGAGCTGGCCCACGCGCAGTTCCTGGCCGACAAGATCGCCAGCCTGGGCGGCAAACCGACCACGACGCCGGCGCCGGTCCCGCCGGCCTCCCGACCGCGCGAGATGCTCGAAGCGGTTCTGCGTGCCGAGGAGAAGGCGATCTCGGCGTACAAGGAGCGTGCGGAGCAGGCGGCCGCGCTGGGTGAGAAGGGGCTTTCGACGCGTCTGGAGGCGATGGTCGAGGACGAGACCGGCCACTACGAAGAGACGTCGAAGATCCTTCGCGGCTGGGAGTAGGACCGGGAACCGCTGGGGATCGAGCGTGGCACTGCTCAGCGTGCCAGTGCGGCGCGGAACTGCTCCAGGGCCTCGGGATTGGCCAGCGCGTCGCGGTTGCGGACCGGCTCGCCGCGGAGCATCTGGCGGACCGCGCGCTCGACCTTCTTGCCGCTGATGGTGCGCGGGATGTCGCTGACCTGGCGGATGTGGCGCGGGACGTGGCGCCGGGTGGCGCCGGCGGCGATGGCGCGCGAGATGGCCTGCGCCACGGTGACCGAGGGATCGCTGCGCGCGGGGAGGTCGAGCGTCAGCCCGGGCTTGAGGACCACAAACAGGGCGATTTCCTCGTCGCCGTCGGCGTCGATTCCGACGACGACGCTGTCGGTCACCTCGGGCAGCGCTTCGACGAGACGGTAGATCTCGGCGGTACCGATGCGCACGCCGCCGGGGTTGAGCGTGGCGTCGGACCGGCCGTAGACGATGACGCCGCCGCGCGGGGTGATCTCAATGAAGTCGCCGTGGCGCCAGACGCCGGGGAAATGCTCGAAGTAGGCGGCGTGATAGGCGCGCCGGTCGGGGTCGTTCCAGAACCCGACGGGCTGCGAGGGGAAGGGCGCCAGGCAGACGAGTTCACCTTTTTCGCCTTCGACCGGGCGTCCGTCCTCGCTCCAGGCCTGCACGTCCATGCCGAGCCCGCGGCACTGGATTTCGCCGGGGTAGACGGGGAGCATGGGGTTGCCGAGCATGAAGCAGGAGATGATGTCGGTGCCGCCGCAGATCGAGGCGAGCTGGAGGTCGGCGCCGACGCGTTCGTAGATCCAGTGGAACTGCTCTGGGGCGAGCGGTGAGCCGGTGGAGCAAACGCAGCGCAGCGACGTGAGGTCGTGGTCGCGCCCGGGGTGGATGTCGGCCTTCTGACAGGCGGAGACGAATTTCGGGCTGGTGCCGAAGACGTTGACGCGCAACCGGGAGGCCATCGACCAGAGGTGGTGCACGTCGGGATGGGCCGGGTTGCCCTCGTAGAGCACGACCGCGGCGCCGGTGCCGAGCCCGCTGACGAGCCAGTTCCACATCATCCAGCCGCAGGTGGTGAAATAGAACGCGCGCTGCCCGCGGTGCAGGTCGGTATGGAGCATCAGCTCCTTCATGTGCTGGAGCAGCGTCCCACCGTGACCGTGAACGATGCACTTGGGGATGCCGGTCGTCCCGGACGAGTACATGATGAAAAGCGGGTGGTCGAACGGGACTTCGTGGAAGGTCAGCGGCGGAGGCGGGGCCCCCATGGCACCGAGGGCTTCGGACCACCGGGCCAGTCCGCACGTGCCACCGGCCGCGGCGGCGTCGCCCAGGGCGCGCCACGCGTCGTCCGGGAGCGGGACACCGCGGCACTCCGCCAGGTAAGGCACGATCACGACCCGCCGGAGCATGGGCAGCTTTCGCACCAATTCCACCACGCGCGGGACGCAGTCGATCTCCTTGCCGCCATAGGTGTATCCATCGGTGGCGACGAAGACCGTCGGCGCGATCTGTCCGAAACGATCCAGCGCGCCCGCGACGCCGAAGTCGGGCGAGCAGGACGTCCAGACGGCGCCGAGGCTGGCGGTGGCCAGCATGGCGATGACGGTCTCGGGCAGGTTGGGCAGGAAGCCGGCGACGCGGTCGCCGGGATGCACGCCGTCGCGGCGAAGGGCCTCGGCGAAGCGCGCCACGGCGTCGCGCAGCGCCCGGTGCGAAAGCGATCGCGACTGCCCCTGCTCATTCTCGAAGAGGAGTGCGGGCTCGTCGTCCTGGTATCGCAGCAGGTGGCGCGCGTAGTTGAGCCGCGCGCCTGGGAACCAGCGCGTGTCGAGCATGTCCGTGCCGCTGAACGCGGCGCTGGGTGGCTCGCTCAGCTCGATCTCCGCGTAGTGCAGAATCTCCTGCCAGAACGTGCCGCGGTGCTGAATCGACCAGCGCCGCAGGGCTTCCCATTCCGCCGGGACGTTGTGGCGCTGCGCGACGCGCTGCATGAACTCCCACATCCGCGAGCGAAGCACGCGGTCTTCCGACGGCTGCCAGAGGGGAGTTGCATTCGACATGGCCAGCTCCTGCCGCCAGGTGGCCTCACTATACCCGACCCGGCGCGCCCCTGCGACGCGGCGGGCGCGCCTCACGCCCGCCGCAGCAGCGCCGTGTAGCCACCGTCGCGCCAGTCCGCAAGGCGCGCACCCCAGTCCGGCATCGCCAGCGCGTCGGGCGCGGCGGCGGCCCAGTCGGCATGATCGGACAGAAAGGCGCGCACCACGTCCGCGTTCTCGGCCGGCTCGAGGCTGCACGTGGAGTAGAGCAGCCGCCCGCCCGGTCGAACGCGGCCCGCGGCCTCTTCGAGCAAGTCGCGCTGTAAGCGACACAGCGAGGCGGTTTTTCGCGCAGAGAGGCTGAGCCGCGCCTCCGGGCGCCGCGCGATGACCCCCGTATTCGAGCAGGGCGCATCGACGACGGCGGCGTCGAAGCGGACGTCGCGCGCGATGGCGGCCAGGGGCACCGCCTCGATGCAACGCAGCCCCATCCGGGCCGCATTCTCGCGGACGCGCGCCAGGCGTGCGTCGCGCGCGTCGGCGGCGACGATGCGCCCGCGGTCGAGCATCCGCTGCGCCAGGACGATCGACTTTCCGCCGGGCGCGGCGCAGAGGTCGAGAATCGTCTCACCCGGAATCGCCCCCAGCCGCGCCACCGCCGCGTGCGCGGTGGGGTCCTGGACATGCGCAGCTCCCTCGCGGAAGAGGCTGGACTCCAGCGCGATCGAGGCGGAACGCAGGTACGCGGCGTCGTCTCCGACCTCGGCGCCGGGCCCCAGCTCCGCGGCCGCTCGCGCGCGGAAGTCGGCCGCGCTGACCCGGAGCGGGTTGCGATGCAGGACGACCACGGGCACGGCCTGCGAGGCCCAGGCGATCCGCTCGGCCTGCGGCGCGCCGAAGACCGCTGCGAGGGCCGCGTAGCGCGGCGGCGACTCGCCCGCTGCCGCCGCGACGTATGACTCTTCGTCTGCGGGCAGCACGGCGAGGTGGAACGCGCAGGCCTGGTCCCAGGAGACCCGCACCTGCGCCGGGTCGAGGCGGACCCAATCCGTCCGGCGTGCACGGATCGCGCCGGCCAGCCGCCGCAGCACCGCGTTGGCCATGCCGGCGGCGGGTCGGCCCGCGACGCGTTTGGCCAGCTTCACCGACTCGTCCACGATGGCGAAGAGAGGCACGTCGCCCTGCCAGATGGCCTGGTAGGCACCGGTGAGCAGCACGCTTCGCAAGGGGGGCGTGACGCGCCGCGCGTCGTAGCGGGCGACGGCGGCAAGCACGTGCTCGATGGTGACGACATGCCGCAGCGCGCCGAGCGCGATCTCGGTCGCCGGCGCCATCGCGCGGCGCTCGGCGGGCGCCGCCGCCGCGAGAGATTCGCCGGCGAAGTGCCGCCCGGTCAATGCGTCGCAAACGGCGCGTTGCGCGAACTGGCGGGCGTCGTGGGAGTCCGTCATGGCAGCTCGATCGGGGCCAGTCGGTCCGGGGGAGCCAGGTGCCGACCGCGGGCGAAGTCGGCAAACGGCATCAGCCGGCCGCCGGCGGGTTTCACTTCCAGCAGCTCGACGCGCCCGACCCCGGCCTGCACCGTGCCGTCCGGGAGGAAGGCACCGGGCCGTGGGTCGCCGGCCGCCGGCGGCGACTCGTCGGCCACCCTGGCCCGCGCAAGCTGCACGCGTTCGGTGCGCCCGCGGTGCGACAGGAAGGTGCAGGTGGCGGACGGCCAGGACCACAGGCCGTGGATGCGTCGTACGACGCGCGCGGCGGGCAAGGACCAGTCGAGTTGGGAGTCGTACCGCGACAGCTTGGGGGCCCGCGTTGCCAGTGTCGCATCCTGCGGGCGCGGCGTGAGCGAGCCGTCGGCCAGGCCGCGGAGCGTATGGACGATGAGCGGGGCGGCGAGCGCGGCCAGGCGGTCGTGCAGCTCGTCGGCCGTCTCCTGGTCGCCGATGGGCGTCGCGACCTGGGCGAGCAGATCGCCGGCATCCCAGCGCGCGTTGATGCGAAAGCTCGTCACGCCGGTCTCCGCATCACCGGCGAGAATCGCCCATTGATACGGCGCCGCGCCTCGATGCCGCGGCAGCAGGGACGCGTGCAGGTTGATGAACCCCAGGGGCGTCGCGGCAAGCAGGGCGGCCCCCAGCTTCTGCCCGAACGCGACCACGACGGCCGCGTCGCAATCGGCCAGGGCGGCCGCGTGCTCGGGGTGGTTGATGTCCTGGGTGGGTACGTGCGACAGGCCAGCCGCCAGCGCGGCGGCGCGGATCGGCGTCGGCTCGAGGAGCAGCCCGCGCCGCGCCGGGCGGTCCGGCTGACTGAATACGACGCGGATGTCGTGGCCGGCCCGCAGGAGCGCGTCCAGCGCGGGGACGCCAAACGAGCCGGTACCGAGGAAGGCTACGCGCATCGCGGGACGGGGAATCGACCGGGTGCCTGGATGCCGGCCGTCAACGCCGCACTCGCTTGCGCCTGCCCGCACCGATCCGCGCCGGTCCCGGATGCGAAGCGCGATAGTCCGACTCGAGCGCCGCCAGGGTCTTGCGGTTGGCGATCTCGTCGCTGGGGCCCATCTTGTCGATGATCAGTACTCCGTCGAGGTGATCGGTCTCATGCTGCCAGATGCGCGCGACCATCTCGCGGGCTTCCATCTCGAAGGGCCGACCCGACAGGTCGCAGGCGGCGATGCGGCACGACGCGGCCCGTCGCACGGTCACGTCCACCCCGGGCAGGCTGAGGCAGCCTTCGACCGCTTCTGCGACGCCCTCGCGTTGGGTGAAGACGGGGTTGACGAATACCAGGTCCCGGGCCGGATCGTCGGTCTCGTTCATGACGAAAAGCCGGATCGGGAGCCCGACCTGCGGCGCCGCGAGGCCGACCCCACGGTGAGCGCGCATCAAGTCCAGCATGCGCCGCGCGACCGCGGCCACGTCGCTGTCGAAGCGCGTGACCGCGGCCCCCTTCCGGCGCAGCCGCGGATCGGGGTATTGGACCAGCCGGAGGGTGGTGGGATCGAGCGACACTTCGAGTCGGTGCAAACCGGATTCAGCGCCGGGGGCGCATGGGCCGGCTGGAGCACACCGCACGGCCCAAGCCCATCGTAACCGATCTAAAACTTCTCGCCCAGCAGGAACGCGCGGGCCACGCGCTGCGACATCTGGAGGTTCTCGTTAAACACCAGCGGCAGAAGCAGCGACAGGTCCGTGTTGGGACGCCGCAGGTAGTCCGCCAGATCCGTCCGCCAGGCGGAGTCGAACGACGCCAGCTCGTCCTGGAGCAGCGGCGCGGCTATGGCACGGGCGGCGGCCTCGGCGGCCAGCCATCCGGAGCGCATGGCGGGGTAGAGCGGGTCGCAGTTGAAGGCCGAAACGAAGCCACCGGCACACCCGATCAGCACGCAGCGTTTCCCGACATGCGCGTCCATGTCCAGGGCCACGCCTGCCGGGCGCGCGCACTCGCCCGGGGTCACGTCGCCGGCGACGGGGAAGAGCCCTGCGCCGCGTGCGCCGCTCAGGAAGGCGTCCAGTTGGGCGTCGCCCGACTCCTCCACGCCCAGGAGCGCCGCCTGCACGAGCTGGCCCATTCGGGCGACGAGCCCGGTGGCGCTGGCGCGGCCGGCGGCGAGCACGACGTCGATCCGGCCGGGCCCGGCGCGACCGGCGGCGGAGGCGGTGACGCAGCGGGTGCCGGCGGCGTCGCCAGCGCGCGGCAGCCGCGCCAATCGGGCTGCGACCGACTGCGGACCGTCGTCGATCAGCAGCACGGATGATCGCCGACAGGTGCCGTCTTGCAGTGCAACCGTAGCGACGCTCTCGCGCAGGACGACGTCGGCGATCGTCCCGCGCAGCCGGATGGCGCCGGCGTCGGCCGCGGTATCGAGCAGCGCCTGCGCCACCCGATCGCAGCGCAGCAGCCACCCGTCCAGGTCCGCCTGCGCGACGTTGATCCTGCGGCGGAAATCGGGGGAATGGAGCGTGACCCCGCGGAAGGGTTCGCCGCCCGCGCGGCGCGGGTCGAGCCCGCAGCGCTGCGCCAGGTCGACGGCCTGGCGGTGGAACCAGCCGACGGCGGGCTGGGCCGGCGGCAGGCTGGTCTCGATGATGGCCGCGCGCAGGCCGAGCTGCTGCGCGCGAATCGCGGCGGTCCCGCCGGCCGCCGTGCCGCCGACGACGAGGACGTCCAGTTGCTCGCTGCTTCCCATGGGCTGCCCCCGCGGAGCTACTTCAGTTTCTCCCACAAATACTCTTCGGCCAGTTTGAATCGGTCAAACGCCTCGCGGACCGACTTTCGAACCTCGGCAAGCTCGGCATCCGAGCCCGCGCCGGCCGACGCGGCCGCTTCCAGCCGCGCGGCGGCGTCGTCCAGGAAGGTCGCCGCCTCGGCGAAGGTCCGGGCCGCCTCGAACACGGTGATCCGCCCGGTCTCGGACGGTGTGGGCCGGTACATGAGCCGCCACGGCGAGAGCCGGATCTCCTCGCTGGCCAGGCGGAGCTGGTTACTCATTTCCTTCACGTTCACCAGCGTTCGTTCCAGCGCGGGGCGGCTGAACTCGACCGTTCGGCGAGCGGCGTCAGTAGCGGCAGTCACGTCCCCCAGCGACTCGTTAACCCGGTCCATCGACAGGTGCAGCTTGCCGAGCATCGAGGTCGGGTCGTCGCGATTGAGCTCTGCCCGCAACAGGGCCCCCAGTTGCGAGTTCAGGACGCGCGCCAGCTCCTCCACGTTCGTCATGACCGACGCGACGGGCGCGCGGTTGTCGCGCAGCAGGTCGTTGAGCTCCACCAGTGCGGCCGAGAGCGCGTCGAGCGACTGGTGCACCTTGGCCAGCAGGTTCCCGGACCGCGTTCCGGCCAGCTCCTCGCGCAGCGCGGCGCTGATGGCGGCCAGATCGCTTGCGACCGAGTTGACGCGATTCAGAATCGAATGGGATTCGGCCGCGTCGAACTGCACGCGCAGCCGCGCGGTCATGTCGTTCACGTCGGCCAGGCTCTTGAGGACGCGAAAGGCCGCCGACCCTTCCGTATTCGGGTCGATCAGCGTGTCGAGCTTGTCGACCATTCCGCCCGGCCCGAGGAGCCGTCGCGAAAGCGCCCCGATGGTGGCGGCCAGGCTCTGCGGGGCGAGGCCCTTGATGCGGGTGGCGTCGGTCAGGGGCGCCCCCTTGGTTCCGACGTCGAGCACGACCATGCTGGCCACCCCGCCGACCGCGGGCTGATCGGTGGTGATCTGCGCGTCCGCGTAGAGCGTGATGCCGGTATCGATCTGCGCGTTCACGATGATGAAGAGGTCCTTGACCTTGCTGGTCGAGCCGGGGATCGCGACCAGGATCTCCTCCGGCCGGACACTGTCCACGGTACCGATCTGGACCGCGCCGCTCAGCAGCACCGGACTGCCCGCGCGGATCGGCGCCAAGCCCTCCGAGTGCCGGAACTCGACCACCACGCGATAGGTCGGCCGGTCGGCGATCGGGTTGAGGAACAGGACCGTGAAGATGAACAGCCCAAAGACGACGATCGCCGTCATGCCCAGGGCGAAGACGTTTCGGCGCTTTCTCATCCGGTGTCGATTGCGTGGCCGCGCTTCGGGGCTGTTTCGCCAGCCCGCGCCGCGACCCGGCCGCACCGAACCGCGACGGGCGTATCTTAGCCACACCCGCACGCTTGGCGAGCGCCGGCGGGGATCCGGCGCTGCGCGGCGCCCCCCCGGGCGTGTCGGGGCGCTGCTGAACTTCCCCTGACCCGAACGGTCCCGGAGCCTACGCGCGGGCGTAGAGGCCCCGGTGGGACGCCCATAGAATCCGCCCATGCGGATTCTTGTGACCAACGACGACGGGATTCTCGCGCCGGGCATCGAGGCGCTGGTGGTCGCGATGCGCGAGTTCGGCGAGGTGGAGGTCGTAGCGCCTGAGACGTCGCAATCCGCCGTGGGGCATGCCATTTCCGTCAAGACGCCCCTGGCCGTGAAGCGCGTCCACGTCAACGGGGTGTTTCACGGTTGGAGCGTGGACGGCCGCCCGGCGGATTGCGTGAAGCTGGCGATGCACGAGTTGATGCCGGCGCGGCCCGACTACGTGGTCAGCGGCATCAACGCGGGCGCAAACACGGGCATCAACGTGATCTACAGCGGGACCATCGCCGGCGCGGTCGAGGCGGCGTTCTACGGCGTGCCGTCGATGGCGTTCTCGCTGGAGCTGTCGACCGAGCTGGACTTTCACCGTGCCGGGCGGATCGCCGCCGGGATGTTCGCCTGCTTCGCCGCACGGCGCCCGCAGCCCGGGACGTGCATCAGCGTCAACATTCCCGCGCTGGACGCGGGCTGGCCCAGGGGTGTTCGGGTGTGTCCGCAGGCGACGGCGACCATGGACGAGTTCTACGTGAAGCAGACCGACGAAGCCAACCGCGTCTGCTACTATCTCGACGGCCGGATGCCCGATCCGCAGTCCCACCCGGACACGGACTTCGGCGCGATGCGGGACGGCTACGTCGCGGTCACGCCGCTGCGATTCGACCTCACCTGCCGGGCGACGCTGGATCGCGTGCGGGGCTGGGACTGGCCTGCGGCATTCGCGTAGCGGCGCGTTTTCTCGGACGGGAAGGCGGCGGCCAGCGGAGGAGATGCACACCGGGATGCATTCCGCCGATTCTGGGATAAGCTGTGCGGTTCGGAACGGAAAGGCGGGCGTGCGATGCACAAGATCGAGCGGGAACCGGCGCAGTCCCCCCAGGCGGCCCTGGACGCGCTGCGGGCGCGCATCCTGGCCGACGGGTTCCCGTTCCTGCTCGACCTGGAGGCCAGCCGCGGGTCCTATCTGCGCGATGAGCTGACGGGGCGGGACTTCCTCGACTTCTATTCGTTCTTCGCCTCGCAACCGATCGGGCTCAACCACCCGCGCATGCACGAGGCCGATTTCCAGGCGAAGCTGCTGAGCGCGGCGACGACCAAGGTCGCCAACCCGGACATGTACACGCGGCACTACGCGGACTTTGTGCGCACCTTCGACCGCGTGGCGGGAATGCCCGGCTTCGAGCATTTCTTCTTCGTCGACGGTGGTGCGCTGGCGGTCGAGAACGCGCTCAAGGCCGCCTTTGACTGGAAGGTGCGCCGCAACCTGAGCGCCGGACGCGGCGAGATCGGGCACGGCGTGGTCCACTTCCGGCAGGCGTTCCACGGCCGCAGCGGATACACGCTGAGCCTGACCAACACGCACGACCCGCGCAAGACGATGTACTTTCCGAAGTTCCCCTGGCCGCGGATCGACAACCCGGCGCTGAACCACCGGCTGGCGCCGTCCGAGCGCGGCGCCGACGCCGCGCGGCGCGAAGCGCTGGCGCTGCGGCAGATCGAGGCGGCGGTCGCCGAGCACGGGCACCACCTGGCCGCCATGATCATCGAGCCGATCCAGGGCGAGGGCGGGGACAACCACTTCCGACCCGAGTTTCTGGCGGCGCTGCGCGAGGCGTGCGACCGGCACGACCTGCTGCTCATCTTCGACGAGGTGCAGTGCGGGATGGGCATCACCGGCCGGATGTGGTGCTGCGAACACTTCGACGTCCGCCCGGACATCCTGTGCTTCGGGAAGAAATCGCAGATCTGCGGGCTGATGGCGGGACGGCGCATCGACGACGTGCCGGACAACGTGTTCAAGGTCCCGTCGCGGATCAACTCGACCTTCGGCGGGAACCTGGCGGACATGGTGCGCGCGGCGCAATACCTGCGCATCATCGAAGAGGAGCGGCTAGTCGATCAGGCGGCCGAAGTCGGGGCACACCTGCTGGAAGGGCTGCGGCGGCTGGAGTCGCGGCACGCGGCGGTGACGGCCGCCCGCGGCCGTGGCTTGATGTGCGCGTTCGATCTGCCCGAAGAGAAGATGCGCGACGAGCTGCGCAAGGCGTGTTTTGCGCGCGGCATGCTGGTGCTGGGGTGCGGAGCGTCCAGCGTGCGGTTCCGACCGGTGCTGGACGTAAGCCGCCAGACGATCGACGCCGGGCTGGCGATTCTGGACGAGGCCCTGAGGGCGGTCGGCGCCTGACGCCGGGCGGCTACAATCCGAACCGGGCGGAAAGCTGGAGCGGCATGGTGCGGTACGCGTGCGTGATTCTGTCCGTGGTCGCCGCCGGCGGGTGCACGCTGCCGCCGACGACGTTCCCGGTCTCGGCCGACAACGAGGCGGAGCCGACCGCGGTCGCGGCGAATTTCGCCTTTGCGCTGGCGCCCACGGACGACGGGCGGGTGTTCTACACGGAAAAGAACGGCGGGCGGCTGCGGGTGATCCGCGCCGGGGTGCTGCTGGACGTGCCCGTGGCACAGGTCGCGGTGAACCGCGCCGGCGACGGCGGGCTGCTGGGCGTGGCGCTGCATCCGGGCTTTTCCGGCGACGGGCGCGTCTACGTGTTCTATTCGCTCTCGGACACGGGCGCCAACACCGCGGACCCGATTGCGATCATCGATCATCGCGTGGTCTATTTCGACGTGGTCGACAATCAGGCCGTCGGCGAGGAGGTGTTCGTCGCCTCGTTCCCGGTCGGGGACGCAACATCACGGATCAGCGGACGCATCGCCTTCGGCGGCGACGGCAAGCTCTACGTTGCGCTGGGGGACCAGGGCAATCCCGACGCGGCGCAGGACCTGGCCTCCGCCCTGGGCAAGGTGCATCGCCTCAACGAGGACGGCTCCATCCCCGCCGACAATCCGTTCCCTGGTTCATCGGTCTACGCACTGGGCGTTCGCGACGTGCGCGGGACCACGTTCGATCCCGCCACCGGACGGTTGCTGCTCATCGACCGCAACCAGGCCGGCAACGAGGAAATCAACGACGTGGCCGCCGGCGAGAACCTGGGCTGGCCGGTCGTGGTCGGCGTCGCCGACAGCGACGAGGAGCTGGCCTTCGCGGCGCAGACACCCTCCTACGGCGATCCGCTCTACGTGCGCGGCAACGAGGCCGGAATCACGGGCCTGACCTTCAACCCCAGCACGCGCTACGGGCTGGCCACCCGCGGGCAGCTCTTCTTCGGCGAGGACGCCGCCGCGCGCGTCACCGTGGCCCGGCTCGACGCGGCGCACACCGGCGTGCTGTCCACGGCGGCGTTCACGGGGAACTTCCCCGGCGGGATCACCGACCTCGCTTTCACGCCTGCGGGAACGCTTTACGTCGCGACACAGACCACGGTCTACCGCGTGGCGCCCATCGAGTGACGGCGCGGCGGCGCGCCCGCGCGGCCCGAAACACGGCATGAAGTCCATCGACTGGCTCTACGTTCGACGCGGCTGAGACGGTTGTGACCGGGCGCAGGAGTTTCTTGCGCGGAACGGTGTGCCGGTCGCCCAGCGGGCCGATCCGCGCCGCGAGCGCATCCCCGCACACGACGCCGCCGAACTCGCGCGCCGCGCCGAGATGCTGATCTCGTCGCGCGGCCGCACGAGCATCCGGTTCGACATGCGCACGGCGGCGCCTCCCGAAACTGAGCTGCGCCGCGCGATCGTCGGACCCACCGGCTGCCTGCGGGCGCCGTCGGCGCAGGTGGGCACAACGCTCCTGGTGGGGTTTTCGGAGCCGGCCTGGGCCGCGGTGATCGGGATTGCCGGGGGTGCACGGCCGCGGCGGCGCGGAGTCTGAGCCGATCGCGCAGGTTCCGTGCGGCCGCGACGCGACGGGGGCATTCCGATCGGGCTCGAACGCGCGTATTCTCCCGGCATGCCATTGCGATTTGCGACGCGCGTGTCCGCGCCGCGGCACCTGCCGCTGGTGGCGATCTTCGGCCTGCCGCTGGTGGTGCTGGTGGTGGCGGGGATGTTCTACACCCGCGCCTGGCCGAAGCGGTTTTCCGCGGTGGTCGAGGGGCAGCTCTACCGGAGCGGCACGGTGACACCCGCGCATCTCCGATCGCTGAAGGAGAACAAGGGGCTTCGCAGCGTGCTGTGCCTGCTGAACGGCACGGCGCCGGAGACGGCGGCGGAACGCGAAGCCGCCGCGGCCCTGGGGCTGAACTGGATCAACATCGGGCTGCCGGGCGACGGCGCGAGCACGCCGGAGCAGCGCGCGCAGATTCGCGCGGCGATGGGGGGTGCGGACAAGCCGCTGCTGGTTCACTGCGCAGCGGGGACGAACCGCACCGGTCTGGCGATCGGGATGTACCGCCTGCACGAGCAGGGCTGGTCGCTGGAGCAGGTCATGCAGGAGCTGCGGGCGTTTGGATTCGAGGACGAGGCGCACCACGAGAACTTGCGGCAGGCGCTGGCCGACGAGGCGCGCCTGGCGGCCGGAGGGCAAGCCGCGACGCGACCGGCGTCCACGCCTGGCTGACGCGCGACAGGCGCCGGACGGCAGGTCGGGGTTTCAAGCCACGCTGAGGATTCGCCGCTTGGCGAAGGTGGCCTCAAGGGCGGGCAGGATGGAGCGCTGCGCGACCGCGTCCCAGCTCATCTGCGACGCGAGGGCGAAGCCGTCCGCGAGGGCCGACGGCCCGGCGAAGGAATCGTCGTTGAGGCGTTCGGCGATGCGCCGGGCGAGCAGGGCCGCCGCGACGCGTTCCGCCTCGCGCAGGTCTGCCGCGCTGAGCGTGAGCGCCTCGCCGATGGTGCGGGGCCGCCGGCCGGCGTGAACGAAATCGGCGATCAGCACGTTGGGGTTGGGGCGGGTGCGCGTCAGTTCCTGGACCAGGCCGGCGCAACCTGAGGTGGAGCTGACGGCGCACAGGCTGCCGAAGGTGAGCGGCTCGAGCGGCGAGATGCCGAACGGCTCGTAGAGGCTCAGACCGAGCTCGAGGGACGTGGCGCGGCGCAGGTCGCTGAGGGTCAGTCCGGGAGGCATGCGGCGACCGCAGAGCGGGTTCTCGAATCCGAACTGGTTGATGAAGACGGCGCGGATGTTGCGTGCCTGCGTGTTGAATCGCGCCAGGCTGCGCCAGTATTCGGCTTCGCCGCCGGTCAGGTCGGGCGGGCCCTCGCGGTGGACCAGGGGCCAGTCCCATTCCTCTTCCATGCGGAGCACGTCGTCGACCGGCCGCCGCGGAAGCTCGGTCGAGACGACGAAGAAAACGGCCCGGCGGTTCGCGTGGACCAGTTCGGCGTCCAGGCAACCGAGCACGTCGAAGTCGCGCCACAGGGCCTTGCTCTTGGCGAGGCGGGTGACGTGCGAGAAGACGAGGTCGGGGCGCCAGCCGAGCAGCGCTTCGCAGTAGCGGTCGACCAGCTCGCGGCTGTGGCGCTTCTCGTCGAGGGTGCAGCGCACGGCGGGAACGCCGTTGTAGGCGATGGTGATGTCGCTGCGTTCGAATTCCGGGCCGAGGAAGCGCATCTCGGGCGCGACGAAGTGGCCCACGGCCAGCGTGGCGTCGAAGTCGCGGGTGGTCTCGAGCAGCGCGTGCTTGAAGTAGTCGTGCTGCGGCCCGAACACGTCGTGAACGTAAAGCCGGTTGGCCTGGGCCAGCTCCATCGCGTTGTAGAACGTGCGGTCGTGCCCCGGATGGGCTTCGACGATGCGGCGGACCGTGGCCGTCTCATGGGCGTGGAAGACGGCCCGGAACGCGCGCGGGAACGCATCCACCAGCGCCAGGGCGGTCGGAATGCCCATGAACTCGTGCGCCAGGGCGATGGCGGGCTGCTCCGGGGTTCCCAGCCCGAGACGATCGATCGCGGCGACGGCGGGTGCGGCCAGGCGCACGTACTGCTCGAAGTCCCAGGCGTGCTCGTGGCGGTGGGACTGAAGCCCGTGGTTGTCCCAGAAAGCCTGCTTGAGCGCGTTGACGCGGTCGGGGTGGATGTCGCGCACGTCGCACAGCAGCACTTCGCACATGGTGCGCCGCCGCCCTGCCGCATCCTCGACGGGACGGTGCCCGTAGATGATCCGCGTGCGGAAGTGCTCTTCGAGCTCGCGGAACGCCTGCGCGTAGGGCCCGTCGCGGACCCCGTCGCGCGCGGAGTATTCCAGCACGCTCCCGGGGCCCAGCGGCTCACGGGCCTGGTCATCGAAAATCGGGCAGACCAGGAGCGTGCGCGCCACGCGAGCGCGGTAGGGCCGGCTGTTGATCAGCCCCTCAAGGACGGTGCCGATGCCACCCACCTTGTGGACGGCCTCGTGGGTGACGTGCACGACGCAGAACATGGGCAGCTCCTGCCGACCGCGGACGCGCGAGCGGTCCGACACCATACCCGTAGCGGATCGGCGGTGCATGCTGGACATCGGTCGACTCGAACGGGCTGGGTGAGCAGAGATTCCCCACCCGCGGCAGAATTCCCCAACTCCCGCATCGAAAACGGCGTTGCGCCGCCGCCAGACCCTTTTTCGGACTGGCACGGCGATTGCGTGTGACCGGCGGCACGGCCGGTGGCGGTGCAACGACAGGAGCCTGGTCATGAAACGCGACGAGGATCGCTCCCTGGACCTGGATACGTTCGTGCTGGATGACGCCGGTTTTGAGTCGGCGAACTGCGATGTCCTGGATGCCAGCCTGCTCACAGTCCACGAGTGGAGGGAGATCGTCGCGGCCCATCTCTTCGAGATTCCAGAGCGGCTCGACGTGCGGGTGCTCTGGTCGCGCAACGGGTCGAGCTTCTGCCGCGTGAACGTGTGGCAGACGAACTCGGCCAGCGGTGAGCGGCGGGTCTGCCAGTCGAGGTTCTTCGCGCTGGACGACACGCCGGACGGACCGCGCGTCCGCGACCTGACCGACCGGCGCGCCGCCTGACGAATGCCGGCGGGCCTGGCGGGCCGCGCGGCGTCTGAAGCATCTGGGACAAAGCGGGGCAGGCCCGGGGGCGCCTGCCCCGCCACCTTCCTCGCCGTGGGGGTCGCCCGCGATGGCTCAGGGTTGCTGGAGGCACTCGCGGAAGGGCTGGATGTCGATGGCGTTGATCGAACCGTCGCCGTTCATGTCAAACGCGCAGGGTGAGCACATCGGTGGGTTGTTGCCGCTCAACGCTTCGATAAACGGCTGGATGTCCTGCGCGTTGACCGAGCCGTCGCAATTGGTGTCGCACGGGTCGCACGGGGTGGGTTCGCACGCGTCGGAGGTCCCGTTGCCGTTCGAGTCGGCGCAGTCGGTTCCCGCGCCCGCCCAGACGCCGCCCGCGACGCCGCAATCGTCCTGCGTGAGCGTCAGACAGAACCCGGTCCCGAAGCAGCAGGCACCGGTCGGGAGCGGGCAGTTCACGCCACCGCAGGTGGTTGCGTCTCCCTGGAAGGTACCGCCGGCGGCGGCGCACTCCTCGGGGCTGACCTGATCGAGGCAGCCTCCGTCGGGCAGGCAGCAGGCGCCCTTGGGGAAGCAGATGATGTCGCCGCAGTTCGTGTTGGGCCCCTTCCAGACACCGCCCGCGTTCTGGCAGTCCGACTGCGTGAAGTTGTTGAGGCACCCGCCGGTGGCCGGGAAGCAGCACGCGCCGGTGGGAATGGGGCATTGCACGCTTCCACACGTAAGGCCGTCCCCCTGGTAGACCCCGAGGGCGGCGGAGCAGTCGGCCGCGGTCATCTCGAAGCACGACCCGTCCGGCAGGCAGCAGGCGCCGACCGGTTGCGGACATTGCACGTTGCCGCAGGAGACGTTGTCGCCGTGGTATGTGCCGCCGGCGGCGTTGCAGTCCGACTGCGTCTTGACCTGGCACGACCCGTTGGGCAGGCAGCACGCGCCGGTGGCCTGCCCGGCGCCGCAGTCGATCACGGCGCGGATGACGAGGTCGCCCGAGAGGTAGATGCAGAAATCCAGCCACCCGCCGGGGATGGCGAACAGCACGTTCTTGCCGCTCTGGCAGCCGTTGATGTCGCGAAAGACGCTGGCGCCGCCGTGGCCGACGTCGGTGGGATTCTCGAACTCGAGCGTGACGTAGAATTTCTGGCCGGCGCTGATGGGGATGTCGATGGGGGTCTGGTTGCCCTCGTCGACGTAGCGGAACTCATTGAGGAAGCCGGGCGTGAGCAGCGGAGCCTCCAGGTACAGGAGCTCGTCGCCGGGGATGGGGAACTGGCCGGCGTCCGCGTATACGTGGATGGCACGCTCGACGCTGGGGTCGGTCTGCGACCCGGCCAGCCAGCCGATCTGGACGGCCACGATCGCGCCGTCGCACGGGGCGGTCAGGACCGCGCCTGCGTGCTCGCCCGGAACGAAGTCCCCTACCACGTACGCCGACTGTCCGCTTTCGAACGAATCGTTGCGGACCGTCACCTCGTCGCCCAACGCGGCGGTGTACGAGAGAAATCCCAGCGCGCAGTAGAGACCATTACGAACGCGAGACATCGACAGGCTCCGCAACGACGAGGGGTTCGAGCGCATCCCAGCCGCTCCATTATACGCCCCCGCGCCGAGGGAAGTCATGCCGCGCGGGCGGCCGGGGGCATGCGGCCGCGAAACGGTCCTCCGCGACCGATAAGCGGCGCGACGTTCGCCGTGACCGCGACTTCGCGGGGCTCACCGGGGGTCGCAGCGCGAGCAGGGCGTGTAGCCCTTCTGCCGCGCCTCGCCGATCGTCATCGCCGAGGTCGAACGGCCGGCGGCGAACTGGCAGTCGGGCTTGTGGTATTTCTTACCGTTCGGCGTGACGCAGACCTTGTGGGAGGACGCACCGTTTTTCGACGCGCTCGCACCGGCGTCCCCGGCGTGCGTGGCGCGCTTCGCGTCGCCGGCGGCGGGTGCGCCGACGTCGCGGGGCCGCTTCACCGGACCGGTGCCCCACATGCCGCGTTCGCACTCGATCGCGCTGGTCTGGTAGTGGCGGAACAGGGGCGCGTAGGCGTCGGAGATGGTCGGCGACGCTCGTCCGTAGCCCTGGCGGACGATCTCGAGGTTGACGAAGAGGCCGTCCGGCGCGCGAAAGGCGTAGACCCTGGCGTCGTCGGGGGGCGTGGCGCCGTCGTCGCGCACGAACTCCAGGTGAACCGTCTCGCCGCGCAGCAGGTTTCCCAGGAACGCGAGCGCCTCGGCCCCGTACGGCTCGCCGTCGGCGGGAACTTCGACGCCCGCGAGGCGTACGACACGCTGCCGTCCGTCGGCCACAATCGTGAGGCGGCTGGCGTCCCCGGGCCGGACGACTCTGAAGGCCGCCAACCCGGTCAGGTCCTTCTGAGGAAGCGTGGGTGCGGGCTGCGGCCCGAGCTGGCTCAGAGAGGCGAGCCAGGGGGCGACCAGCGCAAAGGGAATGCAGGCGAGCATCGTCGCGTCCCGTTTGAAGGATCGAAGTGGCCGAGCCGGCGTGTCAGCATACCATTCGATCGCCCGGCGGCCCAGCGTCGCATCGCGCCCGCTGGAGCACCTGGAACGCGCGGGCCCTGGGAGCATGACATGAGCGTCCTGTCCGGACTCTACCGTCCCTCGCTCGGGCTGTTGACCGACCTCTACCAGCTCACGATGGCGTACGGTTACTGGAAAACGGGCGTGAGCCGCAAGGAGGCGGTTTTCCACCTCACGTTCCGCCGGAATCCGTTCCACGGCGGTTTCGCGATCGCGTGCGGGCTTGAGTACGTGATCGACTACCTGCGCGAGTTCCGCTTCGACGACGCCGACGTGCAGTACCTGGCGTCGCTGCGTGGCAACGACGAAAAGCCGCTGTTCGAGAGCGAGTTCCTCGCGGTCCTGGGCGCGACGCGTTTCTCATGCGACGTCGACGCCGCGGCGGAGGGCACGGTCGTGTTCCCGCACGAGCCGCTGGTCCGCGTCCGCGGGCCGATCGTGGAGTGCCAGATTCTCGAAACCCCGCTGCTCAACATGGTCAATTTCCAGACGCTGATCGCGACCAAGGCTGCGCGCGTCTGCCACGCAGCACGGGGCGATCCGGTGCTCGAGTTCGGGCTGCGCCGCGCGCAGGGCATCGACGGGGCGCTGGCGGCCAGCCGGGCGGCGTACATCGGCGGGTGCGCCGCCACGTCGAACCTGATGGCCGGGCGGCTGTTCGGCATTCCGGTCCGCGGGACACACGCGCACAGTTGGGTCATGTCGTTCGGGAGCGAGATCGAGTCGTTCGACGCCTACGCCGACGCCATGCCCAACAACTGCGTGTTCCTGGTCGACACGTATGACACGCTGGAAGGGGTGCGGCGCGCGGTCGAGGTGGGCCGGCGGCTTCGGGCGCGCGGACACCGCCTGGCGGGGGTCCGACTCGACTCGGGCGACCTGGCGTACCTGAGCGTGGAGGCGCGCCGCATCCTGGACGCCGCCGGTTTCCCGGACGCCCTCATCGTCGCCAGCAACGACCTCGACGAGCACATCATCGAGAGCCTCAAGTTGCAGGGCGCGACCATCGGCATGTGGGGCGTGGGCACCAAGCTCGCCACCGCGTTCGACCAGCCCGCCATGGGCGGGGTGTACAAGCTGGCGGCGATCCGCGAGCCCGGAGGCGCGTGGGAGTACAAGGTGAAGCTGTCGGAGCAGGCGGTGAAGGTCTCCACGCCGGGCATCCTCCAGGTACGCCGCTTCCGCGACGAGCGGGGCTTCGTCGCCGACGCGATCTTTGACGAGCCGCGCGGCCTGAGCGGTCCGTGCACCATCGTCGATCCGCTGGACGCCACGCGCCGCCGGCGCATCGACGCGCCGGCGCATGACGACCTGCTGGTCCCGGTTTTTCGCGCCGGGCGGCCGGTGTACGACGCGCCGCCGATCGAGGCGTCGCGCGAGCGTGCGGCGCAGCAGCTCGCGCGCTTCCACGCCGGGATCAAGCGGTTCGTGAATCCGCACCAGTACCCGGTCGGGCTGGAACAGGGGCTGCACGAGCTGAAGACGGAACTGATCCTGCGGGCGCGGGCCACCGGGCGCGCGGGAGCGCCGTGAGCGTGGACCGCCCGGTCGGTGTGCGCAGCACGGGTGCCCCGCCGGGCCGAGACTACTTTTCACGTTTCCAGGCTGCCAGCTTTTCCGCCAGCTCCGGCGCTGCGGGGGACTTCAGCGCGTGCGCGATATCGAGCGCATCCTGGAGAGCGCGGATTGCGTCGGCGCGCCGTCCCAGCTCCCGCCGCAGGTCCGCCGCCTGTTGCAGGCAGACAAGCTGCCCGTCCAGGTCGTTGCGGCTTTTCACGAGCTTGAGCACCGCCTCGAATTGCACCAGTGCGTCCGCGGGCCGCTTCAGGCCGCGCAGGATTTCCGCCAGCGTGATGCGGATGCCCGGCTCGCCGGCCGGGGCGGCGTGGGTCAGCGCCTGCTGGGCCGCGTCGAGCGCTTCGTCCCAGCGCTGCGCCCGGGCCAGGAATTGGGCCCACAGTAGCGACGCGGTCGCCTGGGCCCCGGTCAGCCCGCTTCGCCGTGCCGCTTCCTGCGCGCGGCGCAGCAGCGTTTCGGCCTGGGCGGCCTGCCCCAGCGGCTCGATGACCAACGCCAGCCGGCTGGCGGCGGGACCCTCGGCCAATACGTCGCCCAGCGCCGCCACCTGGTCGAGCAGCAGCGCCTGCCATTCCGCGACGCGCGCCAGGTTCCGGCGGTGCAGGTCGGCGCGGACCGCGTCGGGCACGTCGCGGGTCGCGGACGCGGCCAGGTAGAGGTCGCACATGTGACTGATGGCGGCGATCTGGGAGTAGGGTTCGTCGATCTGTGCGGCCAGGGACAGGGCGTGCTCGAATCGGGCCAGCGCGATCTCGGTCTGCTGGGCCAGCATGGCCAGGGAGCCCAGCCCCAGTTCCGCGTTCACGCGGTCGAGCGTGTCGCCGCGGTCGCGGGCGATGTCGCCCAGCAGCCGGAACCGGGCGACGGCCTCGCCGCGGCTGTCAACGCCGCCCTGCATCACCAGCCGTCCGTGCAGCAGCACCGCGTCGCGGAAGAACGGGTCGTAGCCGAGCGACTCGGTCAGGTAGTGGCTCGCGTCGCGCAGGTCGCCGCGCCGCGCAGCCGCAACGGCCCTGGCATAGTACTCGAGCGCCGACGGCGAACTGGCCGGCCGGGCGAACACGACCCGCTCGCCCGCGGCATCCAGCGCGGGCGCCGCGCCGCCGGGCGCCAGGCCCGGCACCGCAAGCGACCAGCGCGTGGCCTGGTCGATGAGACCAAACACGCTGTCGTCGGTGAGCCGCGCAGATCCGAGGGCGGCGCCTTCGGCGTCGGTAAGTTGAAGCTCCAGCGTCAGCGTCCGCACCCCGGCCGAGCAGCGCCCGCTCAGGACGGCCCGCGCCCCGAGCAGCGGCAGCAGAGCCGACAGTTCGGGGGGGCGCGCTTCGGCAGCGGCCGTGTCGCGCAGCGCCTGGTAGACCCGGGCGGTGGGGATGACGGTCAGGCCACGCACGCGCCGCAGCCGCCCGCACAGCGTTTCCTCCACCGCGACTGCCAGCCACGCGTCGCGCGGTTGCGCATCCGGCGCCATGGTGAAGCCCGCGACCGCGATGGGCCGGGGCGCTTCGGGCTGCTGCGCCGACGCGGGGCGCGGCGCCATGCCACCGAGCGCCGACAGCGCCGCGAGAAGCGCTGCGCCGGCCCGAGCGGGCGCGCCGGCGCAGGGGCGAGATGCGCGCGTGCCAGGAAGCGGCCGGTGCGGGCGTGGGGCGTCGCGACGCATTCCAGGATGATCGCGGCGCCGGCATGCGCCCGCAAGCGAGCGGCCGCCGCCCGCTCGCGCCTTCCTGGCTCGGAAAGCGTCCGGCGCGCGGCGCGCGAGCAGGGACCGGCCCAAGAGGCCGGTCCCAGAGGCGGCACGGGCTCGCCGCCGTCACCGACCTACCGCGTGGACGTTCAGCACGAACAGCCTCATGCCGGGGTCATAGAGGAGCCGCCAGGACAGGTTGGGCCCGACGGCGGCCAGGAAACGGCTCAGCACGTCGCGCGCCGCGGCGTTCTCGGCGGACACGCGACTGCGGTGGTGCATCAGCAGGTTGAGCGGCACCGTGCCGACCTGCACGCGGTATCCGCTGAGCCGCGACAGCTCGGCGCACAGCGCTTCGAGCGTCTCGACGCCGTTGCGGTCGGCGTCGGGGAGCGTCACGAGCGAGTCGAGCAGCGGAGCGACGTCGCGGACGTTCCCGTCAGCGGCGGTCACCCGGCGCGGCACGACGTGCCAGGCGGCGTCGCCGGCGCGCAGCTCGAACGAGCCGGGATTGCCGCTCTGCGCGTGGACGTCGACGAGCATCTGCACGACGGTGGCGATGTCGTCGGGTTGGCCGGTGGACTGCGCCACGAGGTAACCGGCCTCGATCTTCGCCGGGCGTGGGATCAGCACCCGCGGCGCGCGGCCGGCGGGGTAGTCCGCCAGGTCCTGTCGAACCGCCAGGGTGACGTCGGCGACGTCGGCCGGGCTTTCGTAGGGCGCGTCCTCGTAGGTGATGACCTGCCCGTGGCGCGCTTCGAGCAGCTCGATGGCTGCCGCCAGCGGACGGGGACTGTCGACCGCGAGGTCGACCGGGTCAAAGTGTTCGGGCGGCGCGGCGCCGACGGCCGCGAAGGCGGCCAGGGCGATCAGGTTTGTCAGTATGGCCGTGATCATGGAATCCTCCGGGTGTAGGTCGAGTTTCGATCGGGATCGACGCCGTTGGGCGTGGGAGAGGTTCAGGGCCAGACGCGTGTCGCGGTCTGGCCGTCGCGCTCGCTGGTCACGTGGGTGGCGGTGAAGCCGGCCTTCAGCGTATTGCTGGTGTACTCGATGTTGCCCTGCGGGCAGTTGATGTCCATTCTCTGCGGGATGGTTGTTCCGCAGGGGGCGCGGCCCTGATCGCGGTAGTACGTGATGGCGGCGCCGTACCAGCCGACGTAGTCGTCCTTCCAGATGTTGCCGGCCTCGACAGTCCACGTGCCACCGGTGATGGCTTCGAACTCGTCGTAGGACGATCCGGCGAACCAGCAGGTGTCCGGACCACCACCGCCCGGGTCGCGCTCGGTGACGGTGCGGGTGCTGAAGTCGGCGGTGGTCGGGGTAAGGGTCTGTTTCCACTTGTGGACGCCACCGGCATCCCAGCCGTTCGAGGCGGTGTCCTCGCCGGTGGGGATCACGCAGATGCGCCCGGTGCTCTCGCAACCGGTGCAGGTGAGCTTCATCGTGGCGTGGTCTTTGGCGAGCGTATTGGCCGGGACGGACATCTCCACCTGGATCGAGTCGGTCGCGCCCGGACCGAGCGTAACGGATCCCTCTTTGGGCTTGGGGGTCACCGTGGGCGTGCCGGACGTTTTGGCGATGCTCCAGTCGTAGGTGCAGGTCTTGCTGGAGGTGTTGGTGATCTTGCGCTCGACGTTGACTTTCCCACCCGGTGTGACGACGCCGTCGGCCAGCGAGCAGGTGCAGGAGCAGCCCTCGTGGGCCACGCACTGGATGAACGGTCCGATGTCCTGGCCGTTGATCGTGCCGTTGTAGTTCGCGTCGCCGGCGCAGGGCGAGCAACTGCTCGGGATCCCTCCCAGGGCGTCAATGAACCCGCCGATGTCCTGCCCGTTGACGGACCCGTCGCAGTTGGTGTCGCACGGGTCGCAGGGCGCGGAGATGGGGTTTCCCTCGCACTGGAACCACAGCGCGGTGTAGTACGGCGGGCCGCCGGAATTGAACGCGTCCTCCGGCTCGTACACTAAGCTCAGGTTCCCGAGCCAGTCCGACCAGGCCAGGTCGAGATTCGAACCCACCGACGGGCCGCTATGGTCGAAATCGAAGATCGGCGAGCCCTGGTCGGAAATCAGCGTACTGTCCGGCTCGAACCAGCGCAGCTCCAGGCCGAAGTCGTCATCGGGTACGTGGACGCCGCCCCCGGGCAGATCGGCCAGGCTCCGCAGCGACTGGTAGACGCCCGGGTTCAGCACATTTCGCACCTGGAGCACGTACTGGCCCAGCACGCCCTGGTTGATGGGGATGTTCACGTTGGACGTGTCCACGAGGTCCCACCAGGTCATGTGGATGTCGAAGTTGATCGGCCCGGGACCCAGCTCGATCCAGCCGACGATGATCGAGTCCATCGTTCCGCCCACGCCGCCGGCCGGGCCGGGCGTGAAGCTGTGGTCGTCAAGCATGTCCTTGGGCTGCTCCAGCAGGTACCAGACGTACCCGTAAGGCGCCTCGATGTTGGCGTAATAGACCGTGCCGGATGCCGTCCCACCGGCGCCCTCCACGCCGCGCGGTGCGGCGTACTTGCGGTGCGGGTGGGTCTCGTCCGCCGGCGCGAGGGCCGCGATGGCGGCCACCAGCAAGACTGTGCCGAGTGTTCGCATGACGTGCTCCTGAGTGTTGCCCGAAGGCCCGAGCGGGCGCGGCCGGCGACGCGGGTCGGGCCGGCGCCGCGACATTAGAGCCGGCGAAATGGACCGGGGCGGCACGCAGGTTTTTTTTCGGGGGGAGGGTAGGGGCGACGCATGGACGGGCCGTGAGGGTATAATAGTAGCTCCTCTTCGGGTCGGAACATGTGATGCGGTTTTCCCGGGCCGGGTTGCGCTGGAGTCTGCGATGCGTTCGCGAAACGCGTTCACGCTGATCGAGCTGCTGGTCGTGGTCGCCATCATGGCCGTCCTGATGAGCATCCTGCTGCCCTCGCTGTCGGGTGCCCGCAAACAGTCCAAGCAGGTGCTCTGTTCGACGAACCTGCGGAGCCAGGGGCAGGCCGCGTATCTCTACGCACACGACAACCGTGACATCATGTGGCGTGGGATGAACGACCGCTTTGACATGACGTACTCCATCATGCTGCTGCCCGGGTTGTCCTATGACGGCTCGCTGCGGAAGCTGTGGCAGACGTACAACCAGGTTGACCTCATCAAGATCGTGCGGAAGATCAAGCCCTTGCAGTGCCCGACGCATCCGGATCCGGAGCAGCCGCTCGATTACGTCGCCAGCGCCATGCCCATCCCCTATACGCAGGCCAACATGGAGCGCGACCAGGGCGGCGGCGAGCCGGGCGAGGGCTGGCAGCCGGAGAACGCCAGCGGGATCGACTACGTGAGTTTTTTCCAGACCGGCGAGACCGGCGCCTACGCGTCGCGCTTCATCCTGGCCACCGAGGGGCACGCCTCGCTGGCGCGCGACGAGCTGCGCTTCCACCATTTCTTCCTGACCACGCAACTCCCCTTCGGCGCGTTCCCGCGAATCGCCAACGACCAGCGGCACCCCGGCGGCCTCAACGCGCTCTTCTTCGACTCCTCCGTGCGGACCCTGCGCCTCACCGCGCTCGACAGCGGCTGGCCCAACACCCGCGGGCATCGGCTGCGCTACATGACTTCCATGCCGCCCGGGTCCGAGTGACCGCCGCCGGCGCGGACCCGACCCGCTTGCACCGATAACCCGCTCGTCCGACCGAACGCGCCCGCGCCGGGCCGCACCCCTGCCGATCCGCGCCGGTCGGCGTACAATACGATCGCGGAGACGGACGGCAGGCGGTTCGCACTACACGACCATGGTCCAGAAGATCGAGAAAGACCATCAGCGCTTCCGGCAGATCGTCAAGGGCAAGATCCGCAAGGATCTGCGCAAGTTTCTGACCCACGGCGAGCTGCTCGGCAAGGAGGGCAAGCACCTCATCAGCATCCCCGTCCCGGGGATCGAATTGCCCTACTTCCGCTACGGCGACAACAACGACTCAGGCGTCGGGCAGGGCGACGGGCAGCCCGGACAACCGGTGAAGGGCAACGGCAGCGGCAATCGCGGGGGCGAGGATCCCGGCCGGCACATCCTCGAGGTCGACGTAACCCTCGACGAGCTGGCGGAAATCCTGGGCGAGGAGCTGCGCCTGCCCCGCATCGAGCCGAAGGGCCGACACAACATCACGGCCGTGAAGGACCGCTACAGCAGCGTGCGGCAGACCGGGCCGGAGTCGCTGCGGCACTTCAAGCGCACATTCCGGCGGGCGCTGCGGCGGATGATCATGACCGGAACCTACGACCCGGATAACCCGATCATCGTCTTCGAGCGCGGCGACAAGGTCTATCGAAGCTGGAAGCCGGTGCGCAAGCCCCAGAGCAACGCGGTCATCGTTTACATGATGGACGTGTCGGGGTCGATGGGGCACGAGCAGAAGGAGCTGGTGCGGCTGGAGGCGTTCTGGATCGACGCCTGGCTGCGCAAGAACTACGACGGGATCGAGAGCCGTTACATTGTTCACGACGTGTACGCCAAGGAAGTGGACCGCGAGACGTTCTTCCATCTCCGCGAGGACGGAGGGACCAAGATCAGCAGCGCGTTCAAGGCGTGCAAGGAACTGCTCGAACGGCACTACGATCCCAACGAGTGGAACATCTACCTGTTCCATTTCTCCGACGGGGACAACTCGTCCGAGTCGGACTCGCGCGAAGCGTGCCGGCTGCTGCGCGAGAACCTGCTGCCGCGCTCGAACCAGTTCGGGTACTGCCAGGTGGCCAGCGCGTACGGCAGCGGGAACTTCATCGACGTGCTGCGGGACCAGATGAGCGGAGCGGAGAACGTGGTCACCAGCCGGGTGAACACGAAGGACGACATCTACGACAGCATCAAGGCGTTCTTCGCCAAGGGAAGGTAAGCGTGAAACGAAATCCCATGCGTGCAACGCGTGTCGACGATCCCGTGCGGCGGCCCACCCACGGCGGCGGGCCCCGCCCGGAGACGGCCTGGAAACTCGCGTTCTTCGGGCTGGCGGCGGTCGTCGTCGTCGCCGCGGCCGTGATCGTGCCGATCCTGCTGAAGCGGCAATCGCCCCCGCCGCGGACGGCCTCGCTGCCGAAGCTCAACCCCCCGGTCGCGCGACAGTCTCCTACCGTCACGACGTCGCCCGCGACCCCGCCCCCCACCGCCTCGCCGGCGCAAGCGGATGCGCGGCAGAGCGCCGATCCCACGGCCCGCGAGCGCCCGAGCGACACGAGCGCGACGCCGCGTCCCACGCCTCGCCGCGGTCCGGCCAATGCGCCGACCTATGAGAGTCTCTGCCAGCAGTTCGGCGCCGACCGCGTCGCCCGCGTGACCCTCTCGGGAATCGAAGGCCTGGCCCTGCATACCGTCCTCTACGACGGAATCCAGCGCGCCAGCGGTGGCGGTACGCCGCAGTGGCGCTTCAGCGTCCGCGGAAACGAAGGGGACCTGCTGATTGGGCCCATCGGCGACGTTACGGCGCTGCTCGAGGCGCTGGACCTGGGCACCACTACGTCCATCGACCTCCAGCAGCGCGTCGCCGTCGTCGCCGTCGATCGCTCCAAGGTGCCGGCCATGCCGATGATGCCCAATCCCTGACCCGTCCGGGAGCGGCGCAACGCGGGCGGCCCTTCGCGCGGTGGTATGATTGTCTCCATCGCCCCCCCGGAGGCTCCGCCATGCCTGCCGCCCGCACACTCGCCTGCGTGCTGGTCCTTCCGGTGACGCTGACGGCCCAGACGATCTTCCCAACCTCGCCCGACTGGGTCTCCGCCGACGGACCTATCGGAACCGGCGCCGCCTTGGCCGACCTCAACAACGACGGCTGGCCGGACCTGGTCGTGTCCAACGGCAATGACATCGAGCGACAACGTGTCACCGTGTACTACAACGATGGCGGCACCCTTCAGGCCTCACCGGGGTGGGAGTCGGCCGACATCGGATATCACGGGCACCTCGACGTCGCCGACGTCAACGGCGACGGTTGGCTCGACGTCGCCGTCTCGCGGCTGATCAACGAGAGCGGCCCGGCCGCCCGGCTCTACCTCAACGTTGCCGGCACGCTCGAATCCACGCCGAGCTGGGTCTCCGACGAAAAGGCCCGCGCGTTCGACGTGAAGTTCGGCGACGTGAACAACGACGGCCGACCCGACCTGGCCGTCGCCACCGGCTGGCCTTACGACCCCGGCTACGACACCAAGAACACGGTCCACCTCAACGTGGGTGGACAGCTCGAATCGGTCGCAAGCTGGCAGTCCAGCGACACCCACCATTACCTCGGCGCGCTGTGGGTCGACGCCGATTCCGACGGCTGGCTCGACCTGGTCGGTGTCGGGACCAAGACCTACACCTGGCTCTACCGCAACCTGGGCGGGATCCTCGAGACCAACGCAAGCTGGCACTCCACCGACAACGCCAACCAGTTCGGGATCATGGCCACCGCCGGCGACGTCAACGGCGACTTCTACCCCGAACTCTTCGTCACCGACAACACCCAGCTCGGCGGGGGCAGCGGCCGCTTCAAGCAGTACAACGGCCTGTCGGCCGGCCTCTTCGAACCCACCTATTCATGGAGCTACTTCGACGGGTATGGCGCGGCCGTCGCGCTGGGCGACCTCAACGCCGACGGACGCCTCGACCTGGCGACGGGCGCCTGGTGGGACCGCACGCGCATCTTTCTCAACCAGGGCAGCGGCCTGCCGAGCTCCCCGGACTGGAACTCGGCCGGGACCACCGTGGTCGAGAAGATCGTCCTGGCCGACGTCGACCGCAACGGGCTGCGCCGCGTGGTTGAGACGTTCGACCCCACCCCACCCGATGGCACGCTGTGTCGCCTGCGGCATCAGCCCATCCAGCGCGTTATCTCCGTCCATCGCGGTGACACCTTGCTGTCGCCGGCGCAGTACACGCTCAGCCGTGAGCACGGCTGGGTGACGGCCGGCGGCGATGCGAGCGCGACGGTACGCGTCGAATACGACGTTTCGTCGCGACTCGACATGGCGGTCGCGAACTGGGACGAGGTGGGCACGTACGTCTACTACAACCGGTTGACGACGCCCGGCGACGCGAACTGCGACGGGTCCGTCAACGGGGGCGACATCCAGGCGTTCGTCCTGGCGCTGACGGACCTGGACGCCTACGGGCAGACCTACCCCGGGTGCGACCCGGACTACTCCTGCGACATGAACGTCGACGGGTCGGTGAACGCCATGGACATCGAGGGCTTCGTCGACGTCCTGCAAGACTGAGCCGCCGCGCGCTCCGGTCCGCGGGCGCAGCGGGTATCATGCGGTCCCTGTCAACCCCGGAGAGTCCATCATGACGCGACCGCTGCTGCAACGCCGAGGCCGGCTCCTGGCGACCGGCGCCGTCCTGTTGAGCATCCCCACCGCGTTCGACCTGATCGCATTCAGCGACGTCCTGACGTCGTTCCTTACGCAGCTCCTGGGTGCGCTCATCACGCTGCTGCTGGGCGGCGACGTAAGTCGGTTCGTTGACGGCGCGTCGAACCTGTTCTGACGGGGCACGGCCCGGACGCACGCGAGTCCCGCGGATCAGAACCCGACGCGGATCCTGCCCTTCTGCCATTCCTGCGCCAGCACCTTGAACTCGTCGCCGGCCTCGGCCAGGCGCTGGAAGGTCAGCACCATCGCCTCGAAGAGCCGATCGTCCATCGCCAGCTTGCCGAGCGTCCCCTCGCCGTTGCGGATCTGCGCCGCCGCCGCCGCCAGTCCGTCGAGCACGCGCGAGAGCGTGTCGAGGTTCTCGACGACGTTCAGCGCGACCCGATCGACGTTCTGGTCGATCCTGTCGATCGACGTGCCCGCCTTGGCCACCAGCGCCTTGACGTCGCCGGCGACCCCGCGCGCGTCCTCGGAGAAGCCCCGCAGCGACTCGGCCGCCGCCTTGCCGTCCGTCGAGATGCGATGGAAGTTGGCGATGGCCTCCTTCAGGTTGCCCTTGACGGCCGGATCGCCCAGCAGCTCGTTGAAGTGCTTGAGCGTCGCGTCGAGCCGGACGGCGGACGTGGCGAGATTGCCCTCGCGCGAGCCCCGATCGACTTCGCCCAGGTCGCGCGGCTCCAGGACCCCGTGCAGGTCGCGCAACACGGGCGTGAGGGCCTCGGCCGCCGTCCCGATCTGCCCGGCCGTCTGCTGGAGCGTGGTGGCGACGCTGGCCGGGAAGATGGCCTCCATCGCCGACGCGGTCCGCCCGGCGATTGGCGCCCCGGTCGGGTGGTACTCGCTGGTCGGAGTGTCAACGACCAGTTGGATGGGCGGCCGGCCCATGCCCAGGATCGCCTCGCTCGTCTCCGCGCGCACTCCGCGGGGCAGCCGGTAACGGTTCTCGATCGACGCCACGATGCGGACGCCGCGATCGATCCGCTCCGGATCGACGAACTCGACCGCCTCGACGCGCCCGATCGTCTTGCCGGACATGCTCACCATCGTGCCGGGCCGCACGCCCGACACCGCGTCGAAATGAATGTCGATGGTGTAGTTTCGGCCTGCGGTCACGAACCCCGGCACCTTGCCGAAGAGGATGACCAGGATCGCGAACGCGGACAGACCGAAAACGACGAACATCCCGACCAGGACGTTGCGACGCGACTCGCTCATGGTGCATCTCCGCTCTGCGACGACGGATCGGCGCCCGCGGCGCCGCGACGCGACATTGTAGAAGGATGCACCCCCCCTGCGCGGGAATCAGGCCGCGACACCGGCCTCCTGCCGAGCCGCCCGACCGCGCGGTTCACCTCGTTCCTGTGTCCAGCGCCGTCGCGCCCGCCGAGCGCGTCTCCAGTTCGAGCACCAGCCAGGCCCGCGCCAGGTCGTTCAGCGCGTCCACCACCCGTTTCAGCTCGCCGCATTCCGCCACCGGCACGACGTGCTTCTTGAAATCGGCCAGGCAGGTGTATTCGATCCGCCCGCCCGTCTCGCGCAGCTCGAAGTTCAGCGACGCCGCGACGCCGTCCAGCGCAACCGCTCCCGGCCGATCCACCAGCTTCCAGCCGGGGGGCAGCGTGAGGCTCTCGCGAATGTCGATCCGCCGCGTCGAGCGCATCCGCACCGGATACCGGCGGCCCTCGGCGACCTCGGCCGGCAGGTCCGACAGAACCACCTCGGACGCGATCCGCCGCAGCATCGGCAGCGGCAGGTATCGCCGCTCGTGCGCGCCCCATGCGAACGCACCGGCCGCGTAACCGCAGCGGAGGGTGTAGGGGCCCGAGAAGTCCATCGGGTCCATCGCGTCGAAGGCGGTCAGTCGTGCGTCGCACGCCAGGCGCGCCAGCCATTCGGCCATGGCGCGCGGGCGCTCGCCGGGACGCCGTCCGTTGAGACTGCGTCGCAGGTTGGTCTCGGGCACGCCGGCGGCCGAGAGCGCCAGCTCCCCGCGCAGCGACCCGTCCGCCGAGAGCGACGACGACGCGTCCCAGCGCACCCAGTTGTTCTCCGGGCCGCTGTAGGGCGAGCGCGACAGCGGCTGCCCCTCCGGAGTGCCGTACACCACGTGCTGGAGCTGCTCGGCGCTGGACCAGTTTTCGCGGCTCTTGGGCATCCAGGTCGGATCGAGCAGGCGGAATGCGCCGTCGGCGGTCCGGATGCACGTCACGGCGTGGTTGAACTGGTCGGCGGGGACGGGCGTCACTTCGGACCCGGCCTGCGTCATCACGATATAGGCGTCGAAGCCGGCCTCGCGCAGCATCGCCACCAGCAGCCCGGCCTTGTCCTTGCACACGCCGCCGCGGTCGCGCAGCGTCTCGGCCGCGCGGTGCGTCGTGTATCCCTCGCATGCGCCGCGGCTTGTGCCGACATAGCGGATGTTTTCGGCCACCCAGTGGTTCAGCGCCGTGATCTTCGCCTCGTCGTCGGCGCAGCCCGCGATCACGGAACGCGTCACGGCGCGGATCGACTCGTCACGCTCGAACTGCGCCTCGTTGGCCGCGTGGAACCAGCGCGATTTCCGCGGCCAGTCCTCCAGCGTCGCCAGCACCAGCTTGCACTCCGTGTCCCGGGCCGACGGCATGTTCGGCTCCCCGCGGAACGCCGGGATGTCGTGCTTCTCGAACGAGTACACGGTCACGTCGCCTTCCAACGTGAGCGACGAGCGCACCTCCCCGTTGTACACCGCGTATTGCAACGGCTTGTCGCGCGGCACCCGCACCGTGTAACGCTTCTCCATCACCGGCACCCCCGACCAGAACGACACCTCGTCATACCAGTGGCCCGGCATCGGCGGCTGGAGCTCGCCACCCTCCGCGGCGGCCCCCGGCGCGGCTCCCTCGCCCGCCGCGTCATCGAGGTAGGCCACGTTGAACCCGATCTTCGTGTAGGTCGCCTCGACCGCGTCCCCGACCTCGAGCCGCGGCATCGCCAGCGTCACGCGCTGGTTGGCCCAGTAGATGCCCCACTGCGGCTCGGGTTGGACCGTCGCGGCCGACACGTCCACGGCTTCCACCCGACCGTCGCCGCGGTGGACGCGGACGGCGCGGAGGGTGAAGCGATTGGTGTCGGGGTCGAAATTGAACCGCTGCACCGCCTGCGCTCGCGCCCCGGCGTCGCGCAGCACCTTGGTGAGGGTGTGGTGCGTCGCTTCGCCGATGCCGTTGGGGCGGACGTTGACCGTCGTCTCGTCCAGCACGATCACGACGTCGGCGTCGTAGCGGGCCGCGTCCCCCGCCGCCGCAAGCCGGGCGCGAACGCCGTCCGGGTCCACGGACGCCAACAGCGCGAGCGAAATCCAGGCGATCATGCTGGCTCCTCGTCCAGGTCGTTTCCGTCTTCGCCCGCCGCGCGTGCCCGGACCGCGATTCCGCGCGAACGGCCCGGCGCAACGCTCCCACGTTCACCCGGCACGGGGACGTGACGCGTCTGGGCCGGCCCTGACCCGCATTGTAACGCGTCACCCCGCCGGGCGCGGCGCACGACCCGGACGCCGAGCCGCGGCGGGTCGGGGGGGAGTCTCCTTGACACAGCCGCGCCACGCGGGATAACGTACGAAGCTTTGCCCGGCGGCAGCGAAGCTCGTACGGGATGGGCCGCGCCGGCAGGATGTCCCTCGGTAAGGGTTGACCGCATGCTTCCGGTACACAAGAAGACGAAGATGCGCAAGCGAACGCGTCGGTCACACCACGCGCTCAAGCCGGTGCATCTGATCGCCTGCCCGAAATGCTCGCACGCCAAGCTGCCGCACGCGGCCTGCGCCAACTGCGGGTACGTCAACACCCACACGGTAATCGAGGTCGGCGGGTCGGAGTAGCGCCATGCGAATCGCGGTGGACGCGATGGGGGGCGATCACGCGCCGCATGAAATCGTGAAAGGCGTCGCTGCCGGGCTGAAGCTGGTCAACGACGCCGAGGTCCTGCTGTTCGGTCCGCGCGAGCGCGTGGAGGCGGAGTGCGCCCGCTGGGGGGTCTGCGACGCGCGCATCACGATCGTAGACTGCCGCCAGGTGATCGAGATGCACGATCACCCGGTCGAGGCGCTCAAGCAGAAGAAAGACTCCTCCATCGCGCGGATGGCGCTCGCCGCCGCCGCTGAGGAGGTCGACGCGATCATCTCGGCCGGGAACACGGGCGCCTTCGCGGCCGCTTCACAGGTCAAGGTCGGGACGCTGGCGGGGGTGGCGCGGCCGGGCATTGCCGTGACGCTGCCCAGTTTTCACGGGCCGGTGGTGGTGTGCGACGTCGGCGCCAACGTGGCCCCCAAGCCGCACCACCTGCACCAGTACGCGCGCATGGCGAGCGTGTACGCTCGCGCCATTCTGGGCGTCCAGAGCCCGCGCGTGGGGCTGGTCAACATCGGCGAGGAAGACGCCAAGGGCAACACGCTCGTCCGCGACGCGCGGAACCTGATGAAGAGCGACCCGCGGATCCAGTTCGCCGGGAACATGGAAGGACGCGACATCTTCGCCGGGCAGTGCGACGTGTTCATCTGCGACGGGTTCGTCGGCAATGTCGTGCTGAAGTTGACCGAGGGGCTGTCCGAGGGCATCTTCAAGACCATCCGCCGCGAGATCGCCGATGACAGCCCGGAGCTGGTCCAGCAGTTCGAGCCGGTCGTCGAGCGCATCTGGGCCAAGCACGACTTCGCCGAGTACGGCGGCGCACCGCTGCTGGGCGTCAAAAGCGTGGCCATCATCTGTCACGGCCGCAGCGATCAGCGCGCCATCGCCAACGCCATCCGCGTCGCGGGCGAACAGGTGCGGCTGGGACTCAACGCCGAGATCGCCGCCCAACTGCGCGAGCCGCACGAGGTCGGCGCATGAGGGTTGACTGGCCGCTGGAGATCGCCGGGACGGGCATCGGCGTTCCCGCGCGGGTGGTCACCAACGATCACTTCGCCGCCTATCTCAACACCTCCGACCAGTGGATCGCCGAGCGAACCGGGATCCGTGAGCGCCGCTGGACGACGCGCGACGAATCCTCGCTCGAGTTGGCCGTGGCCGCGTCGCGGCATGCGCTGGGCGACGCCGGCATCAGCGCCGCCGAACTCGACCTCCTGGTGGTCGGCACGGTTACGCCCGAGTTCCCGATCCCTTCGCTGGCGTGCAGCGTGCAGCGCGAGATCGGCGGCGGGACCTTCCCCGCCTTCGACATCGGCGCGTCCTGCTCGGGGTACATCTTCGGCGTCGTCACCGCCGCCCAGTTCCTCCTTTCGGGCGTCTCGCGCCAGGCCATGGTCGTGGGCGTGGACACGCTCTCCAAGGTCGTCGATCCGGAGGACCGCACCACCTGCATCCTCTTCGGCGACGGCGCCGGCGCGTCCGTGCTGCGCCGCAGCAGCGACCCGCGGCGGCGCATCGTCGCGATCCGAACCTACTGCGACGGCAAGGGCCAGCGGCTCATCGTGCTGCCCGCCGGCGGATCGCGCGAACCGGCGACCGCGCGGACGGTCAACGAACGGCTTCACTACGTCCGCATGGCGGGGCGGGAAGTCTACCGCTTTGCCGTCTCGCAGATGGTGCAGATCATCACCGACACGCTCGCCGACGCCGACCTCGCCATCGCCGACCTCGACCTGCTCGTCCCGCACCAGTCCAACGCGCGCATCATCGAGTCGGCCTGCGAAAAGCTCGGCCTGCCGCTGGCGAAGGTCGTGCTGAACATCGACCGCTACGGCAACACGTCCAGCGCATCGGTGCCGATCGCCTACCACGAGGCCCGCGCCGCCGGCCGCGTCCGCCCCGGGTCGCACGTGCTCATGTGCGCCTTCGGCGCGGGACTTACCTGGGGTTCGCTCCTTCTGAGGGTCTAGCCCATGGGCGTCGCGGCCGTCTTTCCCGGGCAGGGCGCCCAATCGGTGGGCATGGGCCGCGACGTGGCGCAGGTGTCGCGCGCCGCCTCCGGCATCTACGAGCAGGCCAACCGCGCGCTCGGATTCGACCTGCGGGCGGCGTGCTTCGACGGCCCGCCCGAGCGGCTCAACGCCACCGACCTCCAGCAGCCCGCGATCTTCGTCACCAGCGTGGCGCTCTACCACGCCGCGCTCGAGACCGGCTGCATCGGCGCCGGCACCTTCGCCGCCATGGGCGGGCTGAGCCTGGGCGAGTACACGGCCCTGCATCTGGCCGGCGCCGTGGCGTTCGAGGACGCCCTGCGGCTGGTCTACCAGCGCGGCAAGCTCATGCAGCACGCGGCCCAGGCGCACCCGGGTGGGATGGTCTCCATCATCGGGCTGGACGAACCAGCGGTGCTCGGGCTGTGCGAGCGCGTCGCGCCGCTCGGACGCGTCGCACCGGCCAACTTCAACTGCCCCGGGCAGATCGTCATCTCCGGCGAGCAGGCCGGCTGCGACGCGGCCGTTGCCGCCGTCGAGCCGTTGGGCGGCAAGGCCGTCCCGCTCAACGTCGCCGGCGCCTTCCATTCCGCGCTCATGCGCAGCGCCGCGGATGGTCTCCGGCCGCACCTGATCGCCTGCCCGTTCAGCGCCCCCGCCGTTCGGGTCGTGTCCAACGTGGACGCCCAGTATCATCGCGACCCCGATTCCATTCGCGAGGCGCTCTTCCGCCAGGTGTTCAACCCCGTCCGCTGGAACGAGTGCGTGCGGCGGCTGCTGGCCGACGGATGCTCGGAGTTCCGCGAGATCGGTCCCGGCAAGGTGCTGACCGGGCTCATGCGCAAGATCGACCGCAGCGCTCGGGCGACCAGCATCAGCCGCGCCGCCGACCTGCAACCGTCCGCGTAGCGGGGTGCGCGGGGCGCGCCGCTCCGGCTCCCGCCGGCCCGGTGCGCGTTTACATGCGGCGGGATTGCGAGTGAAATAGCGCGACAGGCGATCCGCGCCGGTCGCCATCGGAGAAGCGGATGCAGTTGACGGACCAGATCGCCATCGTCACCGGTGGCTCGCGCGGGATCGGCCGCGCGATCTGCATGGACCTCGCCAGCCAAGGCGCGACCGTGATCGCCGCGGCGCGCAGCGTCGACCAGATCGCGACCTGGGCCGCGGACGCACCCGCAATCCGCGAACGCGTCATCCCCACCGCGCTGGACGTGACCGACGCCGCCGCCATCGATGCCGTCGTCGAGAAGACCGCCGAGCGCTTCGGGCGCATCGACATCCTGGTCAACAACGCCGGGATCACGCGCGACGGCCTGCTCATGAGCATGAGCGACGAGCAGTTCGACGAGGTCATCAACGCCAACCTGCGGTCCGCGTTCCGGCTCATTCGCGCGTGCAGCCGCCACATGATCCGGGCGCGCCGCGGCCGCATCATCAACATCGCCAGCGTCTCCGGCGTGGCCGGCAATGCGGGCCAGGCCAACTACGCCGCCGCCAAGGCCGGGCTGATCGGGCTCACCAAGACGGTCGCCAAGGAATTCGGAAAACGCGGCATCACCTGCAACGCCGTGGCTCCCGGGTTCATCGAGACCGACATGACCGCCGTTCTGCCCGCCAAGATCAAGGACGGGGTCAAGGAGCTTACGGCGCTGCAACGTTTCGGGTCCGCCGAGGAAGTCGCCGCCGTGGTCGCGTTCCTGGCCGGACCGGCGGCCTCCTACGTCACGGGCCAGGTGATCCTGGTCGACGGTGGCCTGCACATCTGAGTCCCCGCCTGCGTCTTTCCCCCGCGATTCACGGATCGGCGTCAACCGTCGATCGACGCCACCGGCGCCGTGCCCCGCTTGGGACGGTACTTTTCCAGAAGAACCCGGAGCTTGGGCTGCTTGGGGTTGATCTCGAGGCTCGTGTGCCAGGCCTCGACCGCCTCGTTCAGGAACATCACGCGGTTCGGGTCGTCCAGGTACTGCGTGATGCGCACCACCCCGTACCCGGCAAAGGCGGCCGCGTTCGCGGCGTCCAGCGCGGTGGCGCGCAGGTACGCCTGCGCCGCTTCGTCCATGCTCTGCTCACGCCACAGGCAGTATCCCAGCCGCTCGTACGCCACCGACAGGTTCGGATCCCGCTTGATGGCCTCGATGAGCGTCTTGCGCGCCGTGCTCCAGCGCTCCTGATTCAGATACACCGTCGCCAGGTTGACCAGCACGATCGGCTGCGGCTTGGCGTCGCACTCGAGCGATTTCTTGTACGCCTGGATCGCCTCGTAGTACTTGCCCTGCGAATCATACACCGCGCCCAGATTCGTCCACGCGAACGCGCTCTTGTCATCCAGGTCGATCGCCGCCTGGTAGGCAACCGCCGCCTCGTCCAGTTCACCCAGCCGGTGATAGCACGACCCGAGGCGGAACTGCGCGCCGAAGTCGGCCGGGTTGAGCTCGACCGCCTTCACGTAGGCGCGCACCGCCTGCTTCAGCCGGTCCAGCAACCGATACACTTCCCCCAGCTCGAACGCCGCGACGAAACTGAACGGATTGAGCCGCAAGGCGGTCTCGAGCGACTCCGACGCGTGCGTCAACTCGCCCCGCTCCTTGTAGACCTGCCCCAGTTTCGCGTGCGCGTCCGACGAGTCCGGCGCCAACTCCACCGCCGTCAGGTACTCCGCCAGCGCCGCGTCGAGCTGGCGCTGCGCCAGCGCGCGGTCGCCCGCGCTAAGGTGCAATTGCACGTCCGACGTACGGGCCGCGTTGCAGCCGCACACGCCCAGCGCAATCCCACACACCACCAGCGCTCTTCGCCGGCGCAGCAACGTCACTCCCAAGCTCAACCCGTCCTCGGCGTGGCGACCTCGACGCATCGGTGTTGATCGCATTCTTGTACCGACACGGCGTCACCCAAGTCAACCGCCCGCCGCGCACGCTCGGACCGCGAGTTCTTATCGGAATCCAGGCCGCCGGAATTGACCCGCCAGGCCGCACCGTCACAACTCGCGAGGCCCCAGCGTCGCGACGCAGGTGCGCGCCACGTCGAACTCCCGCGCGCGGGCCGCCACGTCCGCCACGGTCACGCGGCGCACCGCCTCGATCTTAGGCCCCAGGCCGACCGGCCGGCCGAAATGGAACAGGTCGTCGCTCAGGCCGGCTGCCCGCGTCCGAGTGATGTCGTCCTGCGTCAGCGCCTGCGCGATCAGCCCGTCCCGGGCGCGAACCACCTCCGCCTCGGTCAGGTCCCGCCCCACGCGCTCAATCTCGCGCAACAGCGTGTCGTAGGTTTTGGCGCAGCGCTCCGGCGTGCTGCTGGCGCGCAGGTGGACCACCCCGAAGCCCCGCAACTGCTCGTGCCAGGCCGACACCGAGTAAACAAGTCCCTGCTTCTCACGCACCTCCGTGAAAAGTCGGCCGCTCATCCCCCCCGACAGCACCCCCAGCAGCACCTGCTCGACCGGGAAGCTCGCCTCGTCCCGCGCCGCGCCCGCCAGCGTGATGGCGATCTGCTGCTGCTTCAGGTCCTTCGTGCGATGCTCGCGCCCGGGCGTGAACGTCAGCCCCACGGGGCCACGCGCCGCCCGATCCCCGTTCCCAAACCCGGCGAACCCGCGCTCCAGCCGCCGCGCCAGTCCACCGACATCCACCGGCCCGGCTGCCGCCACCTGCAATCGCCCGCGGTGGTACGTGCGCTGCCAATGCTCGCGCACGGCGTCCGGCGTAATGCGGGCGAGCGTCTCGGGCGTCCCCACCGGATCCCGACCATACACCGGACCCAGCGTCAGCCGCTGGATCATGCGGCGAACCACGTCGCCCGGGTCGTCTTCGATCGACTTGAGCTCCTGCTGCGCCAGCTCCACCGCCACGCGGCACGCCTCCGGCGGAAACGTCGGCTGGCAGAGCATCTCCGCCACCAGGTCGACCGCGTCCTCCGCGAACTCCGGCAGGCATACCACCCGCACCAGCGTCGACTGCCGCCCGCAGGTCGAGGACTGCTGCGCCCCCAGCGCGTCGAAGGCGTCCGCCAGCTCCCGCCCGCTCCGCAGCGCCGTCCCCTTCGAAAGCGTGCTCTCCACGATCTGTCCGATCCCCGCCAGCTCGGCAGGCTCGTCGGCAAGCCCCGACAACACGCGGAAGATCAGCGCCACCGTCTCGCGCTCCGGGATCACGTCCGCGGCGAATTCCACGCCGCCCGCCACGTCGAGATGAACAAAGGAAGTGTCCCCGGGCACGGTCGAAGTCATGGCCGCCGTCATCATACTCGCTCCAGCGGCGTCCGCGAATCACACGCACGCCGCGCCGCCAGCACCGCGTACATTGGGGCCAGCCCCAGCGGCACCCACGCCAACGGGCCGGTCCAATCCGCGCCGGGCCGGGCCAGGTGCATCCCCGACACGACCGGCAGCACCGCAAGCATCCACACACCGTCGTCCCGTTCGGCGGCGCCTCCGCGCACCAGACGCACCGAGCGCGCAAGCCCCAGCGTCAGCGCCGCTGCGCCCCCGGCCGCCGGAATGGCTTCGAGCGGCCCGCGCGCCAGCGGCGCCGCAGACAGGAGCAGCAACGCCGCCGCCACGACCAGCGCCCAGAGCCAGCGCGACGGGGCGCTGGCGCCCGGGTCGCTCCGCGCCATCGCAACCGCCCATGCTGCGGCGAGAAGACCGGCGACGATCGCGGCGCCGCGCGGCGCCCCCGTGTTCGGCCCCAGCGCGCTCGCCAGCGCCAGCGAAAGCACGGCCAGGGGCATCGCGCCGGCAACGGTCCGCGCAAGCGGGATCAACCGCCCTGCCGTCGTCCAGGCCGCGCCGTCGTGCAACTGCTGCGCCCAGAATCGCGACAGCCATCGCACGTTGAGCGACCCGCACACCACGCCAAGGGCGGCACGCGCAAGCGCGTCTGCGTCCCACCACGCGCCCCACGCGACCAGCGCCGCCGTCCACGTCAGCACGACGCCGACGAAGCCCGCCGATCCCGCCGCGCGCCAGCGGTGGCGATGGAACACGTTGAACGCCGCCAGCGTGGCCAACAGGGCCGTCAGCGGCGCAAGCGCGGACCGAGCGGCGAGTCCGACGCCTGCCAGCGCGAACAGCGCCGTCGCGAATGCCGCGGCGCCCGCCGCCGGACTCCCAAGACGTTCGTCGAGCAGCTCCTCCGGTGCGGCGACCGCGGCAGCCGCGCGACGGCGCCAACGCCGCAGACCGTCGACGAGCACGACCGCAAGCGCCAACCCGGCGGCGGTCAGCCCGGGCAGGGCCCATTCCGTGGCGGGCGCCGGCCAGGCCGTGAGCAGCGACCCGAAGGCCAGCACGCCGCACAACACTCCGACATACCGGAACGCGCCGGGCCGCACCGCCGGCGGGGTCGCGCGGCGCCAACGCCCGGGGATGTGCGCCAACCCGAGCCACAGCACACCCATCCCCGCCGCGACCCACGTGAGACGCGCATCGCCGCTCCCCACGCCGGCGAACCAGAGCGCGGCCCCGCTCACGGCAACAGCGAACAGCGCCTCGGGCACGCCGCCCGGAAGCAGTCGATACGCGACCTGGCTCAGCGCCACGCACCCGGCGGCCAGCGCCGCGCCGACCCACGCGCCGCGCTCATCGACGCCACCGGGCAGGGAACTCGTCACGGACGAAGTCTCCGATGCGATAGAATCCTTGGCCCGTGCGGCGGCGCCGCGTACGACGCCCCGCCGCACGAACCCGGCGCGGGCCGGTGTTGCCGCCCCGCCCGCCGAGGCGGACCGAGCATGATAGGACCCTCAACCGGCGACAACGAGTCGTTGCAGGCCTTCTTCCGCCGCGTCTGGGCCCACGACGTGCGGCCTCTGCTGGCGGACCGGCACCGCCGCGCCCGGGCGACGGCGGCCCGCGTCGGTGGGACCGCGGCCGGCATGGCGGGCATGCTGGCCGACCGGCTGCTCCGCCTGCGCGGCCGCCCCTTCACGCGTGCCATGACCGTCCTGGGAGCATCGATCGGCGCCATCCTGCCCGACATCTGGGATTGGAAGTGGCTCGCAAAGACCTCGGACGAGGACCGTCGCGTCATCGAGGAGCAGTCCAAGCGCCGCGCCGCCGAGCTCCCGGAGCACGACGCACTGGCGCTGTTCGATCTCCCGGCGTCGGCGACCCGGGCCGAGCTGCAACGCGCGTGGCGCGAGCAGTGCCTGCGCTGGCACCCGGACCGGGCCACGACGCCCGAAGCCAGAGCCGAGCACCACCTGCGATTCGTCACGCTTCAGGCCGCGTACGGACGACTGGAGCGCGCCTACGACGACGGCCGGTTGCCCTGCCGGGAATCCGACACGGATAGCGCCCGATAACACCGCGGATCGGCGACGTCCCAGCATGAGCCCCCCCTGCCGGTCGCACGCGCCTTCGTGCGCCCGCGCGAACCGAGCCGGGCGCGAACGCCGGTACACGATGTCGCGCGCGATCGGAGGCTGGGGTCGGTTCGCCAACCGAGGGCCGCGGCGGTGACGCCGTCGCGCACCGAGCACTATAATCCGCCCCTCCCGCGCAGCCCTGCCGGGCGCAGGGGCCCTCGGAGAATCGGCGCACGTGTCGGCGGAATCGACCACTTCGACCACCTGTTTTCTCCCGCTCCCGGCGCGGGTCGGAGGTGTGCTGCGCCTGGTCGGACCCGAGCCGGCCGAAGGCCCGACCGCGGTCGCACCGCTGGTTCGGCTTGACGGCCCGCTCGGGCCCGCCGTCAGTGTCGCCGCCGCGCTGTGCACTCCCGACGGTCAGGGCGCCGCGCCGCTCGAGGCGTGGCTGCTCGATCCGTCCGCGGCGGAGCTGGGACCGATCCCGACCGATGCGGTGGCGCGCGCGGTGGCGGCGATTCCGGGGCTCTTCGCGTCGGCTGCGCTGGGCGAGCGGCCCGCCTGGCTCGCGACGCTTCAAGCCGGCGGGTTGCGGCTTGGGGTCCTGCTCTATTGCCGCAAGCGTCACGCCGTCTTCGAGGCTTTGGCCCCGGACACCCTGCAACCCCTCGTTCCCGCCGCGGTCGAAGCGCCCGCTCCATCCCCGGCCAGTCTGCGGGTCGAGGTCCTGGCCACGGTCAAGTCCTCCGACGGCGACTTCATCCGGTGCTACGGCGGCGCCGGCGGGGACAGCGCGATCGGACCCGTACAGTCGCTGGAGCAGCTCGTGCTGGACCAAGGCACCGTCGCCGCGCAGATCGCCGCGCTGCCCACGGAAGATCCGCGCCGCGCCACGCTGGTCGACTCCCACACCTGCGTCGGCTGCGCCGAGCGCCCCCGCTGCCACCCGACCGACGGTGCGTACGCATTCGCCGTCGATCGCCTGGCCGTGCTCTCGCCCGTGCCGCACACCGCGGTCCTCCAGCCCTACGGCGAGCTGTCGCTGGACCAGGCCGTGCGGATGATGGGCGGCGTGCCTCCGGGCGATGCGCTCCACGCGGACGCCGGCGGCGCGCCGGGTGGCGCGGGCGCCGCCGCCTTCGCCGAGCTTCGTCGGCGCCGCGCCGTGCGGTTCCTTCGCGGACCGCGCACGCTTCTGGGAACCGAACGCTCCGGGCGCGAGCTGGTCGAAATCTGCCGGCTGAAGACGGGTTTGATCGCGGCCGCGCTGGAGCAGTGCGACCGCGCCTGGCGTCAGACGGGCGTGCCGCACCTGGCATGGACGGACGACGCGCTGCGGGTCGCGTGCGACGACGACGCCGATCTGCCTGCGTGCCTGTGGGGGCTGCGGACCGTCACGCGCCGGCTCGGGCTGCACCCGGCCGCACCCGTGCGCAACGCCGAGGGCGACCTGCTCGCCTGTCCGCCGGCGTGGTGCGCACCCGACCTGCTTCCGCCGGAGGCCGCTGACGCCATGCGTCAGTTCGGGGCCGAGTCCGGAGCGCGGGTCTACGTCAAGTCCAGTTCGGCCGACGCGACCGGCGCGCGGGTGACGGTGCTCCTGGAAGACACCGGAATCAAGCGCGGCTTGCTTTCCATGCGCGACCTGTTCGACGTCAACGGCGACGGGTGGCGAGCCACGCTCGCGCCAACGGGAACCCACGACCCCAACGACGGGGATGGGCTGGCGCTGACCGGCCGCGTAATCGGAAACGTTGGCGCGCTGAAGCCGCAGTCCGACGTCGGAGCCGCGCGCTATCGCTGGTACCCGCGCTTTGGGCAGGCCTGCGACCTCTACGCTCTGGGGGTGCTGCTGCTGGACGCGCTGCTGGCCCACGACGAGCGGCCGTCGCCGCGCTACCGGGAGCAGCTCCGCGCCGAGCGGGCCGAGTTCACCTCCGCCTGCATGGCGGTGGAGGCGGAGAACCGCGGGACCCAGGCGCGAAGCTGGATCGCCGCGCGCTGTGAGGACGACGCGCCGGCCTCGCTGTGGTCACGGCGCGGGCTTTGCTATCGGCGACAGGAACGCTCCGCCGCGCGGCTGGATGGGTTCCCGCCGCTGTTGTGGCAGGCTGTGATCGAGGTCGCGCTGCGGGCGACGACCTTCGTGCCGGGGTTCAGTTACGCGATCGATCGCGCGGCGGACGCGCCGCGGTCCGGCGAGTCATCTCTTCCGCTGCTCGAGCTGCGCGGACTGCTGGCATTGATGGACGACGTGATTCTCGGACGGGCGGAGGCGATCGCGGCGCTGCGCACGCCGGGAGGATGAGGAACCTCCGGCGATCGCCGCGACTCCGTAACCGGTTTCGAAGATCGGGCGATTTTCCTCAGAAACACGCCCCGACAGCGGTTAGATTGTTTAGCGAGGGGGCTATGTAGTACGGACGCGCGCGGTGGGTGCAACCTGCCGGCGCCTCGATCGTTAATCAGGGCGTGGTTCTGACGCTTCAGAGGCTACAGCAGCGGGACGGCTGCGGCCCTCGGTCGTCGGATGGAGTGCGATATGGCGAACCTCAGGCCCGGCGACCGCCGCGACGAGCGGCTTGAACACCGCGATGCCGACCGCGCGGAAGTGCCGGACGACAGCGGTCTTGATCTGGACGTGAAGCCGGAAGTGAAGGCCCGGCGGCGGGTCGAAACCGCGCTCGCCCGTAACAACGCCGAGCATGATCGCGTGCTGCAAGCGCTTGCAGCCCACAAGAACAGCCTCGGCACCATCCGCGACGCGGTCGCCGCACACGTCGCCGAGTCCCGGCGGATCGAGGAGCACCTCTCGACGCAGGTTCTGGAGAGCGACTACATCCGGTCTCTGGTCGAGGAACTCCAGGCCTCGCGCCGCTCCATCAGCGAGGATTTCACCGCCCTGACGCATCGCCTCGACGCCCTTTCCACGGCGGAACACTCGCTCGGCGAGGCACAAGGCCTCCCCATTGCCCGGGAAGCCGCCCCGCCCACCGTCGAAAGCGCGCCGGGCGCGGGAATGGAATCCGAGCTGACCGACGCGTACTGGCGGGCCAAGTGGGACGAGCTGGCTCGCGAGTGGCCGGACGTGTTCGACCCGGCGCACGTGCCCAATCGGCGCACGTTCGAGAACCTGTGCGACGCGTTCGTCGAGATGGCCCGCCTCAACGTCGTCATCGACGAGGGCGTGCGCGGGACGCTGTCGCAACTGCGCCGGAGCGGCGACGAGTCGGACCGGCTCTCGAGCTTCGTGGTGCGCTTCATGAAGCAGCCCAAGTTCCTTCAGACGCTGCGCGAGGCGCTGTTGAGCCGGCGCAAGTCCAACGCGCTCAACGATGCCCTGCGGGCGCTGCGCGCCTGGGTGCTGGCGCTGGCCAACGGCCTGTTCACGGCGATCGTACACGGGCCGAAGGTCGCCGAGCCGATCCTCGATCCCGCCAAGTGGGACATGAAGAAAGGCTCGTTCGAAACGCAGGAAGCCGCCACCGGCCGGCACTATCAAAGCAACTTCCGCCACCTCTGCGGCGCGATCGGGACCGAGCTGCGGAAGGAAGCCAACAACTGCGTGTTCGACGACTACAACGAGATGATCCGGCTTCGGAAGTAGTGCGGCAGCCGGCGGTGGCGCGGGAGTGTCCGGGGAAGCCGGGCACACCCACCCACCCGTCGCGTTGCCCGGAGGCGTATCGCCGATGAGCTCCGCACCAGCCGCGCGGACCGCGCCGTCCGCATTCCCCTGGAGCCCCGACCGTTTCACGATTCTGCGCCGGATCGCGCTGGAGATGGAGCGCGGCGACCGCGCGGAGGCCGCCGGCGCCGTGCGCCAGGCACTGGCGGCCGGCGTCAAGGCGGTCCCGGCCGAGCAGACGCGAGCGCTGATCGGGCAATTGGAGTCGGCCGCGAGCCTGCGCGGCGCGGCCGCGGCGCCGCCGCCACCGGCCAAGCTGGGTCCGGCCGACAGCGCAGGGGTGCCGGAGCTGCTGAAGGCGCGCGCCAGCCTGGAGCTGAAGCTGGCGCAGGAGACTCAGGCGCGAAAGGACGTCGAGGCGTCGCTGGCCCGGCACAAGGAAGAGCACCAGATCGCGATGGAGTCGCTGGCGCTCCAGCGGCAGAAGGTGAAGGAGCTTCAGGAGGATCGCGCCAAGAACCTGGCCGACATCCGCCGCATCGAGGACCAGCTCCGCGTTCAGATCAACGAGAACGAGCAGCTTCAGATCAAGCTTCAGAAGCTCCAGGACGCGCGCAAGAGCGTCAGCGACCAGGCCGTCGACCAGGCCGAAGAGCTCAACGCGCTCAAGGCGGAGAACGAATCGCTGCGGCAACGGGTGGAGGCCGTGCTCCAGGAGCGCGATCAGGTGCGCCAGACGGCCGAGACCGAGGTCGCGGTCGCCGAGGCCCAGACCGCCGACGCCGTGCTTCAGGTGCTGTGGAAGCAGATGTCGACCGAGTGGCCCGAGGTGTGCCCGGCGACGCACGTGCCGACGCAGCGCACGTTCGAGAACCTGTGCGAGTCCTTCCTGGAGCTGGTGCGGGCGATGGCGATCATCGAGGCCCACAACCTGGCGATGCTCAAGGACATGCGCCAGATCGGTGAGGAGGGCGACAAGCTGGCCAACTACTATTTGGCGATGACCAAGAACCCGAACCTGGTGGCCACGATCCGCGATTACCTGCCCAGCCAGCGCCGCAGCAACAACGTGGCCCAGCTTCTGCGCTCGCTCCAGGGCTGGGCGCGGGCGCTGTCGACGGGGCTCCACAAGGTCGTGCTGCGCGCCCCGGACATCATCCGCGACGAGCTGAACTACCGGAACTGGCCGATCAAGATCGGCTTCACCACGGGCGAGGACGCACCGGTCGGCAAGCACTTCCGCGAGACGATCTACAAGCAGACCCCCGACGTGGTCGGCACGAAGCTGCGTCGTTTGGCGGGGGACATGATGTATCAGGACTTCACCGACCTGTGGAAGCAGAAGCGCTGACGCGGCCGGCGTTCGGCGGCGACGCATCGGGATTTCGTTGTCGGCGCGTCCCGGCTTGGCTAGGATTCGCCGGCATGAATACTCCCGCTCCGATCTCCGTTCGTGCCGAGGACGCCGCCTGGTTGCGTCGCGCGTCGCTGCCGCGCGCCGCCGCCGCCGGCGCAGGCGTGGTGTTCTTCGCCCTGCTGACCGCAGCCAGCGCCCGGGCGGCGTTGCCGCTGCCCGGTACGCCCGTGCCGATCACGCTCCAGACGCTGGCGGTGGTGCTGGCCGGCGCCGCGCTCGGTCCGTGGCTGGGCACGGCCAGCATGTCGCTGTACCTGCTGATGGGGCTGGCCGGGCTGGACGCGTTCGCAGCGCCGCGCCCCCCCGGCGCGCCGCTCCTGGGCGTCACCGGTGGCTACCTGCTGGGCTTCATCCTGGCCCAGCCGGTGGTGGGCTGGCTGACGCGCGGCGTGGGCCGACCGCTGGCCCATCGCGCGCGGGACGCGGCACTGGCGTGCGCGGCGGCGCACGCGATCATCTTCGCGACCGGCCTGATCTGGCTGGCGGCGTGGCTGCGACTCGACGCGGCCGGCGCCCTGTCGCTGGGATTCTGGCCCTTTCTGCCCGGCACGGTGGTCAAGATCGCTGCCGTCGCCGGCACCGCCGGGCTGGTCGCCCCGCTGCGACGATTCCTCGCAAGGTGATCTGGCGCGACCCGGCCGCATGCCGGGTCCGCGAAACCTCCCGGGCGCCCCCGCACGTCTCCGTGTGCCGCGCTGGTTTGTCGTTCATTCGCCACAGGTGATTTCATGAACGTAGTTCTGGGCGTGCTCGCGGCATGCTGCGCGGCGCAGGGTCCATCGGCCGAGTCGATCGAGGCCCGGTACGCGGCGTCCGCCAAGCGCATCATCGACGCGGCGCTCGCCGGCAACGACGCGTGGCAAAAGATGCAGGAACTCTGCGACGGGATCGGGCACCGGCTGAGCGGGTCGCCGCAACTGGACCAGGCGGTCGCTTGGGCCCAGGCCGCTCTGCGCCGCGACGGGCAGGAGAACGTGCGGGCCGAGTCGGTCGACGTGCCGCGCTGGGTGCGCGGGCGCGAATCGTGCGAGATGGTCGAGCCGCGCCCGGCGCGGCTGCACATGCTCGGGCTGGGCGGCTCGGTGGCGACGCCGACGGAGGGCATCACCGCGGAAGTCGTCTGTGTCCGCGACAAGGACGAGCTGGCCACCATCGGCAGGGCCGCGGCCGGCAAAATCGTCCTCTTCAACTATCCCATGAAGCCCTACGACCCCGTGGGCGGGACGGGCTACGGCGACGCGGTCCACTACCGCGGCCGGGCGGCCCAGTACGCCGCCCAGTACGGCGCAGTCGCGGCCCTGGTCCGCTCGGTGACGGCCCACAGCCTGCGCTCGCCGCACACCGGGGCGATGAGCTACGGGGACGCGACGGTGAAGGTGCCGGCTGCGGCGCTGAGCGTCGAGGACGCGGAGCTGATCGCGCGGCTGACGCGGCGCGGCGAGCGGGTGGTCGTGAGGCTGCGCATGGAGGCGCGCGACGAGGGCGACGCCCGTTCGGCCAACGTGATCGGCGAGCTGCGCGGACGGGAGAAGCCTGAGGAGGTGGTCGTGATCGGCGGGCACCTGGATTCCTGGGACGTGGGCCAGGGCGCTCACGACGACGGCGGGGGGTGCGTCATCTCGATGGAGGCCGTCAACGTCCTGCGGCGGTTGAACATGATCCCGCGACGCACCATCCGCGTCGTGCTGTTCACGAATGAGGAGAACGGACTGCGCGGGGCGCGGGCCTACGCGAAGCAGCACGCCGACGAGCTGCCGCGGCACGTCGCGGCGATCGAAGCCGACATCGGCGTGTTCGCGCCCGCGGGATACAGCTTTGAAATCCGCGACGCGGAGCGCGAAGGCGCCGTTCGCCGCAGGCTGGAGTCGATCCTGCGCCTGCTGTCGCCGCTGGGGACGATGAAGCTCGAGACCGGCCACTCCGGCGCGGACCTGGGTCCCATGAAAACGGCCGGTTTCGCGCTGCTGGGGCACCTGTCCGACCCGGCGCGCTACTTCGATTATCACCACTCAGACGCCGACACGCTCGACAAGGTCGATCCCGCGGAGCTGTCCCGCAATGTGGCGGGCCTGGCCACCGTTGCCTACATTCTCGCGGACATGGAGGAGCGGCTCGGCGACCCGCCGTGACACCTCCGTCCCGTCGGTCCGAGCGTCGTCAGGTCCGGTAACCGTCGGCCGGTCGGCGACTTCATGGGGGCTAATCCGATCCCACCGCCCGCGTTTGCATTCCGTGTGACCCCGCGCCGGGCCGCCGGGGCACGGAATGGAGACGCGCATGCGACGCAGGCAATGGACGCTCGTTCTGGCCGGCTGGGTGCTGAGTGGATTGACCGGGTGCGGGCCGATCACGCTTGACGACATCCCGATCGACTTCGGCGGAATCAACGTCAGCGGGCAGGTCAACAACAGCGGGAACTCCGGCGGGTCGTCCGACAATGGCGACGCGGATCAGTCGGACCCGGACGCTTCCGGCGGATCGAAAGATCGGACCGGCGAGAGCGGCGAGCCGGACGCTTCCGGCGGGCACGGCGACCCTCACAGCGGCGGCGGGAGCGACCCCCACGACCCGCAAAACCCGCCAGGCGACGACCACACCGACGAGGGCGAGGCGGACCCACCGGCCCCACCTGATGAGGAGGGCGACCAGACCGACCTGGTCGAGCTGCGGCCCTACATCGCTCCCGGCCTGGGCTCGCCGCAGGCGCTGGTCGCCTCGGCCAACATGTACCTGCCGCTCGCCGTGGACGCCGTCATCCGCGCCAGCGTCCTGGCCAACGGCGGGACCGGCCTGGTCACGGTCGGAACGCTCACGCAGGTCACGCCACAGCAGTTCACCTACGCGGCAACGCCCAACGACCGGTTGCGGCTCGAGCTGCTCGACGGTCGCAGCGCAGAATTCTACTTCGACTCCGTGGTGGGCGATTTCACGGGCGACGGGCAGACGTTCCTCGCCGGCGCGCACGAGCTGGGCGTGCGAATCGTGATCGAGAACGTGCAGGACGTGGAATACACGTCGTCGCTCCAGAGCGTGCCCGGGCGATTCTACGACTACCAGCGGCGCTTCAGCGCCCGCGGGCGCTTCGTCTACGACGCGCTGGCCTACGACGGGGACGTGCAGGCCGAGGGAACGCACTACTTCGAGAACGACCAGACCGGGTTCGAGGAGAGCGACGACCTGCGGTACCAGGGCACCATCATGGGCCCGCACTCGACGATTCAGGTGGACGAGACGTGGCAGTTCCGAAACGTCGGCGCCGAGATCGACGGCGAGTATTCGGTCTCCTCCAGCGTGGCGCGCCGAGTCAACAACGCCTGGTCCACCGTCCGCGGCGAGGAGTACCGCTGCGACGGCGCGCTCATCCAGTCGGCGTTCCGCGACGGCATCCCGCAGGATCCGGACTTCTGGCAGGCTACCGGCCGGCTTCTCCGCGACGGGGAGGAATACGGTTACCTTGAGTTGACCGGCGACAACGACTTCATCCGGGCTTTCCTGGTGCTGCCCGAGGGACGCATGGAGATTCAGAACTGGCCGACACGCAACGACTAGCGGCGGCCAGCCAGCCCGGGAACTGCCAGCGCGACCGACGCGGATCGCGAACGAGACCGGCCTGCGGGCCGTGTGGACCGGGGACGTTCGTACGGTCTCCGGTCCACAGCCACTTGGCGAGCGGCAGACTGAAGGCGCGTCGGGGTGCCATCCGAGGCTTCAGCGGGGAATCGAGATCCCCGGGGGGCGACGCACATCGACGATCCCGAATCCCCGAGGTGGCACGCGGTTTGCTAGGTCGCGTCCGGAACGGTGGCCGCCGCAGCCGGGGAAGTGCGTACCGTTGCCGGGGACTCGGCTGGCGCGGCCTGCGGCACACTTGACCCGGGAGAGTCCATGAAGACGGACGAACAGGGCCTGCTGCGCGGCGTGGACGAGGCGATCGGCCACACCCCACTGATCGAGCTGCGCCGCCTGTGCGCCGGGATGGCGGGAACCATCCTGGCGAAGTGCGAGTTCATGAGCCCCGGCGGCAGCAAGAAGGACCGCATCGCCCGGCAGATGCTCGACGATGCCGAGCAGCAGGGTGCGCTCACGCCCGGCGCGACGGTGGTGGAGGTAACCAGCGGCAACACGGGCTGCGGGCTGGCGATCGTCTGCGCCGTGCGCGGTTACCGCTTTGTTTCCTTCATGTCCAGGGCCAGCAGCGTCGAACGGGTCCGCATGATGCGCATCCTGGGCGCACAGGTCGTGCTGGTGGATCAGTCGCCCGATTCGCCGCCCGGCCAGGTGAGCCGCCGCGACCTGGAACTGGTCGAACTCGCCGCGGATCGGTACGTCCGCGAGCACCACGCGGTGCGCGTGGATCAGTTCCACTGGGAGAGCAACAAGCGCGCCCACCAGCTCGGCACCGGTCGCGAGATCTGGGAGCAGAGTTGCGGCGCGGTGGATGCGTTCGTCGAGTTCGTCGGCACCGGCGGGACGTTCGCGGGCGTGTCCGCGGCGCTCAAGCAGCATGATCCGCGCGTCCGCTGCTACATCGTCGAGCCGGCCAGCGCCTCGTATTTCGGCTGCCACGAGTATCTCGGGCCGCACCGGATCGCCGGCGGCGGCTACGCGCGCGACCTGGATCTCATCGACCATTCGCTGGTCGAGGACTACATCCCCATCGACGACGAAACGGCCATCGACACGACGCGCCGTCTCGCCGCACGCGAGGGGCTCTTTGTCGGCGCTTCCTCCGGCGCCAACGTCGCCGCCGCGCTCCAACTGCTGCGCGGGCGCGAGCGCGGCGCGCGAATCGCGGTCGTGCTGGCCGACACGGGACTGAAATACCTGAGCACGTCGCTTTTCGCGGAGGTCGGCGAAGCGCCGTCCGAGGTCGCGGACGCTCCGCCGTCCGAGCGACGCGCCGCCGGGTGCGGTGTTCGCGGCCGGGGGATACCGTGCGCGGGCTGAGCAAGTCGGACGGCGATCCGATCGACTGCGGGAGTACCTGTCGCCGCGCCGCCGATCATCCCGCCCCCGCGCACGGGTCGTCGCCTGGCATGACCAGCTTCCCCACGATCTCGCTCACCCGCGCCGCGCCGCACCGCCGGCAGTACTCCCGCAACCCCTCCGCCACGCGGACCGGCGTCGCGGGATCGACGAACAGCGCGGTTCCGACAGCGACCGCGCTGGCGCCGGCCAGCATGAACTCCACCGCGTCGCGCCAGTTCTGAATTCCGCCCATGCCGATGACCGGGACCCCGGCCCCGCGGGCCACTTCGCGGTACACGCGATGCACCAGGTGCACCGCCAGGGGACGGATTGCCGGACCGCTCAGTCCGCCCGTTCCGTTGGCCAGCATCGGGCGGCGCGACTCTACGTCGATCGCCAGTCCCACGTACGTGTTGACCAGGCTCAGTACCTGCGCCCCGCCGTCCACCGCCGCCCGCGCCAGCACCGCGATGTCCGTCACGTTCGGCGACAGCTTGACCACCAGCTTGGCGCGGCGAACCACGCGCCGCACCGCCTCCACCAGCCCGCGCAGCCGCGCGGGATCGGTCCCGAATTGGAGTCCATCGGCCACGTTCGGGCAGGACACGTTCAGTTCCAGCCCGGCGATGCTGGCCTCGGCGTCCAGCGCCTCGCACACGACCACGTAGTCGTCGACGCTGTGGCCGGCGACGTTCACCAGCACCGGCGTGGGCATTTGCCGTATGAAGGGCACCTTTTCCCGCAGGAAGCGCTCCAGGCCGACGTTGGCCAGACCGATCGCGTTGAGGATCCCCGCTCGCACTTCAACGATCCGCTGCGCCGCGTTCCCCGCCCGCTCGTGCCGCGTCACGCTCTTGGTCGTGAACGCCCCCAGGCGCGAGTAGTCCAGCACGTCGGCGTACTCGGCCCCGTACCCGCAGGTGCCCGACGCCGTCAGCACCGGCGTCCTCAGACGCAGACCCGCGAGGTCAACCTCCAGGAGCGCCGCATCCTCCGCCGTCGGAACCGGGTCGCTGGCTGCATGCATCTCCGCACCGGGCATCGCACGCGAATATACCCGATCGCCGCTCGCACGCCCGTGCACCTCAGCCGCCTTCGGCCGCACCCAGCGCTCGCAGCACCACCTCGACGATCCCGAACATGCGCGGCAGGGCTCCGTACGTCCGCGACGCGACGTGCGGCGTCAAGACGAGGTTTGGCGCCGCGCGCAACGGGTGCTCGACCGGCAACGGCTCCGGGTCGGTCACGTCCAGCGCCGCCCCCGCCAGTCGCCCCGAACGCAGTGCTTCGACCAGCGCGGCCGAATCGACCACTTCGCCACGCGCCGTGTTGACCAGCCGCGCCCCGGGCTTCATCTGCCCCAGCACGCCGGCGTTCACCAGCCCGCGCGTCTCGACGGTGAGCGGAACGTGCAGCGTCACGACGTCGGCCGCGGCCCAGAGCTCCGCCTTCTCCACGCTTGCGGCCGCGAAGGAGAACGGGCCCACCGGGACGATGTCGTTGTAGATCACGCGCGACCCGACGCCCGCGGCACAGATGCGCCCCACGCGCGACCCGACCCGCCCCATTCCCACGATCCCCACCACCAGCTCGCGCAGCTCCGGCCCGTGCGGCTCGCGGGCGGCGTGGAACTCGCCGGCCGCGTACTGGGCCGCGAGGCGCGGGATCGGCCGCAGGAGTTGCAGCATCAGAGCGAGGGTGAACTCGGCCACGGCGTCCGAGTTGGCGTCGGGCACGTTCAGGACCGGGATGCCGCGTTCGCGCGCGGCGGCCTGGTCGACGTGGTCCAGGCCGGCGCTGGCGGTGCCGATGGCGCGAAGCCGCGGCCCGGCCTCGATCACGGCGCGCGTCACGCGCGTGGTGCTGCGGACGATGAGCGCGTCGCAAGCGCGGATCGCGTCGCACAGGTCGGCGGTCGCGCCGGACCGCGGGCGGACGACCTCCGCGGCGCGCGCCAGGCGCGCTTCCGCTTCGCGGTCGAGTGGATCGGCCAGCAAGATCGTCGGTCGGCGGGTCATGGTCCTTCGCCGCGTCGGGCAGGCTACTGTAGCAGCAACTGCTGGATTGCCTGCAACGTCGTGGGGCTGAGCCAACGCGCCTTGCGGCGCACCATCTGCAACACGCCGAACCCGGGCAGCGGCCCGAACGACCCGGTCAGGGCGATCGGGACGACGGATTCGGCGATCAGCGACTCGAGCATCAGCCAGGGCGTGGCGCGGACCTCGTCGTCGGTAAGGTCTCGGGCCGCGCGATACCCGATCAGGAACCGCCGCATGCGGGTCTCGTCGAAGAAGGCCGGCCAGCGCTCCGGGTCGCCCGGTCCGCGGAGGACGGAGAACTGGAGCACACCGTTGGCGACGTCGATGATGCGCGGCGCGCGGCGGGCGGCGTCCAGGTCGAGCACGGCGGTGACGCGCTGTCGGCCGAAGAGCAGGTTGCCGGGGTGCCAATCCCCGTGAATCACGCCGCGCGGCATGTCCGCGACGCCCAGCGCGTCGGCCTGGGCGCTGGCGTCGTCGTAGCGCTCCAGCAGCTCCTGCACGATCGACAGCAACTCGCTCTCGCGCCCCGCCACCGAATCGTGGCTCGACGCCGCCGACGGGACGTTCTGCAGGCCGGTGCGCACGGCGCCGGCGTCGTGGTAGGTGATGGCCGCGGGCCACCAGTCCGAGTGGAAGTCGGCGGTGATGGTGTGGAAGCGGGCCAGCGCCTTGCCGGCGCGCATGGTGCTCTCCAGCGACTCGTCGTAGCGCTCCCCGCGCACGAACTCGAACAGCTCGTACATGCGGTCGTTGTGCTCCACGAACTCCCCCGCCCCGTCCCGCCGCGGCACGACCTGCGCCGCCGGGAAATGCCGCGCCCGCAGGTGGTCCATCAACGCGTGCGAAAAGCGCACGCGCCGCGGATCATCGCGCCCCGGCGCCCTGCGCTTCAGAAGGTACGTCCCCGACCGGGACTGGAGCAGCAGCTTGGGCGAGCTGCGCGACCCGCGCGGAAATTCCCGCGCAAGCTCGATCACCCCGACGTCGTAATGGCTCAGCACGACCGCGATCTCGGTCGCCGCGAATCGTTCGCGCTCAACGGCCATCGTCCGTCCGTCGCGCGGGCGCGGCGGCCGCGCGGCACCGGCCGCGCCGGCGAATCACCCGCAACCATCCTCAGTCGCGCAGGACGCGGAACAGCAGATAGAGCACGCCCCCCGCCGTCACCGCCGAGAAGAACGACGTGAGACCGATCGCCGTCTCCGTGCATCCGGGAATCTGGTACAACGCCGCACCGCTCGACAGCATCCACAGCCACTTCCGGGGATCGATCTTTCGCATGCTGCTTCCTCACGGCGCGGCGAGCCGCCTCGGCCCTGTGTTGAATCACGCCTGGACCGCGACCGCTCGTACTATCCGCACCCGCCGCGGCGGCGTCAACGCCGCGCGCCTCCGCCGCGCACTTCCCGCGAATCGCGCCGCGGCACCAGGCCGCTTCCCCGATTCGCCCGCCTGAGCGACAATCCGCACCGCCCGACGTCCGGGCGCAGGACGCACACGATGAACCGCTCCACGCTTCGGCTCGCGTCGCTCCCGTCTCTGCTTCTCCTGGTGGGCTGCCAGTCAGCCGCGCCGCACGAGAAAAGCGTCAAGCCCGGCATCAACGACCCGTACTGCGCGCCGAAAGTCGAGGAGTGGGTGCAGCGCTTCGAGACGGAGAGTCGCGAGATCTACCGCGAGCGCGCCCGTATGGTGGCCGACCTGCGCCTCGCGCGCGGCGCGGCGGTGGCCGACGTCGGGGCCGGGACCGGACTGTTCACCCCGCTGCTATCCGACGCGGTCGGACCCGACGGGCGGGTCTATGCGATTGACATTGTTCCCGAGTTCATCCGGCACATCGAGACCCGCGCGCGCGAGGCGGGCCTGACCAACGTCTCGCCCGTCCTGTGCCGCGAGGACTCGATCGAATTGCCCGCCGATTCCATCGACGTGGCGTTCATCTGCGACACGTACCATCACTTCGAGTATCCGAAATCGACGCTGGCCAGCATCCACCGCGCGCTGCGGCGCGGCGGACGCGTTGTGATCGTCGATTTCAAGCGCGTTCCGGGCGAGAGTTCCGAGTGGGTGCTGCAACACGTCCGCGCCGGCCAGGAGGTGTTTGCCGCCGAGGTCGTCGCCGCCGGCTTTGTGCAGGTTGATTCGCCGCCGGCCGACTACCTGACCGAGAACTACCGCATCGAGTTCCGCAAGCCGTAGCGATCGCCGCGCCGCGGCCCATCGCCACATCCAGTCGCCCCCGCCAGTGACCGGCATTCCGGACGCCGCTACTGCCGCCGCAGCGCTCGCCGCACCTCCTCCAGCGCCACGAGGTCCACGTCGCGCTCGAAGCCGATCAGCGGCCGCAGCGCCGTCCGATCCGGCACGCGCGCCCCCATATGCTCCACCAGCGCCGCCCCGATCAGCGCCGTCATGTATCCGCTCGGCACGCCCCGCGCCTCGGCCCGCGCGATGCGCGACTCGATCCACTCCACGTCCTGCTGCACACGCCGCAGCGCCTTGAGCCGCATCGATGCCAGCGGCGCTCCGCCGGCCTCCTCGGCCGGCAGCAGCATTGCCGTGTCGCTGGCCCACACGCGGTTCTCCGGACTCCCCACCGCACGCGCCACCACCAGCCCCTCGGCCCCCGCCAGACGCGCGGACCAGCCCCAGCGCCAGACCGCGTTCCAGCCGAACTCCGGGTCGATCTCGCCCGCGTCGGCCCACAGCCGCCCCCATCTCGGCCGCTGGAGCACCAGCAGGTCCGACTTCTCCCACAGCGCGCCCGTCAGCGCGGTCACGTCCAGGCACCCGTCCAACAGCTCTCGCTGGAACTGCGGCCACTCCACGTCGCCGCGTACTTCGAACATCCCAGCTCCGGGGGGCACACCCTCGCGCAGCAGCCGCAGCCAGAACGCCAGGCCGCGGAAATCATCGGGCGTCTCGGGCGTTCCCAGCCGCCACCAGGGCATCGCGCGGCGCGGCACGCCGCGCGGGTTGAAGTAAAGCTGGAACCGCGTCCCCGTCCAGCGGCTGGCCGACACGTGCTCCGTAACCGCCGCCACCGATCGCCGCACCTGGGCCCGCTCCGCGTCCGCCATGAGGTGCTGGAAGGGCCAGATCAGATACTGGTCGCGCCGGGGATTGCGCCGCCCCGGTGCGCCGGACCAGGTCGCCAGGTAGTGGTACTTCACGTTGAGCGGCGCATCCGCCGGGGCGCGGCGCAGGCTGCGCGGCTCCGGCCAATTCTCGCACAGCGGAAGCAAGAAGTGCCCGACCGGCTCCCCCGCCCGCGGCAGGTCGCGGAACGCCGACCCGTCCAGCCAGCCGCCAAAGTGCCGGTCCCAGTCCGTCCAGTCGAACTCGGCGTCGGCCTGGCTCACCACCACCGGTGCAAAGCCGGGATAGGGGACACCGTCCGGGCTGAAGGGAACCACCGCCAGTGTGGCGCGATGCTCGTGCGCCAGCCTTTGCAGCGCGTTCAGCGCCCCCCAGTCCACTTCCCACTGCCCGTCTTCCGTGCGACGCGCCACCGGAGCCGGCGTCGTCAGGCTCACCTGGAACCGCAGGCGCGGCGGAAGGGTCGCGTCGACGACATTCAGCTCCACGCCCTGATTCAGCACTTCCGCACCGTCCCGCATCACGCGCACCCGCGACCGCCACGTCCCGCGTGCGGCACCGGGCGGCACGTGGGTCTCAACCCACACGGTCTCCGCGACGGCCAGCCGGCGCGCTCCGGTTGTCGCGGCCGACGTGGCCGGCTGCGTGGTCGCCCCCGCCTCGCGCTGCCGCGCTGCTTCTTCAGCGGTCAGCAGGTCGAGCCGAATTCGCTCCCCCGAGCTGAGCGGCAGCGCGACCTCCGGCACGTACTTGTCGCGCCCGCGCTTGATCTGCGCCTCCCCCCCGCGATACAGCGCGCTCCACGGCGCCGGCTCGCCGGCGCCCGGCGGCTCCCACGGCTCCAGCACCACCGCGTATTCGCCCGACCCGCCCGCGAGCACGACCTGGAATTCCACGAACTCCGCCCGACCCGCCTCCAGACTCACCGGCCCGGAATGCGGTTCCCACCAGGTCTCGGCCTTCGAGCGGATGTAGCGCCCGTCCAGGCTCACCGTCTTTCCGTCGTCCATCGTGAACGGGCGATCGAACACCACCGGCAACGCGAAACGCGGCAGCGCCACCGGGTCCAGCGTTTCGCTCGCGAGATCGACCGCGCCCGGCAACGCGGCGACGACGGCCTTCGACCACTCGCCCGACGCGTTCATCGCCCGAACGGCCGCATACCGGTCCTCGGATGTGCGCGAACCGGACAGCAGGACACGCAGCACCTCGGAACCGGGCGTCGGCATCCGGTACTTCGGGAGGAGCCGCGCCGAATCCACGCTCTCCCCAGAGGCCAGCTCCGCCCCTCCGACGTATACCTCGAACCCGATCGCGTCGGGCGCGCGAAGGGTAAGCCATTCGAAGCCGTCCGCGTCCCGCTCGGCGCGGACCTCGGTCGGCGTCGCCGGCGGGCGCGCGGTCATCGGAACCGCTTCGACGATCAACTCCGGCGGGTACGCCGACTCGCGCGAATAGACCGCTGGCTGCGGCTCGGAGCGGTTGAAGTCGTCGCTTACCGCGAGTCCGCCGGGCTGAAGTCCGAAGGCGATCGCCTGAACCAGCGCCGGCGGGATCTCGACGTTGTAATAGCCCGAGTCCAGATCGAGCCGCGCCACGCACGGCGCCCAGCGCGAGCCACCGTTGCCGAACATCACGTCGGTCACGTCGCTTCCGCGGCCCGCCCAGAACCGCGCACGGCGCAGGTCGAAGCTGTAGGACGACGCGTCGTAGCACGCACCCCCTTCGACGATGTCGCGCCCGTGGCGGCATTCGGCCGTGTGGACGTGCCCGGGAGGCGGCGGCGCGCCTCCGCCTCCCTCGGTCCAAAGCGCGGCGATCGTGCTGACGCCGACGCGGACGAGCAGGTCGTTGGCCCGCTTGAGGCGCAGCGTGGCGCGCTCGACGCGCATTCCTTGGAGGGCAGATAGATCGAACTGAAACAGCGCGAAATAGTCCCGCGAGCGAATCTCGAGCTGTTCGGCGGCGCCGGCGTTGGCGCGCCGGTCGCCGGGGGCCGTGAAGACCACGGTGTCGGCGAGCGCAGGCAGGCGAAGGCGGGCGGAGGCGGGCGCGGTTACGGGCTGCTGCGGCGCGGCGGAGGTTTCGTGCCAAGCGCCGGCGAGCATTATTATAAGACCTGTGAGGGCAGGTACCGAGCGGGACGTGGTGTTGGAGGCGTAACCGGCTGGGTTTGCGCGGGTGGACGATGGGTAGGGTGTCATGGTGCACCAAGGGTACGCGGCGTAGGGGACGGAGGCAATATCCGCGGTCGGACGCGGTCTGGATTGAGATTATAGGACATTGTAATCGCCAAGAATCCTCGCGGCATCGGCTTTTTTTTGAATTGACTTGACTTTGGAGCCGTGCGGGAGTAGTTTGAGCGAAGTAAGCCGCGGGAGGGTGAAGGTCACCCCCCGACTCAAGGTCTAGGAGGCAGGAAGCACATCGCCCGCCCTGCTTCGATTTCGAGGGAGAGCAGAAGGTATGAAGAAACTCTTTGCCGTTATCGTCGCCGGTGCGCTCACCGGCGCTGCCTTCGGTCAGGCAGACACATTCCGGTTCTTCTTTGATCTGTCGGGCGCGGCCGAAGGTTCGGCCAACGCCGGCCCGAGCGCCAACACGAATCCGACCGTCGTGACCTCGGGCGACCTGTACGTCTACCTGATGTATGGCGCGGCCGACCAGCAGTTCAACTCGATCTCGCTGGACTTCACCGTCACCGGTCCGGGTTCGATCGACGCGGTCGACGTGTACAATCACCCCATCGTCGCTCCGTCGGCCCCGACCGGCGCGCGTTGGAACACGGTCGATGAGACCGGCGATTTCGACGCATTCCGCATCTCGGAGTTCGGCGCGCGCAACATCCCCGACATGTCCGGTGACACGCACTTCACCAGCGGTGGCGCGAACGACGGCGCCAACGGCGTCACGCTGCTCGGCAAGCTCAGCGTCAGCTACACCGGTAACCCCGGCGATCCCGCGGCCGAGATCAGAATGGCCAACGGCTCGCTGACCAACGCCCGCCAGGGTGGCAGCAACACGGACAACGTGTACTTCGGTTTCGGCGATGCGTCGACCAAGAACAAGGTCGGCCGCACCTCGGCTGATCCGGATGCCTACATCACCCCTGAGCCCGCCAGCCTGGCCCTGCTCGGCCTGGGCGTGCTGGCCCTGCGTCGTCGTCGCTAAGACACGACCGCACTCATTCGGAAATCCACACAGCGGAGCCGGTCGCAAGACCGGCTCTCGTTTTTTTGCGGCGAATCGCGCTAGGCTGAGCACGAAGCGCCAGCGAGTGACCGTCCGAGCACGAAGCGCCAGCGAGTGACCA
>CAYNYG010000015.1:45479-80673 GCA_964401365.1 uncultured Planctomycetales bacterium | reverse complement strand
CGACGAGCGTTCCGCGCGCACCGAAGGCGCACAGCGGGCCCGGCCGCAGCCCCCGTCGGACGCTGCGGGCGCGCAGCCGCCCGCTGACGGCGTTTCGATCAGCGGCCAGCTTCGCGGCGACGTGGCCGTCGTTCCGCTCGACAACAACCAGGTGATCGTGTCCGGCGACGAGCAGGACCTGGCCTTCCTGGAGCAGTTGCTGACCGCGATGAACGCCACCGGCTCGCCGGCGACGATCGACGTAATCCCGCTGGAGGCCGGCAAGGCCGGCCAGCTCGCCCAGGTCGTGCAGCGCACGGTCGAGGCGATGATCGACCAGCGCACCGGCGGGCGCGCCAGCCCCGGCGACCGCATCACCGTCATGGCCGAGCCGCGCAGCAATTCGCTGATCGTGTCGGCGTCCGAGGCGAACCTGGAGCTGATCCGCGCCATGGTGGACCGGCTGGATCGCGCCGTGGAAGGCGGACAGACCCGGCTGGTGGAACTGCTGCACATCCCCGCGACCGAGGCCGTCCGCATCCTGGCGCCGATGGTGGAGCGGCTCAACACGCTGCGCGGCGTCGAGGCCGATGCCGCCGCGACGGTGGACGCCGTTGACCGCGCCAACAGCGTGCTGATCGTCGGCACGCCGACGGACATCGAGGAGATCGAGGGCTACATCCACGCCATCGACGTCGAGATCACGCCCGAGCTCGAGCAGCGCGCCGGCGGGTTCACGACGGCGGAGATGATCGTCATCGGCCTCCAGAACGCCAACGCCGAGGAGCTGGGCAAGGTCCTCAGCGACATGATCAAGGCTGAGCAGGACGCGCTGAGCGCCACGACCGGGGGCGGCGCCGGCGGCGCGACGCGCCGCGGCGGCCCGCCTCCGCTGCGGCGCTTGCAGCTCACCACCGCCGACGGACGCCAGCTTCCCGCGCTCGACCTGGAGCGGCCGATCCGCATTCTGGCGGAGAAAGGCACCAACTCGCTGATCATCTTCTCGCACACGCGCAACACCGAGGCCCTGAAGGAGATCGTTGCGCTTTTCGACGCGCTGCCGGCCGGTCCGGACATCGACGTGAAGTCCTTCCCGCTGAAGTACGCCAACGCCGAGGAGGCGGCCCGGCTCATCCAGGACCTGTTCGACAAGGGCAAGAAGCCGCTGCTGCGGCCGTCCGAGAGCGGCGACACCTTCGCGCAGGGCGTCCTCCCGCCCGTGCCCGACGGCGTGGCCTCGCGCGGATTGCCGTACGACATCCTGGCCACGCACGACGCGCGGAGCAACTCCGTGTTCGTCGTGGGCCGCAAGGACGCGGTTCTGCTGGCGGCCGGAATCCTGACCGAGCTGGACCGGGCCGAATCAGAACCGGAGCTGGCGCCGCGCGTCATCGCGCTCAAGACGCAGGGAGCCAAGGTCCTGGCCGAAAAGCTGACCGACCTGCTGTCGAAGCGCAAGGACGCGGTGGGCAAGTTCGCCAAGGGCGGCGACAGCGCCGTCGTGATCCCCGACGAGCGCTCCAACCAGCTCGTGGTCATCGCTTCGCCGCCGATGTTCGACATGGTGAGCAAGCTGGCCGAGCAGTTGGACCGGTCCGACAGCTACCGCCAGGTCGAGACGCAGTACCGGCACCTGAAGATCGCCGACGCGGCCAAGCTCCAGGGCATCCTGGACGAGCTGTTCCAGCGCAAGGCGGAGGCCGAGAGCAAGATCAGCGCGACCAACGACTCGCTGAGCGTCATCGCCGACGCGCGCAGCAACTCCCTGGTGCTGACCGGGACGCGCGACTACGTCGCCGAAGCCAACGACCTGATCGAGCGTCTGGACCAGCGCTTCGACCCGACGGTCGAGTTCAAACTGCGGGCGGTCAAGCTCAACAGCGCCGCCAACATTGCTGCGCTGGTCACCGACATGGTCGACAAGGCGCTCAAGCTGGCGGACTCGAAGCTGAGCGGGACGCCGATCCACATCGCCGCCGACCCGCTCTCCAACAGCCTGCTCCTGGCCGCCTCGAAGGAGGACATGGCCATGGTCGAGCGCTGGGTGGACGTGCTCGATCGGCCCAGCGAGGCGGGCCGGATGACGAAGATCATCCCCTTGCGGCGCGGCAACGCCGAGACGCTCTCCAAGAGCCTCCAAGACCTGTTCAAGCCCACCGGGGGCACGGGCGGCTCAGGGTCGGTCCAGGACGTGACCATCACGTTCGACAACACCACCAACGCCATCGTCGCGCTGGGCCCGCCCTCGGTGCTGGCCGACCTGGAGGACATGGTCCGCAAGATGGACGCCACCGAGCCCGGCTCGGGCGCGGTCCTCAAGATCTTCAAGCTGATGCAGGCGGACGTGCAGGCCGCCGGCGACCTCATCCAGACCATCCTCGAAGGCCGCACCGGCTCGGTCGGGGGCACCACCGGCGGGCGGACCAGCACCGGCGGCGGGACGTCCGCGCAGAACGAGGCGGTGCGCCAGGTCATGCTGATCTACCAGAAGCAGCATCCCGAGGCGGGCGTGGAGACGTTCAAGGCGCTGCGCGAGGAGGTGCGCGTCATCAGCGACCTGCGCACCAACTCGCTGTTCATCACCGCCCCGCCAGAGAGCATGCCGCTGATGGAGTCGCTGGTCGCGGCGATCGACGTGCCGCCCGACTCGGCCAAGATCAAGGTCTTCCCGCTGCGAAACAGCGACGCGACCGAAATGGTCCAGACGCTCGAGGAGCTCTTCTCCGCCCAGACCGGATCGCAGACCGGCGGCCGCTCCACCACCGGCGGCGTCACCGGGCAGCAGCAGGAGCGCGTGCTGACGCTGGAAGGCGCCGGCGGCGAAGGCGGCCGGCAGGAGCTGTCGTTCACCGCCGACGTGCGCACCAACTCCGTCATCGCGGCCGGTACGCCGGGGTATCTCGACCTGGTGGACGAGTTGATCCTGAAGCTCGACACCATCCCGCTGGGCGACCGCGAGGTGCTGGTCTACGCGCCCCGCAGCACCAAGGCGGCCAGCATCGCCGATTCGATCAAGGCCTACAGCGACGCGGAGCAGCAGCGCTTCCAGAGTATGGGCGAGGAAATCTCCCAGCAGCGCAAGACCGAGCGGCAGATTGTGGCCATCGCCAACGAGGACGCCAACACGGTGGTCCTGGGCGTCGATCCGCGCTTCAAGAGCGAGGTGATGGACATCGTGCGCGACCTGGACCAGCCCCCCCCGCAGGTCATGATCCAGGTGCTCATCATCGAAGTGACGCTCGACAACTCGCTTGAGCTGGGCGTCGAGTTCGCCTTCCAGGACCTCCAGTTCGCAAAGGCCGGGCCGACGGACACCACTTCCTATGACTACGTCGGCGGGACGGACCTGGGCGCGGTCGGCGCGGGCCTGGGCGGCTTCACCTTCACCGTCACCGGCGCCGACTTCAACTTCCTGATCCGCGCCTTGCAGGGCGAGGGCAACGTCAAGGTCCTCAGCCGCCCCATGATCATGGCCATGGACAACCAGGAAGCGCACTTCGTCGTCGCCAACGACGTCCCCTACGTCAGCGGGTCGGCCACCACCACCGGCGGGGTCGTGAGCAACCAGGTCTCGCGCAAGGACGTCGGCATCGACCTCACCGTGACTCCCATCATCAACCCCGACGGCTTCGTCCGCATGGAGATCCGCCAGGAGGTCTCCGACATCTCCCCGTCCAGCGTGCCCATCGGCAACGGCGTCAGCGCCCCGATCTTCTTCCGCCGCGAGGCCCAGACCACCGTCACCGTTATGGACAACGAGACCGTCGTCCTCGGCGGGCTGATCACCAGCCGGCAGGAGCAGACCGAGAGCAAGATCCCGCTGCTGGGCGACATGCCCTTCCTGGGAACCGTCTTTCGCACCACCGTCAATCGCGACCAGCGCACCGAGTTGCTCATCGTGCTCACGCCGCGCGTCGTCCGCACCATCGAGGACTTCCGCCAGGTGTCGAAGGACGAGCGGGACCGGGCGGCCAACTCCAACATGATCGACGCCGAGACGCTTTCCGACCCGGTGATGCAGAAGCTGCGGCTCGATCCCAGCGAGTTCCTGCCTCCCATCGACGAGGTTCCGGGCTATGAGCCCATCCCCCCCGACGGACTCCGCGAGCGCGAGCCGGCGCCGCGGGAGCCGCTCCCGGAGGAGTACGGCCCGGCGCCCGCGTCGCCCGACACGCACGACGCCCGCAAGCCGACGGTCAACCCGGATTCCTACGACCTTCCGGTGCTCAGTCGCCGGCCGGAGGTCCGCCGGTGAGGCCTCGACCGGCGCATCCGCAGCCGCCGCGCGCGACCGCGCCCCCCGCCGCCGGCGGGCGCTGGCCGGCTGTGCTGGCGGCGCTGGCGTGGCTGCCGCTGGCGGGCTGCCAGCCGGGCAATCACGCCAAGGACCCGTACAAAGACATCCGCGGTCCGCAGGCCATCGAGGTCCGCGGCGCGCCGGAGATCGACCCCACGGTCGTTCCCACGCAGGACGACATTGTTCAGGTGATGCGTTTCGTTCGCGACCCGATCTTCGTCTGGGACGACGACCGCCCCAGCGGCGTCGTCATGAGCGTCTACCTCGTGTCAGCGGAATCCCAGAAGGGCGTCTTCGGGCGCGGTCCGATCGAAGTCACCGTTGACGAACTGCGGCACGGCCGCGCCGGCGTCGAGCGCGCCACGGTTCACACATGGCGGTTGACCGAGTCGGATGCCATGGGCTTTCGCGTGCGCAAGCGCTCCGTGCTGGGGTACTACTACGGGCTGATGCTCAAGTGGCCCAAGGAGCTGGACTTGAGCGGGCGCGAGATCGAGCTGACTATCAGCTATACGCGCGGCGACGGGCGCGTGGTCAGCACGGCGCCGATTCGACGCCGGGTCCCGGTGCCCTTCGGCGCCGCGCCGCCGAGCACCGCGTCGCGAGGGTGAGCTGTGCGCTGGGGCGCTTTCGCACTGCTGCTTCTGGCCGCCGCGGTGCTCCAGACCACGGCGCTGGGGGTCTTTCATGACACAGCGCTGGGGGCGGTCGACCTGTTCCTGGCGCTGGCGCTGTTGTACGGCCTGTGTGCGCCGGCGCGGCCGGCGCCGCTGGCGGCGTGGATTATCGGACTGATCCAGGACCTGTTCAGCGTGGACGCGATGGGTGTTCACGCGCTGGCGCTGGCGCTGGCGGTGGCGCTGCTGGTCCGAATCCGAGAGTGGACGTTCAGCGAGGTGGGGTGGGTGCAGATCGTGCTCGGTTTCGTCGCGGGTTTTGTCGCGGGCCTGCTCGAGGCTGTTTTTTCGGCGATCAGCCTGGCGCTCTGGGGCGGGGGTGCACCTTCCGTTATCGGCGCCGTCCTCCCGGCGGCACTGCGGGCGCTGGTGGCCGCGACGCTGGCCGCGGCGGCCATCGCGACGCCTTCGCTCATCGTGCGCCGCGGGGCCGCTCTCGGTATCGGACGGGCGCGGCGCTGACACGCGGCGGCTTCCGGAGAGGGGGCGCGACCCAAGCAACGTTCGATCCACACTTTACGATGGCCGATCTGATTCCTAGGATCAGTCAGCCGCGCGCGGCACGTTGCCGAGGTGCAGACATGCAGCCCTGGACCGAACATCACCCCCTCCGGCGCCTCTTCTCGGGACTCGTCGAGCAGGTCTTCCAGGTCGATCTGGGAACGTGCGACCCAGCCGTGACGGGATACCTGAGCGACATGCTGGTCGATTTCATCCACGTCGAGCGCATCTACCAGCTTCGCGACGTCGACGGCGCGGTCATCCGCGAAGTGTCGCGCATGCACGCGGCCGCCTGCCTGGGACCCAACGTCGACGACGCACGCCGCGACCTGCTCGTCCACCGCCACATCGGCGATTTCACGCTGTTCTGGGCGGGGGTGTTCCCCGAGTCGCTGGTCAAGCGCACCAGCGGAGCGGATCGGCTGCGGGAGTACGTCCTCCAGGGCAAACGCTCGTACGGCATCGCCAGCCGGCTCTGTCCGCCGGACGAGAAACCACCGGCAGGACTGCTGCGCTGCCTGGGCGAGAAGTTCGAGTTCTGCGTGCACGGGCTCAACCGCGTTCGGGCCGGACTCGAGCGACTCTCGACCGACACGCGCAACTGAACGGTCACGACGCGGGACGCCCGCGGTACACGTCGGGGAAATGGCGCTCGTAGAAACGGTCGGGCCGCGCCAACGGCCGAAACCCGAAGCGCGCGTAAAGCCCCTCGGCGTCCCAGGTGGCCAGCAACCAGCGCCGTAATCCGCCCAGCGGGGCGTAGTTCACGATGGTCTGCATGAGCCACTTGGCCAGCCCGCGCCCACGATAGTCCTCCAGCACGTACACGTCCCCGATCCAGGCGAATGTGGCCAGGTCGGTGACCACGCGCGCGAATCCGACCTGTCGCGGGCCCTCGTACACGCCAAAGCACAGCGAGTGGTCGATGGCGCGCTGCACCACGTCGAGCGGGATGCCTTGCGCCCAGTAGGACGCGCCGGTGAGAAACGCGTGGACGGCGGAAACGTCCACGCGGCGGCGATCATTGGAAATCGTGAATCCTTCGCGGCGCCATTCCTCGATGGGGGCGTCGCCGTCGGCCCACTCGCTGCTCACCCGACACCTCCTGGTTCACGCCCGGCCCGCGCAGCGTATCATGTCCCCGGCGGCGCGCCAGGTGCGGCGCGCGGCCGACCCGCGACCCACGCCGGGAGCCGTCATGCCGTTCTCGCCCCCCGTACCGATGATCGGCGGCGAAGTCCACCATTGCCGCGTGCAGCCGCGTGACTGGCCGGCGATCCTGGACGCGATGCAGTCGGTGGGCGTGCGCGTGGTCGGCGTCTATGCGCACTGGCAGCTCCACGAGCTCGGCGAGGGCGTCTACGACTTCGCGGCGCTGCACGCGTTCATCGCGGAGGTGGAGCGCCGCGGGCTCAAGGTCCTGTTTCGCCCCGGTCCCTTCTACTACGCCGAGTGGCGCAACCTGGGCGTTCCGGATCACGCCGCCCCGTTCCACAAGCAGCATCCCGAGTTTCGGCGCAAGGCCGCCCGCTGGATCCACGCCGTCGTGGGCGCGGTCCTTCCCTACCTGGATCGCGGGCTGATCGTCGCGGTGCAGGCCGACAATGAGATCGACCCGATGCCGCACTTCTACGGCGAGGACCTCGGATTCGCGGACTGGCTTCGGACGCGCTATGGCACGGTCGAACGGCTTAACGAGGCGTGGGGCTCCGAATACGCCGATTTCGGCGACGCGTTCCCGACGCTGACGCCGTTTGTGGAGGACCAGCGGCTGCGGGACGGGTGCCGATACCGCTATGACCTGGCGACCGATTACGCGCGCTGGGTCATCGCCGAGTTCCGCGCCGCCGGCTGCCGCGCTCCCATCCTGCTCAACACCTGGCCCGGCGTCGACGCGCAGCACTGGCACGACCTGGCCGACCTGGCCGACGTCTACGGCATCGACCCCTACCCGACCAATGAGTGTCGCGACGACTACCGCTATTTCCGGGAGCGCCTGCGCCTGCTCCGCGCCGTCACGGACTTCCCCTACCTGCCCGAGTTCGGCTGCGGCATCTGGCACGGCATGCCCAACCGCGAATACTCGCCGGATCATTACCGTCTCATCGCACTCACCGCGCTGGCCAGCGGCGTGCGCGGCTGGAACTGGTTCATGCTCGTCGGGCGGGACAACTGGTATCACTCCCCGATCAACGAGCGCGGCGTGGCGAGGCCCGAGCTGGCCGCCGCCATCCGCGACACGACGGCGTGGTTCCACGAACTGGACGGCGCCCCCCCGCCGGAGGCGTCGTGCGCCGTGGCGTGGTCGTGGCACTACCACCAGGTGGCGCAGATTCGCAAGCGCGACGTGGACGACCCGCTGTTCGCCGCGCTGCACGAAATGGGGATCGAGTACGACTTCGTCGACGTCGATCGCGAACTCGACCGCCGCGCGATCCCGCGCCTGCTCATGGCGGGCGGCAGCATCGCGCAGCCCGAGCGACTCTGGCGATACGTGGAGGCGGGCGGCAACCTGGTGCTGTTTCAGCGCCTCCTCCCCGGCAGCGCCGGGCCGGACGGCACCAGCCACCCGGGCGCCTCCAATCTGCGCGTCGCACTGCCGCCGCGCGAGGGAGCCGAGCCGGTGACGTTCATCACCCATGCGCCGGTGTTCCACTACCGCCGCGCGCCCGGCCTTCCGATCGTCGCGACGCAGCTTGCCATGCCGACCGACGAGGACCAGCGCCGCCTGTGGGAGCTGGCCACCGGGCGCACGTATCAAACCGGGTACGTCGAGCGGCGCGGTCGCGGGACGCTCATGGTCCTGGGCTGTGCGCCGTCGCGCGACGCGGTGCTGGCGGTGCACGCGTGGTTCGGCATTCCTGTGCCAGTCCTGCCGCTCACTCCCGGCGTGCACGCGTCGCGCCGCGGGGGCTGCGTGGTCGTGATCAACCACGGGGAAGCGCGGACGGCGCGGGTGCAGGTCGCAGGGCGGGAGCGCGTGGTTGACCTGCCGCGCTATTCCGGGACGATTCTGCGCGACTGAAGCGCCGGCCTGGCGTCGCCGCGAAACGCCCCCCTACCGGACCAGCCCCTTGGACATGTCGCTGGTGGTGAAGCCGCGCATCGCCATGGTCAGGGCCTCGGGGTTGGTGGCCAGCCGAATGGCCTCGTCGGCGGTGATGACGCGTTCCTTGAAGAGGTCGTCCAGATGCTGGTCGAAGGACTGCATGCCGCGGTCACGGTTGATGATGGCCTGCGGAATGGCGGTGACGCGGTTCTCGAGGACGAGTTTGCGGATCGTTCCCGTCCCGCGCATGATTTCGCACACCGGGACGCGGCCCCCGGCGCGGGCGTGGGCCAGGCGCAGGGCGATGACGGCCTCGACGTTGAGCGCGAGCTGCGTGAGGAGCAGCGCGTGCTGGGCCGGGTCGAACATGGCGATGATGCGCTCGATGGTCTGCTGCGCGTTGGTGGCGTGGACGGTGGCGAAGACCAGGTGGCCGGTGTCGGCGGCCCGCAGCGCCACGCGAATGCTGGCCAGGTCGCGCATCTCGCCCACCATGATGACGTTGGGGTCCTGGCGCAGCACGTGGCGGATGGCATCCTCATAGCTGCGCGTGTCGCGGCCGACGTCGATCTGGGCCACCAGGGAGCGCCGGCTGGCGTGGACGAATTCGACCGGGTCTTCGATGGTGATGATGCGGCGCGAAAAATGCTCGTTGATGTAGCCGATCATCGACGCGATCGTCGTGCTCTTGCCGCTGGACGTCATGCCCGCGACCAGCACCAACCCGCGCCGCGCGCTGGAGATCTCCTTGAGGATGGGCGGCAGGTGCAGCACCTCGATGGACGGCACGTCCGCCGACACGCGGCGGAAAACCAGCGCGGGCGTCCCCATCTGCATGAACACGTTGACGCGGAATCGGGCCGCGTCGTCCAGCACGAAGGCCAGGTCCGCGCTGCCCTCCTGCGCCAGAATCCCGGCCGACACGTCGTCCAGCACCTCGCTCGCGTACGCGCAGAGCTGCTCGGGCGTCAGCGGCTCGACGTCGATCACGTGCAGCCGTCCGTTGATGCGCAGCAGCGGCGGCGAGCCGACCTGCGCGTGCAGGTCGGACGCGCGCTGCTCCACGGCGGTGCGGAGCAGTCGGCGCAGGCTTGCGTCGTTCATGGCCAGCTCTCCCAGGGACCCGTCGCACCGCGATGCCCGAATTCGCCTCGCGCGAGCCTGCCCGTCGCCCGCGCCCGGCATCCCGGCTGCCGCCGCCGTGGCGGGCCGGACTCCCCCGCCAGCATAGCACGCGGAGGTCGGTCATGCTGACTCGTGCATCGCTCGTCACCGGAGGCGGCCGCGGCATCGGCCGTGCCACCGCGGTCGCCCTGGCCCGGGCGGGGTACGACCTGGCCGTCGTGTCGCGCAGCCGCCCGGAGCTGGAGGAGACCGCCCGCTTCGTGCGCGGCACCGGTCGCCGCTGTGAGGTGTTCGCCGAGGATCTCTCCGGCGCGGTGGCGGCCGAGCGCGCCGTGAACGCCACCCACGCGGCGCTGGGGCGGATCGACGTGGTGTTCAACAACGCGGGCGTGGCGGCGCTCCACCCCGCGTCGAGCATCCCGCTGGACCAGTTTCAGCGCATGCTGGACGTGAACCTGACGGCGGTGCTGGCGGTGTGCCGGGCCGCCTGGCCGATCCTGATCCGCCAGGGCGGCGGCGTGATCGTCAATACGTCCAGCGTGGCGGCCCGGGACCCGTTTCCCGGACTCGGGGCCTACGGCGCCACCAAGGCGGCGGTGAACGTGCTGTCGCGCGCCCTGGCCGACGAGGGGCGGCCGCACAACATCCGCGTGTTCGCCGTCGGTCCGGGCGCGGTCGACACGGCGATGCTGCGCGGCGCCTTTCCGGATTTCCCGGCCGATCAATGCCTGCGCCCGGAGGACGTGGCGGAGTTCGTGGTGGCCTTGACCGACCCCGCCTGCCGGCACGCGTCGGGCGAGTTCGTCTGCGTTCGCCGCTGACGCTGCGAGAGGCAGCGGTGCCGCGCGCGCCCGCGGTTGTGATCATAATGTCGTGTACCGGGCCCAGGTCACCGCGTGACATACACCATGACTCGAGCGCGTCATTCCGCAAACGCCGTGCTTGCCGCCCTGCTCATCGCGGCGCCCGGCTGCGTCACGCCGGGCCGGTTCGACGTTCAGACGCGCTCGCGCGCGTTCGACTCGCTGTGGACCACGCTGGATCGGGACTTCGTCTACCTCGACACCGCCGATGGACTGAACGCGCTGCGCGACCGCTGCCGGCAGGAAGCCGTCGCCGCGCGCACGCGGCGCGAGTACCTGCGCGCGATCGTGCGGCTGCTGGACCACTTCGACGATCCGCACCTGGACGTGTACAACGTGGCCGACTACTGGCGGATCACCGGGATTCGTCCCGTGCGCGTCTACGAGTACCTGGGCTTCGCCGGGGGCCGCTGGTGGATCGAGCTGTCGGACAGCGCCGAGCCGGCCGACGCCGCCACGCGCGCCGCGCTGGACGCCGCGACGCGCGCCGCGCACCAGGTCCGCGCCCGTGAGCGCAACCGCGGCGTCGGCCTGCCCGTCGTGCGGCCGGACGAGCCTTGCGTGTTTGAGTTGATCGGGGTGGAAGGCGCGCGGCCCGGCGCGCTGTCGGTGGAGCTGCTGGCCGGCGAGCCCGGCGAAGTGGTTGCGCTCCGCCTGCGTGGCGTTGACCGCGTCGAGAGGCACCTGCGCTTGCGGATCGCGGCCCCGACCGAACCGCCGCCGCCCGCAAGCCAGCCCGCCACCGCGCCCGCCCCGGTTACGGCTCGTCGGCCGCGCGACACCGGCGTGCGCCACCGGCGGCTGGACGACGGGATCGGCCTGATCGAGGTGACCCGTGTCAACAATCAGGAGGTCGTTCACGCCTTCGACGAGGCCCTCGACGCTCTGTTCGGCACGCGGGCGCTCATCCTCGACCTGCGCATGAACACCGGCGGGAACACGATCACGGTCGAGCGCATCCTGGGCCGCTTCGTCGACCGCATCCGCCGCTACGGCTCGCTCCACTGGCGTACGCGCCTGGTCCTGCCGCTGATCGGCGAGGTGACCACCTGGTCGTCGACCGGGATGCACGCCTGGCCCCGCAAGCGCTGCTATCCCAGGCCGATCGTGGTCATGATCGATTCGACCACCATGAGCGGCGGGGAGCTGCTGGCCGGCGGGCTGCGCGACACCCGTGGGGTGCGCCTGGTCGGGTGCGCCACCGTCGGCGCCGGCGCCGGGGTCATGCGCACCCATCTGCCCGACGGCCTGGTGGTGCAGTTCGGCGCATTCCCGATGCGGCGATACGACGGCGCCCCCATTCAAACCGTCGGGGTCCGGCCCGACGTCGATCTCCCGCTCGATCCGCTTCGCGTCACGGTCGACGGTTGGCGGGCGATCGAGGAATGGCGCATCGCGACGCTGGCCGTGGCACAGGCCGAAGCGCGCGTCCTGGCGACGCTGCATGAGCGCCGCGGACTCCTGCGCGTCCGCCCCTGGCCGTAGGCCGCGCGTCGCAGCACAGGTCCGGCCGACAATGTCGCCGTCATCCGGTGCGGATCACGTTCATCGGAGTGAACGCGCCGATCACCGGCTCGGGCCGCATCTTCATCCAGTGCTGGAGCACGCTGGCGTAGACCCGCCGGAAGTCGCAGCCGAAGCCCAGGTCGCCGCGGTGCAGCTTGTCCAGGGACGGGTGGTTCTCGTGCACGCCGGGCTTGACGCTCGAGCCGAGCAGGAACATCGGCGCGGCCTCGCCGTGGTCGGTCCCGCCGCTGGCGTTCTCCTCGACCCGGCGGCCGAACTCCGAGAAGGACATGACCAGCACGCGGTCATCGAGCTTGCGCTCGCGCAGCCCGTCCAGGAAGGACTTCATCGCGTCGCCGAGCTCGCTGAGCAGTTGGCGATGGCGTCCGGCCTGGCCGGTGTGGGTGTCGAACCCGCCCATGGACAGGTAGTAGATTCGCGTCGGCATGTCCTTCTCGATCATGCGCAGCACGAGGTTGAGCGACCGCCCGAGCTGCCCGCGATTGCGCAGCCGCCCGGCCGGTCCGCTCTCCATCCCGCCGCCGGCGGCGCTGCGGATCTCGTCGGCGCCGACCTGGGCCTCCAGCGCGGCGCGCTGGATGTACTGCGCCAGCTCCTTCTCCTGGGCGGGCAGGTCGCCGTCGATGTTGTTGAGCTTGCGGAAGACGGCGGCGGCCTTGGCGTCGCGGATGCCGGCGCGCCACGCCAGCGAGTCCGGGTTGTTGAAGCTGAGCGGGAAGAACTGCTCGCCCATCATCGCGATGGGCGCTTCCTGCATCATCGCCACTCCGTGGATCGGCTTCGGGTCCGGGTCGTTGCCCTTGCAGCAGGCGTCGAAGTACCGGCCGATCCATCCGGTGCTCTTCTTCTGCGACGGGTCCGCCGTGTGCCAGATGTCCATGCTGGTGAAATGGCTGCGGTTGGGGTTCGGATAGCCGACGCCCTGAATGATCGCGAGCCGGCCGTCGTCGAAGAGCGCCTTGAGCCCGCTGGCCGACGGATGCAGCCCGACGTTCTTCTCGAGCTTGAGCACGTCGGCCTTGGGAATCGCGAGCTGCCGCCGGGCCTTGTAGTAGGCGTCCATCTCGTAGGGCACGACCGTGTTGAGCCCGTCGTTGCCGCCCGCGAGCTGCACCACCACCAGGATGCGGTCGGAGTCGCTGCGGCGCGGCCTGGCGCGCGGCTCGTCGCCGGCCAGCGCCCGCGCCGTGTGACCCAGGAAGATGGGGATGGTCGAGCTGGCGCTGAGAAACGTCAGGCTGCCGGCCACGAATTCGCGGCGACTGGTGAAGAGCGGTTCTGACATGTTCCGGCTCCCTTGATCCTGCCCCCCGGTTCCGAATTCCCTAGTTCATCTGGTATTCCGGCGTGCTCATCATCAGGTGCAGCATCAGGCGCAGCCGCGTCGCCGCGTCGCGCGCATTCACGTCAAACTGCGGCTTGCCGTCCAGCAGGAACGAGATCAACTGCTCGCGCTTCGCGCCCGGCAGCGGGACGGGAAGAAACACGCTCTCGAAATGCGCTACGATCGCCTCGGCACTTTCGAGCTGCGCCGCGCGCACCACGCCCAACGCGTCGAACGGCTCCTGGCGCTTCGGGTTGAGCCGCGACGCCTCGGTCCGCATCTCGCGCATCATCATCTGCTCGTCGTTGTCGTCGTCGCCCGAGGCGTCCGGCTCGGACTCGTCCGCTGCGGACTTGCGCTCGTCGGCGCTGGCGGCGTCGCGCATCAGCCGCCGCGGCGGCCGCGTGCGGCCCCCGCCGTTCACCAGCCCCCCCACCACGTTATAGCGGCTGAACAGCGTCGCCGTGTTGATCCACTTCTCGCCGCCGTCCCAACCCTTCACGTTCGGGGGCTGCATGATCTCCTGCCCCATGCCGGCCACGGCGCGCTCGGCGGCGCGCAGATCGCCCACGCCCGTCCCCAGCGTGCGAGCCGTCCCGACCAGCAGCTCGATCGGACTGCGGATCAGGCTGCCGCGCGCATCCGCCGCGTAGAACGCCCGGCTTCGAAAGAGCGTCTTCATCACCGGCTTGAGTTCGTACTTGTTGCGGCGGATCACGCCCGCCAGGCCCTCGACCAGCCGCTTGTCCGGGTCGGGCCGGCAGAAGTACTCGAGCAGGTTGCGCGCCAGGAAGCGGGCGCAGGCCGGCTGCTCGAGGATGATGTCGATGACGTCGGTTCCGTCGAGGTTGCCCGTCTTTCCCAGAAACGTCTTCTTGCCGTCGTCGTGCTGCCGCCGATTGAAAACGAATCCGTCCCGGTTGAAGCTCCAGCCCGTGAAGGCGCGGGCGGCCTCCTTCACGTCGGTCTCGGAGTAGTTGCCCACGCCCAGCGTGAACAGCTCCATCAGCTCGCGGGCGTAATTCTCGTTGGGGCGGCGCTTGTTGTTGTTGCGGTTGTCCAGGTAGATCAGCATCGCCCGGTCCTTGCTGATCCCGATCAGCAGGTCGCGGAAGTTGCCGACCGCATGCTTGCGCAGCAGGTGGTTCTGATCCAGCATGTAGCGCGCGTCGCGCACCTCGCGCATTCCGCTCGTGAAGTGCCCGTGCCAGAACAGCGTCATCTTCTCTTCAAACGGCCGCTTCGACCGGATCATCCGGTCCAGCCACCACAGGCGAATCTCCTCGAACGTGCGCAGCTCCGCGCGCTGCCGCTTCTCGCGCAGCTCCCGACGCTCCTCCTCCGTCAGCCCGCGCAGCTCCGTTCGGTCCAGCTCGTCCAGCAGGATCGGGTCGATCGGCGGCGGCGCCGTGTCCCAGTCGATCGCGCGATAGTCCAACAGCCGGTCCACCGCCCCGCCCAGTCCCAGCGCGTGCAGCTCGCGCACCTCGTCCGGCGTGCCGCCGAATCCGGCCCGCCGCAGCAGGTGCGCTGCCGCGCCCGTGTCCCAGTCCTCGGCCGCCAGCGGTTGAAGGGACGTGGAGTCGTCGTCGGCGGACGCCGCCGCGAGCGTCCCCAGCAGCACAAGCGCGGCACCCAGAATGCGGGTCTGCATGGCAATACCTCCGGGCGGCGAACCAGCCCCCCAACGTTCGCCCGGGCCGATCGTTCCGAGGAGCAGAACGCCCTGACGGGGACCCTATTGCGTCGGCCCTCCTGATAGTAAGCGTTGGGCCCGTCGCCGGTTGCGTCAAATGTGCGCGGAAGGTCCGAAAACGGCGCCCGGCCGTGCGGCGCGTCGCGGACCGGTCCGGCCGGACTTCGACGCGCCCGGCGGGTCGGCGTCCGGTTTGCCCGCGTTGTCGTCCGCGGTTCCCGGGCCGCGCGCGCCCTGCGAGCGCTTGGCGCGGGCCAGCATCTCGGCGATCGCCTCTGCGTAGCCGACCGGCATCGACGTCGGCGGGGTCGCCTGGAGCCGGGCGAGCTGGGCCACGAGCGCGTCGGTCAGCCCGCTCTCGATCCGCTCATCGAGGTCGGAACGAACGGCGTCCCACAGCCGCGCGGCGTTCGGCGCGGGGTCGCCGGATAGCGCTGCCGCCACCGATTCGTCGTACAGGTCCTGACCGAGTGCAAAGCGGAACAGCTCGACCGCCGCGTCGTCGACGTCGGCCGACTTCGCCGCCCGCAGGTCCACGACGGCCCGCTCGTAGATCGCGAGCGCCTCGGCAGCGCGGCCGGCGGCGGCGGTTTGCCGCGCCAGGAGCAGCCGAATCTGCCCCAGCTCGCCGCGGTCGCCGCCGGCGGCCTGTGCCCGTTCCGCCGCCTGAAGCAGCTCGAGCGTACGACGCGGGCGGAGCTCACCGTTGTCGGGCAATCGCGCGATCCAGGTCTGGAGCTCGCGCACCGGCCTGGGGGACAGGATGCGCAGTACGCCCTGCCAGGCCGACTCGCGCACCTGCGCGTTGACCTCCTGCGACTCCGACAATCGCGGCCACAGCGCCTGAAGATGGACGTCGGACAGCCCGTGACGCGCAAGCGCGTCCACGGCCGCCTTGCGCAGTCCGGCGTCGGAATCGGACGCGGCCGCCACCAGCGGCGTCAGCAGTTCCGGGTCCCCGAGCGCATCGATTCCCAGCGCCGCCGCCTGCCGGACTCCCAACGGTTCGCTGGGATCGAGCACCTCGACGAACACCGTCCCAAGCCGGCGGTCGGCCAGACGCCCCATGGCCCACACCAGTCGCTCGCGCAGCGCCGGCCGCTCGCGGCCCGTTCTTGCCAGCCGCGCCGCGAGCAGGTCCGCCAGCCCGGCCCGTTCCTCGTCGCCCAGCAGCCGCCGCTCCCCGATCCGCCCCAGCGCCGTGACGGCCTCGGCGACCAGCGCGTCGTGCGGCTCGTCGAGCAGCGCCGCCAGAACCTCGACCGCCTCCGGACCGCCGACGTACCCAATCCCGTTCACGATCGCCTGCCGCACGTCGGGATCGCGCTCCGGCGTCAGCAGCTCCAGCAGGAAAGCCGCGTCCGCCGGGTCACGGTAGGCGGCCAGCACGCGTAGCGCCTGAACACGCACGCGGCCCACCGCGTCGCGCGTCAACTGCCGCACGCGGGCCATGACCTCCTGCGACGGGCTGTTCCGCTCCGCCAGCTCGTTCCGCACCAGCTCCAGGCCCAGCCCCCGAACGGCCGCGTCGATGTCGGTCATGTAGGCGGAGATGACGGGCCAGCGCTCCGCCGCCGGCGAACGGAGGCACGCGTCGCGCAGAGCCTTGACGAGCTGGGAACGCGTCGACGCGAGCTGGCGCATCAGGTCGCGGTTGCGGGCCGCCAGCCGCGCGATCTGCCGCCGCTGCCACTCCGCCTCGGGCATGTCCCGGTTGGCGGCCCACCAGCGGAGCGCGGCTTCTACGTCGGCCTCGAAGCGCATCGCGGTGAGCGACTCGACGGCCGACAGCGCGCCGTCGCGCACGTCGGGCGCCGGATCGTCCAGCGCGTCGACCAATGCGCCGATGGCCGCCCGACCGGTGAGCCTGGCCAGGCAGTCCACCGCCGCCAGCCGCGCCGCGCTGTCCCGCGCCCGGTCCAGGGCCGCAGCGCGAAGCCGGTCGACGGTCGACGCCTCCGGAAACGACGCGATCGCGTCCGCCGCCGCACGGCGCAGCGCGGCGTCGCTCGACGCCAGCATGTTCATCAGGGGTTCAAGGAAGCGCTCGTCGGCGAACGACGGCAGGTCGGTCAGCGCCCCCGCGATGGCGATCCGAACGGGCGCGGACGCGCCGGCCAGCAGCGTCACCAACCGCGAACGCGTCTCGGGGGCGTCCAGCCGGAACAGCTCGGCGGCGCCCGTCTGGCGCACCTGCGCGGAATTCTCCCCTTCCAGCAGCTCGAACAACGCCCGGACGCGCTGCGGATCGGGAGACGGTTGCGTCGCGGGCTGCGTCGCGCCGCGGTCCTGTATCCCGTGCGCCGAACTTGCGCCCGCGAGGGCGACGATGGCCCAGATCGTCACGGCGGCGCTTCGCATGCCGATTCCGCGCGGTGTCGGCGCGTTCCTTGTTCGGTCTGGACACGTCGTGCCGTGCCGCGTTAGCGGCGCGGTCCGATAGAAAACATGATCTGCGGCGCCCGCGAGCACGGTGCGGCGCGGGACGCGCAATCCTCTCTCTGTGGCGGAGTATAGCGCTGCACGCCGCACGCTACCATCGCAGGGGCCGAAAATCCCGCTCCCGGGGTGAACTCACGCGTGCCCGCGCAGCGCCCGATAGACTTCGGGATGGCGAATCGGCACCACGGTCGGGCTTGTTCGCCGGCGCGGACTCGGATATTGTTGAGCAGGTCGAGTCGACGCGAGGAGTGATGGCGTGATCCGACGACGGATGAGCGTGTTCGCGTCGGTGCTGACGGCGGTCGTCGCCGTCAACCCGGCGCATGCCGGCCTGTGGGAAGAGCTGTTCCGCGGGCTCCAACTGGCCGCCACACCGACCGGGACTCCCGACGGACAGCGGTTTGGGCGTCTGGCGGTCGTGCCGAACCGGCTTGGGAAGGGGTGGGACATCGAGTTCGATCGCTCGTTCGGGGCGGACGGGCGCGGGCGACCCGAAGTCTACGACCTCGGCGCCGCGGAGCTCGAGCTTTCCGGCACCGTCCAGTCCACCCTCGGATTCACACGCCGGCTGTTCCTGATCGGCAGCGGCGACACCACCATCAACAACCTCAACTATGCGCTGCGCTTCAAGTCGGGCGCGCAGGACGCGACGCTCACCGGGCTGCTGAACGCCCAGGGGGCGCTGGAAGTCAACCAATTCGGCTTTTACGACCTGTCGCTCAACGTCGCCAACACGAATGGCGCGCTCACGCTGGACGGCGTCGTCGTGGAAGACTCGGAAGCAACCAACTTCGACATCGGCCCGATCAACGTCAAGGGCAACATCTTCTTCGACGGCGCGGTGGCGTTGCTGGCTTCGATGGGCGTGGACACGGACGGCCTGGCGTCCAACTTCGGCAAGTCGCCCATCGACCAGATCGCCGACGCGATCCAGGAGCAGTTGCGCGCCGTCGAGACCCGCGTCGCCGGAATCAACCTGTCGAACCCGGCGTCGTCCATCGTCGCCGACGCGCAGGCGACGGTCATTGCTACCGCCCTGGGGCTTCCCGCCGACGGCGTCTCCGGGCCCGCGAGCGGGCTTTCCATGCCGACAGCCCCCCTTGGCAGTGGCACAACGCGTCCGCAGGCCGGAGTCGTGCCTGAGCCGAGCGCCGTGGGACTCATCCTGCTCGGCGCGGCGCTGGTCGCCTGGCGGCGTCGGCGGGCGCACTGAACGCCCCCCTGCCGCTTGCCTCGGGCCTTTCGGGTCGCTGGCCGGTCCCCGGCCGCAGGCCTCCGGAGGAGCGAGCGTGCATTCCATGCGGCGGCTTGGGTCAGCGCGGGCGACGCGCGCGACTCGAATCAATTCTGTCCGGGCCCTTTTCCGCCCTGCCATGCTGATCCTGGCGGTCGCGCCGGTCGGCGCCCAGGAAAGGGTGCTCACAGCCGATCGTTTCCAGGTGAACGCCGGCGAGGAGATCCGCGTCGGCGTACGCCCGGCCGACCAACCGGCCGGACGACTGGATTGGCCTGCCGGCGAGGTTCGCTGGCTTTTTCTGCGCCAGGTTGGGGTGCAGCGCAACTACGATCGCGCCTCCGCGCCGGCTGCGACGGATCGCTCCATCGCCCTGCGGCTCGACGAACCGGGCTTCGCCGTGGTCGGGCTCGACACACGAGCCCGGCGGGAGATGTCGGCGCCCGACCTGCGCAAGCTGGCGGCCCGGGCGGCCGGCGGGGATCTCGCCCTGCCCGCGAGCGGCAAGGTGGAGGTGGAGTGGAACGAATCGATGAAGCTGTTCCTCGCGGTGCAGCCGGCCGGGGCGGACGCCGGTCCGGACGGACCGCCCGGATCGCCGGCCGTGATCTCCAAGTCCGGGCAGGCGGCGGAAATCCGGTTCGTGCTCAACCCGCTCACCATCGGCCTCGACAGCGACGTGCCGGTGCTCACGTATCTTCGCGGCGACAAGCATCCCTCGAGACTCCGCGCGACCCATGTCGCAACCGGGCGCGCCACGGACGTTGACGCCGAGCGCGCCACGGCCCACTTCCGCATCGATGCGCCGGGTTTGTGGCAGGTCGAAGCGTGGTTCGTCGCGGCGGCGGACGGAGGCTCCCAGGCGGCCTGGACCGTGCATCATGCGTCCGCGGTGTTCGAGGTCCCGCAGCGCGGAGGTGGACGATGACGCGGCACGCCGTCGCACGGGTCTGTGTCGCGCTGGCGCCGCTCGCGGCGGCGCTGGCGGACGGCGTGGAATGGCGCGAGCTCGGACCGGCCCCGCTGGGCAGCGGCGACCAGTACACCGGACGCGTCTCCGCCGTGGCGTGCAGTCCGACCGACGCTAACGTGTATTTCATCGGGGCGGCCGACGGCGGCGTGTGGCGAACCGTGGACGGCGGAACGACCTGGACGCCGCTCAGCGACCGCATGCCCACCAGCGCGATCGGCGCCCTGGTGATCGACCCCAACAACCCCGACGTGGTTTACGCAGGCACGGGCGAGGCCAACTACGCCAACCACAGCCGCTACGGGCTGGGGATCTACAAGTCCGTCGACGGCGGCGACAACTGGACGCAGCTCGCGCACGACGTGTTTGCCGGGCGCACATTCGCCAAGCTCGTGATCGACCCGACGGATTCGAGCGTGCTCTATGCGGCGATCGGGCGCGCCGGCGGATTCCCCGCGCTGGCCGCCGCCAAGCTGCACCCGCAGGCCAACGGTCCGGTGGGGGTGTTTCGGTCGGACGACGGGGGCGTGAGCTGGGTGCACCTCACCAACGGAATCCCCGCCGAGCCGGCCACCGACCTGGCCCTCGACCCACAGAACCCGACTGTCGTCTACGCCGCCATCGGCAACATCTTCGGCTCCGCCGGCAACGGCATCTACAAGTCCGTCGACGGCGGGCAGAGCTGGAGCAAGCTCGGCGGCGGTCTGCCCACGGCGCAGGTGGGCCGCATCAGCCTCGCCGTCGCGCCGACACAGACCAACCGCCTCTACGCCCTGGTCACACGCCAGGCGGACGCGAGCGGCGGGAGTGCGAGCACGCTGGGCGCGTGGCGCAGCGACACCAGCGGCGCGTCGTGGACGTCGATCCCGGTCGGGACGGATCTGCAAGCAACGTACGGCTGGTACCTCTCGTGCGTTTCGGTCCATCCGAGCAACGCCAACACGGTGATCATGGGCGGGCTGGAACTGCGCCGCTCCACCAACAGCGGCAGCGGTTGGTCCACGATCACGCCCCCGCACGTCGACATGCACGCGATCGCCTGGGACGCGTCCGGCCGGCTGGTCGTCGGTGACGACGGCGGCGTCCACCGGTCCAGCGACCTCGGCGCGTCCTGGACGGCGCTGAACACCGGCCTGGGCGTGGTGCAGTTCTACGCCGGCCTCTCGACCCATCCGACCGACCCCAACATCCTCCTGGGCGGTACGCAGGACAACGGCTCAAACCGCCGCACGACGGACTCGCTGTTCTGGACGCAGGTCTTCGGCGGCGACGGCGGATGGACCGAAACCGACCAGGCTTCACCGAATCGGCTTTTCGTCGAGTACCAGGGCACGGGGAACCTGTTCCGCTCGCTTAACAGCGGCCAGTCGTTCCAGTCGTCGAGTTCGGGCATCTCAGCCAGCGATCGCAACTGCTTCCTGCCGCCCTACCAGATCGCGCCGGACAACTCCAACCGCATGCTGTATGGCACCCACCGCGTCTACCGCAGCACCAACGGCGGCACATCCTGGGCGGCGATCAGCGGGGACCTGACCAACGGCAGCGGCGCCATCCGCACGCTAGCCATCGCTCCGTCCGACTCGCAGGTGGTCTATGCCGCCACCAACGACGGAAACCTCAAGGTCTCGGTCAACGGCGGTTCAACCTTCACGTCGATCGGCAGCGGGTTGCCGGGCTGGCCGCGCGTCACGCGCGAGCTGTTCGTCGATCCGCAGGATGCGCTGACGGTGTATCACGGAATCGCCGCCTTCGGGCAAGCGTCGCGGGTCCGCGTCAGCCGCGACGCGGGAGCTAACTGGGAGTCGCTGACGGGCGACCTGCCCGACCTGCCGGTGAACAGCGTGGCCGCCGACCGCCGCGGGAGCAAGGAAACGCTTTTCGCGGGGACGGACGCCGGGCTCTACCGCAGCGTGGACACCGGGCAGAACTGGCACCGCTACGGGCTCGACCTGCCGCGCACGCCGGTGATTGACATCCGGCTGGAGACGCCGCGCAGCAGGATCGTGATTGCGACGCAGGGACGGGGCGCGTGGACGGCGCCGATCGCGATCCCCGGGGACATGAACGGGGACGCGAGCGTGAACGGCCAGGACATCATGGCGTTCATCCTCGCGATCACCGAACCGGATGCATACGCCCAGCAATACCCGACGATGGACGCCATCGTGTCGGGCGACCTGAACGGGGACGCGTCGATCAACTTCTTCGACGTGGAGCCGTTCATCTCGCTGCTGGGCGGATAGGCGGGCACCCGCGCAGGCTCGATCAGACCGCTTCCGGCGGCGGACGGCGCACCAGGCGACCGCGGCGCCGGCGCGGCCGGGGGATTTTTCGTGTATTTCCTGCCGGTCGCGTTACTCTGTACGTGATCAGGCGAGCCTTCGCGCGGCACGGGCAATCATGCCGCCACGATCTCCGACCTCCGTCTGAGTTCCGATTCCGACTCGGAAGACGCCGCGCCCGGTCGATCCCGACCGGGGCGTCCGACCGCAGGGCAGGCACCGGCGCTTCGACCGCGCCGTCGCGGCCCGGTTGGGCGCGGCGCTGTCGAGTCATCGCAGGGGCGAGCTGGGTTGAGCGCGAGCCAGGTGAAGAAGGAGTGCATGGCATGAAGAGGGTCAGATGGGTGCTGGGGCTATTGGCAGGGCTTGCGGCGCGGGCGATCGCCGACGACGCGGTCAACCTCGTGCCGATCGCCAGCGGGCTTACGGCGCCGATCGGGATGGCGCACTGCAACGACGACCGGATTTTTGTGTTCGATCAACGCGGAAAGGTCCTGATCTATCAGAACGGGTCGATTCTGCCCACGCCGTTCCTCGACGTCGGCGACAAGCTGGTTCCCCCGCGGGCGGGGTTCGACGAGCGCGGGCTTCTGGGCCTTGCGTTTCATCCCGACTATTCCGGCAACGGTCGTTTCTTCGTCTTCTACAGCGCGCCGCCGAACGTGACGGCGCTCGTTTCGTTCGACGAGGCGGACATCCCGACCGGCAACGCGGACTTCACCTATGCCGGCATCCATTTTGTCGGCGGGACAGTCGGCGACCCGGGCGACCCGGCCCTGCTGGGGTCGGGAACGCAGTGCTATCGCGTCCCCGCCGGGACCACGGCGACGGTCACGCTGCCTTCCGTCTTCGCGGTCGTGCGGCTGTTCTTCGTGCATCCGGCCGGTGGCTCGCCCGGCACGGCGCAGGTCTTCGACGCCGCCGGGACACCGCGCGGCGGGCCGGTGAACAGCAAAGCCGCCACGTTCCAGGGCGATCCCGCCAATTTCATCTCGATCGATCAGTCCTCGCCGGGCATCAAGGAGCTGCGCATCACGGCGCCGGCGGACAACATGGTCTTCGCCGACGATCTGACGCTTTTCGTGGATCAGTGCCGCAGCGTCATTGCCGAGTACAAGGTGTCCGCCGGCGACCCGAACGTCGCCGACCCTGCCTCGGAGCGCGTGCTGCTGACCTTCGGCAAGCCGCAGTTCAACCACAACGGCGGGCAGCTCAATTTCGGCCCCGACGGCTATCTCTATGCCAGCACCGGTGACGGCGGTGCGGCCAACGATCGCGCGCCGGGTCACAATCCCACGATCGGAAACGGCCAGGACCTCCAGTCGCTGCTGGGCAAGATCCTCCGGCTCGACGTCGACAGCGGCGACCCGTACGGCATCCCGCCGGACAACCCGCTGGTCGGCGTCGACGGGCTGGATGAACTCTTCGCCTGGGGACTGCGCAACCCTTGGCGCTTCAGCTTCGACCGCGGTGGAACGCACCAGCTCTTCTGCTCCGACGTGGGGCAGAACCAGTTCGAGGAGGTGGACATCATCACGCTGGGCGGAAACTACGGCTGGAACATCCGCGAGGGGCTGCACTGCTTCGATCCGCTCAACCCCAACAACCCGCCTCCCACCTGTCCCGACGTCGGACCGAACGGTGATCCGCTGCTCGACCCGCTCATCGAGTACGGCCGCAGCGAGGGCATCTCCGTCACAGGCGGGTACGTCTACCGCGGCAGCGCCTTCCCCAGCCTCGACGGCGTCTACGTCTTCGGGGACTGGAGCAAGAGCTTCGCGGCCCCCGACGGCAGCCTCTTCCGCCTGCACGAGGCTTCCCCCGGCGTCTGGGAGCGGCGGCAGTTCAAGGTCCGCCAGGGGGCCGAAAGCGGGAACCGCTTCGGCCGCTACGTGAGCTCCTTCGGCGAGGGCCCCGACGGCGAGATCTACGTGTGCAGCCAGAAGCAGATCGGGTTCAATCACACGACCGGGATGATCCACCGCATCGAGCTGGCGCCGGAAAAGGCGGACATGAACTGCGACGGCGCCGTCGACGGCATGGACATCGAGGCCATGATCCTTGCGCTGCGCGACCCGGCGCAGTATCAGGTCACCTACCCGGATTGTGACCGCACACACGCCGACATGAACGCCGACGGGACCGTCAACGGTCACGACATCGAGGGCTTTGTCGACGCACTGACACCCTAGGCCGCCTCACGCCTCGGACCCGCGTTTCGGCGGCGCCCGCGTCCGCGCGGGCGCCGCCCCGCGTACCCGGCGCTTTCCGCCGGCATGGACCGGCCTGCCGGCCCGTGCGCGCCGGCGTCACGCTCGCCTGCGCCGCCCCCTACCCCGGCGGGTTGTCCAGCATCTTGGCCACCAGCGCCAACAGCTCGATCTTGTTCACAGGCTTGCTGATGAACTCGTCGGCACCCGACTCGCGGGCGCGCTCCACGTCGCCCAGCTCATTCAACGCCGTGATCATGATGACACGGATGTCCCGCGTCTCGTCCGCCTCCTTGATGCGCCGGCATACCTCGTAGCCGCTCAGCCGCGGCATCATGATGTCCAGCAGGATCACGTCCGGACGCTCCCGGGCCACGCACTCGAGCGCCTCGCGCCCGTCCCGCGCAACCGCCACGTCCAGATTCAACGGCTCCAGGTACGCCTCAATCAGCTCGACGATCTGCGGATGATCGTCGGCGATCAATACGCGGCGACGTCGTACATCGGACATGATTCGCTCCCGTCCGCGCTCGCCGGACGCTCGGCGCCGCTCGTACGTTGACCGACCGTGCGTCCGGCGCCATCGCGCACGCGCAACCGGGGATCAGGACCGCGCGCCACGCCCCCGTCCATTCGTCGACGGGACCACGGACAACTGGAACACCGCGCCGCAGCCGCCGCGCATGCAACGCAGCGTCATCACCGGCGTGCCGGCAGCCTCCCCCGGAGGCACCCCGCGCAACGCCAGGAGCGTCGGAAGCAGCGCATGGGCGGCGTGCAGGCACAGGCCCGCAGGAAGTGCGTCGCCCACGTACAGGTCGCCGACTCCGCCCGGCGGGGCCTCGCACACCTTCCCGGGCGGCACGCTGACCGCAACGCGCACGCGCCGCGCGTCTCCGCGCACGTCAACGACGCTCGGCTCCGGTCCGGCCGCGCCGCATGACCCGCCCGCGGCGGAGGCACGTCCCGTGTCGCGCGCGTCTACGGCGTCAGGCCGGCCGCGCGCGCCCGGCCGCCGGTCGAACTCGATCACGTCCGCATTGCGGTCCAGGGCCAGGTTCACCAGTTGGTCGGCCCGGCGGTTCTGCTCCCGCCGGACGTGCTTGATCGACCAGCGGTCGATCCGCAGCAGGAGCTGCTGCGCCTGCGCGTGAAGCGGCGCCAGCGTCTCGCTTCGCACGCGGTATTCCCCGGTCATTTGCCGCACGAGCAGCTCGCTGTCGCTCATCACCACCACCACCCGGGCGCCCACCTCGATCGCCAGCCGCAGCGCGAAGATCAGCGCCATGTACTCGGCAACGTTGTTCGTCTGATTGCCCAGGAAGTACCCGGCCTCGAGCAGCCGCTCGCCCCCGCACAGCAACGCGACGCCCGCGGCGGCCGGGCCTGGATTCCCACGCGCGCCCCCGTCGATGTACGCTTCCAGCTCCACGCGTCATCCCGCGCACGCGGCGATTGGCGCCGCGCTAGTCCTCGATGTAGAGAATCCGCCCGCAGCTTGAGCAGGTCTGCACCTCATCCCGTGTGCGCAGCGAGTTGTACCGCTCGGCGCTGACCGACATGTTGCAGCCGTCACAGCAGAACTCGTCCCGGCGCGGGTGGACGCGGACCAGCTTGGCCATCGCCTCGCCGTTGAAGCGCTCCGACGTGCGCGCGAACAGCGTCCGGTCGCGCGGGTCCAGCCGCGCTGCAATTGCGTCCCGTTGTTCGGTCAGCTTCGCCAGCCGTTCGGAGAAGTACTGCCCGGTCTCCGTGTGCGCCTGTCGCAGCGCCTCCAGTTGGCCCTGTAGCTTCCGCTCACTCTCCTCGCGCTCGCGGACCGCTGTCCTGAGCTTCTCCACGCGCTCCATCTGCTCCAGCGTCGCCCCCTCCAGCTTGGCCGCGTCGGCCCGCTCCGTGTTGAGCTGCGCCAGCGTCGCCGCGTACTCCTTGTTCGTCCGCGAGCTGTTGAGCTGGTCGCGCAGTTTCACGACGTGCGCTCCGCGGGCCTTCAGGTCCAGGTCCATCAGGTCCGCTTCCCGCTGGGCTTGCAGCATCTGCTGGTGCTCGGATTCCAGGGCCTTGCGCAGCTCCGCCAGTCTGCGCTCGGTCTCGGTCACCTGTTTCGCTTTTCGTTCAATCTGGCGGCGTACGTCGACGATCTGAAGCTCGATGTCCTGCAACTCGCGCAGGGCGTTGAGCGTCGCGCCCATCAAGATCCTCCACCGGGAATCACGTGCCTCATCCCCACCATTATCCGACCGTTTCCCCCCATTCGCAACTAACACCAAGTCCCCGCCCGGCGGCCGCGGACCGGCCGGGCGAGGCGCTAGAATCCCCTGACAAGAGCGCCCCGCCGCGTGAGGACGTGCCGCAGGCAGCGCTTTCCATCCGGAGGGGTGCGGGCCCCGGAGACATGTCATGCAAGCTCGCAGCGCGGGCAGCCCCCGGAACATGGGCCTTACCCCGCGCGATTCCCGCCTGCCCGCGGTGTGTGTCCCCCTAGCCTGGTTGGCGGTCACGCTGGCGGTCGCGCTGGCCCCCGGCGGTTGCCCACTGCACGGGATCGACGCAAACGAGAACGAAAACGCCGCGGGCAACGGTGGCGGCGCGGACGGTGACGGGGCGGACAACGGAAACGACGCGGGAGACGCCGGCGATGGCGCAGGGGACGGCGGCGGTGGGAATGCCGGCGGCGACGGCGGAGCGGCCAATCACCCGCCGATCATCCACAGCTTCTCCGTAGCGCCTCAGCCCGGCGAGGTCGGCCAGCCCGTCACGTTCACCTGGAGCGTCTCCGACCCCGACGGCGACGACCTGACCTTGACGCTGCGCGTCGAAGGCGGCGACGCTCACGAATACCTCGTCGACGACCCGCTCACCTTCACGTCCCAGACGCACGTGTACAACCACCCCGGCGACAGCCCGGCCTTCATCACCGTCTCCGACGGCGCCGCGACGGCCGACCAATCCGTCAACGTCTCGATCGACGGACCTATCCGCATCGAAGCCGTCGATCCCGCCTGCGGCGGGGTGGTCAACGACAACGTCCATGTGATCGCCCGCATCACCGCCCGCTTCGACGTGGCCGAGGTGCGCGCCTCCATCGGCGACCGCGAAACGACGCTCATGCATCAGGGCGGAAGTGAGTTTGTCGGCGGCCTGTCGCTGGACGGATTGCCGCGCGGGCTGGTCACGCTGGTCGTGCATGTTCGCGACGTGGTCGGCAACGAACTCGATGAGACCTGTCCACTTTCGCTGGACCGCCCGCCGACGATCGAGATCCTGGAGCCGGCCCCGTTCGACGTCATCAGCGGCTCGATGCGCCTGCACGTCACGGCCACCGACGACGGCGAGTTTGAGGGCAACCCCCTACTCCCGCGTCTGACCGCCTACGTGCGCCACCCTGGCTCGCACGAAGGCGTTCAGATCGCGGAGTCGATGAGCGGCAGCTTCGACGCCTCGATCGACCTGATCCAGTACAACGGCAACCCGCTCGTCCTGTATGCGATCGCGGTTGACAGTGCCAACCAATCCCGCTCCGAGCAACTGCTGATCTACGTCTTCGCCGCGGATCGCGTAACGTCCGCCTTCAAGACCAATGGCATGATCGTCGATGCCGACGCGACGCGCGTCCTTGCCCTGCGCGGCCCGGCACAGGAGCCGGCCGTCCAGCAATTGCACTTCAACCAGGCGGCCATCGTGGAGCGCGCCACCGGGGACGAGACGGTCATCGACCCACCCGCCGCCGAGGACTTCCACGCCGAGGCGCCCCGCCTCACGCCGCGCGGCGCGGTGCTGTTCACGAACACCTGGAGCCAGGGCACGCTCGGCGAGGCCCGCGAGTGGGACGGTACGACGTTGACCCTGCTCGCGGATTCCTACGTCGGCTCAATCCGCGCGGCAGGCGATTTCATCGTGTGGTGGGACAGCGGCAGCGCGTCCGGCGGCCCGACGGCGCTGTACCGGCGCGACGTCGTAGCGGCACAGTCACAGGTCATCGCGCTGAACGCGAATTCCAACGCGCACGACCTGGCCGCGGACGGCACGGTCGCGTATCTCATGCCCGACGGCATCCACTGGTTCCACGACGGCGCGGACACGCTGGTGGCAGCCGAGGGCGACCGGCAGTACACCGACCCGGTCACGGACGGCCAGCGGGCGCTCTACGCCTTCGCGACCGGCATCCCGGAGGAGCGGCGGCACTCGCTTGCGTATCACGACGGCACGGCGGAGACCGTGTTCATCGACAACGAGCAGCTCACGGACTATCGCTTCCCGCCGCGGGACTACCAGATCGTGAACGGCTGGATCGCCTGCACCCGGCCGGGGACGCTGTCGGACAAACAGGTCTGGCGGCGCGACCCGGCGGGAGCGCAGCAGCAGGTGACGGCCTTTGGCACGCGCAGCGTGATCGACCGGCTTGCGCCCGACGGAACGCTGACGATCCTCAATAACGGCCGGCGGTACCTCGTCTATCTGGATGGGACCCTGCGCGACGTCGGCTCGGAGATCGGGCGCGCATTCGCGATCGACGGCACGTGGTACCTTGCAGTCGGGAACACGCTGCTGCGCGTCGAGCCGTAACCCGCGCGCTCGGCGCGCTCATCCGACCTGCACGGAGCGCCTGCGCCATCGCACGTTCAACGTTGCGCGCCGTACGAGCCGTTCCGCCGCGCGCCGCACGCGGGCCCATAGGTAGCGATTCGTAGCGAAGTGCCGCCTTTCCCAATGGTCGCTGGGGGCCAGCGCGCCAAGACTTGAGAACACGAACGTCGTCGCGCGCACGCTCGTCACGTGACGCGGCGTGCCGACACGCATCCGCCAGGAGGCACACGAATGCACCCGCTCAATCCACGACCGATGGCGCTCTGGATGCTCACCGGACTCGGTGTGGTTCTCTCGTCGGCCGCCTGGGCCGGAACGATTGTTCCCATCGCGGAGGACGGCAAGTGGGGCTACATCGACGAGACCGGCAAGGTGGTCACACTGGCGCAGTTCGAGGCCGCCGCGCGTGTGCGGGACGGCATGGGCCGCGTGCAGCGCGACGGCAAGTGGGGGTTCGTCGACGCGTCCGGAAAACTGGCCATCGCGCCGCAATTCGAGGCCGCCGCGGATTTTCAGGAAGGCCGGGCGCGCGTCGAAAAGTCCGACGGTCAGCGCCGGCTCTGCGGCTACATCGACAAGGAAGGCACGCTGGTCATCGCGCACGCCTACTCGGAGGCTGGTGACTTTTCGCAGGGCCTGGCCCGAGTGTGCGTCGACGGAAAGTGGGGTTTCATCAACCGCGACGGCGAGACGGCCATCCAACCCGCGTTCGAGGACGCCTGCGACTTCACCGAGGGCCTGGCCCGCGTGAAGTCGGCCGGGAAATTCGGCTACATCGACGTGAAGGGTGCGATGAAGATCACGCCGCAGTACGACGAGTGCGGCTACTTCAACGACGGCCTGGCCCCTGTGAAAGTGGACCGCAAGTGGGGCTACATCGACCCGGGCGGCAAGCTGGTCGTCGCGCCCCAGTACGAAGGCGCGGCGGAGTACTCCGACGGCCTGGCGCGCGTGCGGCACGACGGCAAGTTTGGCTACATCGACCGCGCGGGCAAGACGGTAATCCGGCCCGAGTACAGCGCGGCCGAGTCGTTCGCGCAGGGCCGCGCGGCGGTGAAGCTCGACGGGAAGTGGGGCTACATCGACCGGACCGGCAGGCTGGTCATCGCGGCAACGCTGGTCGAAGCCGGCGGATTCGAGCACGGGCTGGCGCTGGTCCGAACCACCGACGCCACCGGCTGGATGCGGCCCGACGGAGAGTACGCGTGGCGAGCGACGGCCAAGTAGCCCCGCTCGGCACGGCGTGGTCGCGAATGGTGCGGCGGATCTCGCGGGCCGGCCGCCGGGCGACGGCCCGCGTGTCGCGCTGCGTCCGCAAACTGGCGGCGGCTCGACGCCGACGAGGACCTGAGATGCTCTGGACGATTGCCATCATCCTGGTTCTGATGTGGGTGCTCGGGATGATCACCACGTACGTGCTGCACGGGTTCATTCACCTGCTGCTGCTTCTGGCGCTGATCGCGGTGCTGATCCGCGTGATTCAGGGGCGGTCGATCACCGACTGATGGACAGGAACGGGCGCACGGCGCGGACGCTCGCCTGCGCCGCCGGGCATCAGGCGAACTGCCGAGCGCGCGCCGGCGGCGGCGGGATCAGGACGCGAATCGCCGACGGAACGACCTGCGCCACCGCCGGAAGCCGGCCCGCCTGATCCCCGTCGCATTGCAGCCCGACGTCGTCGGGCGACTCCAGCTCCACCCGGGACACCTGGTGATACGACGCCTGCCGGCTTTCCACGTGCCAGTTCAGGAACACGCGGATCACGTGCTCCACCAGCGCCCCATGGTGGTCGCAGCGCAGCACGCACAGGTCCAGACGCCCGTCGTCCCAGCGCGCGTCGCGCAGGATGCGCATCCCCGCCGCGTAGCGCGGGATATTCCCGATGAAAACGAGCGCCGGCTGGTTGCACACCTCGCGCCCATCCGCGACAACGCGGATGGTCGGAAACCGGTATCGCCAGAACGTGCGCCAGAGCGGCCAGAAGTAATCCAGGTGCGTGATGTGTCCGCGCCGCGCGGCGGTCACGCGGGCCACCACCTCGGCGTCGAAGCCCGCGCCCACCACGGTCGCAAAAGGCCGGCCGTTCAGCAGCGCCAGATCGAACGGCGACGCCACGCCGCGCGTGAACGCGTGCCAGATCGACTCGAAGGTCGTCTCGATCCGCAGTTGCCGCGCCAGCAGGTTCTCCGTCCCGAGCGGGACCAGCAGCAGCGGGCTGGGACGCCCGCTGAGTCCCACCAGCGCGTCGCGCACTGTCCCGTCCCCGCCGGCGACCGCGATGCACGTGTCCCCCGCGGCGCGCTGCGCAACGCACTCCGACACGTGCGCCGGTCCGCGCGTGATGACGATCTCGGTCGCATAGCCCTGAGCGGCGGCCCGGTCCGCGAACGTCCGCACCAGGGCGCGCGAGTGGCCGCTGCCGGAGCGCGGGTTCACCACGATCACGACGCGCTCGATCGTCATGCGCCCGTCACAGCTCCAGCCGCGCGAAGTGCCGCGCGCCGATCCGCAGCGGGACTCCCGCCGCAACGGCGCTCAGCGCCAGCATGGCGCCGATCATCAGCCAGCTCCGCGCCGACAGGTGCGGGCTCATGCCGCCGCTGCGCTGGTGCTCGCCCAGGCTCACCAACGCGATTCCGGCCATCTCGGCCAGCACGAAGAGCATGCTGACGACGAGGTTCACCGTGCCCCCGAACCCGGACGCGATCCGCGCGGCGTTCCGCTGCCCGACCACCGGGAAGCGCGCCCCCAACCCGACCGCCAGCCCGCACAGGCCGGCGCACAGCGCCAGCGTCACTCCCAGGTGCACCGCCGCCCACTCGCCGGGCAGCTCCAGCACGTACGCCGCCAGGCCCATCACCCCCAGCGCCGAGACTACCGAGATGGTCAGCGCCGACAGGAACTTCGCCCGCAGCACCGCTCCGCGCGAGATCGGCAGCATGTGCAGCAGCCACATCTGCTGGCTCTCCAGCGACACCATGGGGAACACGAAGCGGCTGGTGAAGGTGGCCATGATCAGGCTCACCGTCGTCAGGTTCAGGAACGCGATCAGCCCCTTGACGCTGGCGTCCCCCAGGTCCACCGGAAGTTGCGGCAGGTTGACCACGTAAACGGCCAGCAGCCCCAGCATGATCACGATCTGCGTCCACTGCGTCGCGTCACGCACGAACGTCCGCACGTCCTTGAGCACCAGCAGCCGCGGCCGCCGCGACAGGTAGAAGAAAAACGCGCGGCTGAGCGCCGAAGTGACCCACCCGCGGCGGATGGTCGGGTGGAAACGGCCCTGCCGCGCGCGGCTGTAGGCCTCGGGCCACGACGCGCCCACCAGGTTGATCGCCGCCCACGCCAGGCACAGCGAATTGGCCGCCACCACCAGGAGGTAGAAGCAACTGTCCCCCACGCGCCGTTCGATGGCCGCCACCACGCCCCGCGCGCTCCAGGTGCTGGGCAACAGGGGTGTGCGGGCCACGCTGATCTTCTCGAACACCGTCCGCAGCCACTGCTCGGTCATGCTCGCTTCGCGGTACACGCTCGTCAGCCAGAACACGCCCAGCAGCAGCACCAGGCTCGCCAGCCAGATCGCCGTCGGCAGCGGCCGGCGCGGCGCCCACATGGCGACCGCCCACGCCGCCAGCGTCCCCACTGTCGCGGGAATCGTCACGAAGCCCAGGAAGTGCGCGACGAAGAGCGGGAAGAAGTACCACTCGACGCTGGCCGTCGACGCCACCGCCGACATGAGCGGCACCCCCAGCAGCAGGAACGACCAGCTTGACAGGAACATCCCCTCGAACCACTTCACGCAGACGACGTACCGCGGCTTGACCGGCAGGCTCAGCAGGTGGGCCGCCTCGTCCCGCCCGAAAAGCGCGCCGAAGGTCAGGATCGCGTTCGAGAACGCCAGCATGACCGCCAGCACCAGGAAGAAGTAGACGAAAACGTGCTGGTCCGCGACCGCCGAGATCAGCCCCCAGTGCCGAATCTGCCGGAAGATCGTCTCCAGCAGCAGGTACAACGCCGCCCAGATCAGAACCAGCAGCCCCAGCATCATCAGCACGCGCCACGGCGCATCGCGTAGCTGCTCGTCCACGATGTTGCGCAGCAGAAGCGCGCGGCAGCGCAGCAGCGTGGCCAGTCCGTTCGGCGTGCGCGCGGTGGCGGTTGGGCTCATAGGCACTCGAGTCGGGCCGACGGGGGCGCCGCAGCACCCGACAGCCTGCCGATTCTAGTGCCAACCGAGCGTCGCAGGGTGTGGAAGCGCCCCCGCCGGTCCGACCGGCAAGCCCGCCTCGACCAAGGCGAACGTCTCCCCGGATCGCGGGCACGCACGCTCGCGCGAGCCGTCTCGTCGCGCGAGCGTGGTTGTGGACTTGCCCGGCGTGCTCGTGATGAGCGTCAACCGCCCAGCAGCTCGACGAACGCCTCCACGTCGAACCCGTTCACGGAGCCGTCGCCGTTGGCGTCGGCCAGGGCCGCGTCACAGCCCGGGAACTGCCCGGCGTACGCCGTCGGGTCGCCCAGCGCCAGCGCGAAGCTCTCAATGTCGAAGCCGTTGAGCGAACCGTCGCAGTTCAGGTCGCCCAGTGACGCGGCGGTGTACTTGATGCTCACCGCGTCGAGGCCGGTCCCATGGCCCAGCGACAGGCCGCTGACGTAGACATTCCCGTTGCCGCGCGGGTCGAGCGCGAGCGCCCGGGCGGCGTCATTCCCGCTGACTGCGCCGTTGTAGACCTGTTGCTCCCGCAGGCTGCCGTCGGGCGCGTATTGCAGGACGAGGAAGTCATACCCGGATTCCCACGACGCGAATATGTAGCCCGCGACCCAGGCGCTGCCGGCCGAATCGACCGCCAGCCTGAGCCCGGCTGCGTTGTACCCATCGACGCGGGACCAGAGCAGGTCACCGTCGGGGTCGTATTTCAAGGTCAGGCAGGCGTCGCCGTACCAGCCCGTGCTGGTGATGCCGGTGACCAGCACGTTGTCGGCCGAATCCAGGGCGCAATCGAGGCCCCAGTCGTGCTCGTCGGCGGCGCCGGCGTAGGTCGCCGCCCAGCGAAGCGTCCCATCCGCATCGTACCGGAGCGTCAGTACGTCCCAGTTGCCGCCGGCGTCCCCCACGTAGCCGCTGACGCCGACGGCGCCGTCGTGGCTCACCGCCAGGGATTTGCCGTCCGGGCCGTCCAGCCCGTGCGCGGCGCCGTCGAAACTTCTCACCCAGCGCAGCCCCCCCTCGGGGGTGTAGCTCACAACGGCCAGATCGCTGTCGCTGAGGCTCAATTCCGAGCGCCCGAGCACGTAGATGTTGCCGGCGCCGTCCAGCTCGACGTCGAGCGCCACGTCGGCGTTGTAGCCCGGCTCGCCCGGTCCGTCGTAGCGCCGCTCCCAGAGCAGCTCGCCGGCCGGGCTGTACTTGAGCGTCTTGAAGCCGTGGCTCGAGCCGTCGCTGGACCACCCGACGGCGACAATGGCGCCCTGCGAGTCGACCGCCACGTCGTAGCCGATGTCGGATTGATTCGCCTCGTCGTAGCGCCGCTCCCAGAGCAACACCCCGTCCGGATCGTACTTGACCAGCGCAATGTCGCCGGCGGTTCCGGCTCCGGCCGAATAGCCCACGACCAGCGCGTTGCCGCCGCCATCCAGCGCGAGGCCGAAGGGCCAATCAAAGGAGTTACCCGGGCCGTTGTAGCGCTGCTGCCAGAGCAGTCGGCCCAGTGCGTCGTACTTGAGCGTAACGAAGTCGTCTCCGGAATCGGCGCCCGGCGAGGTCGCGATGACGTAGACGCTGCCTTGCACGTCGACCGCCACCTCGGACGGGTACTCGGAGCCGTGCGCCGGGGCGTCGTATCGCGCTTCCCACGCCTGCCGCACGTCCGCCCGTGCCCGCGTCGTCGCCGCCGCCAGCGCCGCCAGCGCCAGGAAGTGAGCCGTTCGAGTGCCCGGATTCCGTGCCTGGTGCGAAAGCAATTCGAGGACCGTCATCGCTCATGCCTCCATGGTACGGCGCGCCCTCGCGCCGCTTCCTACGACGCGGAGAGCGGTCCGCAGGCAGCTCACTCAGAGCCGCGATTTCGCGCGCACTGAGCGTGGCGCAGCGGTCCGGATGCCCGGCTTCGGCCGGGTCGGCGTGCGGGCCCCCTTCGCATGTGTTGCAGCCCGAACGAGCGACGTCGCATCGCGGGCGAGCCCGTGCTCGCGGCGCCGCCGAGTGCGGCGTACATGGTCAGGAAGTTCATCCGTCGCTGGTTGCTCTGGCTCTCGGCGACCTGCGCCTCGGCACTGAATCGCCCTGCATCGACCGCGGCAACACGTTCGTCGACCTTGACCCCCTGCTGCCGGGCTTCCAGTCCTTGCCCTCGTTGGATCTGGCCGGACTGCTGCGCATCGCGGACGGCAATGGCGACGGACTCGTGGCCGTGGACATCGGCGCACCCGAGGCG
>CAYNYG010000015.1:7388-45379 GCA_964401365.1 uncultured Planctomycetales bacterium | reverse complement strand
GGCGTCGCCGGCGTCGTTTGCCCTTCAGACCGCGCAGGTCGCCTTACGGGCACGCAACAAGCGGAGAGGGTGGGATTCGAACCCACGGAACCTTGCGGTTCACCGGTTTTCAAGACCGGCGCCTTGAGCCACTCGGCCACCTCTCCGGGACGGACGGCGCCATGTGGAACGGCGCCGCCGGAACGAGTCTAGCCTCCCCGGCGCGCGACTGCCACGGTCGCAGCCTCCGGGCGGAGACCGTCACCCATGCGGCGGGACGGCCTCGCGAATCGTGCCGCGCACTTCGCCGAGCCCGATCCGGATACCGGGCCGCTCGCACCAGCCGCGCAGAATCACCGTGTCCCCGTCATGCAGGAATCTGCGCTCCTCTCCACCGGGCAGGCGGATCGGCTTCGTCCCCTTCCAGGCCAGTTCCAGCAGGCTGCCGCGGGACTCCGGGGCGGGTCCGGACACCGTGCCCGAGCCGAAAATGTCGCCCGCCACCAGGTTGCACCCGTTGACAGTCATGTGGGCCACCATCTGCGGCCAGGTCCAGTACATGCCGCGGAACTCTGTCGCCGAAATCCGCGCCGGTGCGGCCATCGCCGCCGACTGAAGCCAGACCTCCAGCCGCAGGTCGATCGCCGTGTCGCCGGTCGTGCGCAGGTAGGCAAGCACCGGCGGGTCCTGCGCCGGCGGCGCGACGAAAAACGGCGTCAGCGCGTCCAGCGTGACCACCCAGGGCGAGATCGACGTCGCGAACGACTTGCCCAGGAACGGACCCAGCGGCTGGTATTCCCAGCGCTGGATGTCGCGGGCACTCCAGTCGTTGAGCAGAACAACGCCGAACACGTGCTCGAACGCCTGATCGGCCGCGACGCGCGTCCCCAGCTCGCTGCCGGCGCCCACTACGAACCCCAGCTCCAGCTCGAAGTCCAGCGAGCGGCTGGGACCGAACGTCGGCCGGTCGGCGTCGTCGGCCTTGGTCTGCCCCATCGGCCGAAGCACCTCCGCGCCGGACACCAGCAGCGAGCTGGCCCGACCGTTGTAGGCGATGGGCATGTGGAGCCAGTTGGGCATCAGCGCGTTTTCGGCACCGCGGAACATGATGCCGACGTTGGTGGCGTGCTCGCGCGAGGCGTAGAAGTCGACGAAGCCGCGCGGCTCGATCGGCAGGAGCATCTGCACGCCGCCCACCGGCACGAGAGCGGCGCGGCGAAGCTCCGCGTCGTCGCGCAGGCCCGACTGGTCGGCACGCAGCAGCTCACTGACCCGGGACCGCGCCTCGCGCCACGCACGACGCCCCTTCGACAGGAACTTGTTGAGCGCCCGCTTGCAGAAGACGTGGTCGTCGCCCAGCGACGTGTCACGGAACACGCCGGCGTGCTCGAGCGCCTTAAGGTCAATGACGGTGTCGCCCACGCGCGTGCCGACGCGCGGTTGTTCGTCCGTGGGCCGCCGAAACACGCCGAACGGCAGGTTCTGAAGCGGAAAATCCGATCCCGGCGGCACGTCGATCCACGAGCGCAGGGACGGGTCGTTGGGGTCCATCGTCGTGTCCAGTGGAGGCGTGAAGGCCGCCTAGCTTGGCCCGCTGGCGGGTTGCGACGTCGAGCCCGCATCCGCGGCGCCACCGACCGACCGGAGCAGTTCCTCGAGCTTTTCCTGCCAGGGCGGCCCGCCCAGGTCCGGGAACCAGACCCGCTCCTGGCGGATGGCGGACACCACTTCGGCCGTTTTTCCCAACCGCGCGTGCAGCGCCAGCCAATGGTAGCGGGCCTCCCAGTAGACCTGCGGAGCGCGCTTCTTCATCGACGGATCCCGCAGCAGCTTGCCCCAGGCGTCCTGCGCGGCCTGCACTTCCGCCACCGACGCCCCTTCGCTCAGCACCGTGGTGCGAACGATGGCATCCAGGCGCTGGTAATTGCCGTTCTGTGGGCTGGCCTGGAGCAGGCCGTCGACCATTTGCCGTGCCCGCTCGTACTGCCCGGCGGTCGCCAGCGTCCGCGCCAGGCCGAACCGGATCAGCTCGGCGTCGGCGGCGCGCTTCGAATCAGCCGCGAGCGACTTCAGCAACTGGTCGAAGATCTCCACCGCTTCACCCGCCAGGGCGCGCGCGTCGTCCGTCCGACCGGACGCCGTCAGTTCGTCGATCTCGTCCTGCATGCTCGACGCCAGCCCGGCCAGCACGGAGCGGGCCCGCTCCGGGGACACGGTTGCCAGGTACTGGTCGAGCAGCTTGGAGGCCTGCTCGAACTCGCGCTGACCGCGATACGCGCGGATGCGCACCGCCAGCACCCGCCCCAGCAGGTCGCTCTCGGGAAAATGCTTCTCGAAGTCCTCCAGCATCTGGAGACCGTCGGCGTGCCGCTCCACGCCCGCCGTAACCAGCAATTCGCCCGCGTTGACCAGCGCCTCGGCCGCAAACCTGCCGGCGGGCGAATCACCGCCCCTCGCCCGGCGCAGCGCCGCGTCCGCGTAGCTGCGAAGGTCGGTCGCCGCTTTCGCCGCCGCCTGCTTGTACGCGTCGGCCGCGAGCGACTCGCGCTTGCCCTCGACGCCCAGCCGGGCGCACACCACGGTGCGGAACTGCGCTTCTTCCCAATGCGGCGAGTCCTTGGGCACGCCGACGAAGCGCCGCGCGGCCTCCTCGTACTGCCCCGCCGCCTGGAGCGCGACGGGCAGAAACCACTCGGCAGCGGCCCGGTCTTCGTGCTGCGGGAATGCGTCGAGCAGTCGCTGGAGCGCCCCGCCGAGCTTCCCGAAGTCAGCCGGGTTCTTGGACTCGTCCGCGACCTTCGCCCAGCACTTGTACGCGTACGCCGCCGCCGTGCTCGCCTTCTCGTGCTTGGAGTATGCCGCCACGAGCTGGTCGAACGTCTGTGCCGCGGAGCGCAGGTCGCCAAGCTGGTAGTGGCACAGCGCCAGGTCCATCAGGATGTCCCCGGCCAGGCCCGCTTCCACGCCCGACCGCGTCGCGGCCTCGCGCAGCAGCGGCAGCGCCTCCGCATGCTTCTTTTCGTCCGTCAGCTTCCCCGCGGCGAAACGCAGCTCCGTCGGCGACATGCTGCCCGGGTCTGCGCCGGCCTTGATCGCGTCCGCCACGTGCAGCTTCACAACCGCCGGCCAGGGCCCCCCCGACGACGCCAGCCGGTTCATCCGCGCCAGACCGGTCTCGCGCGCCGTGCGCGCCTTGTTCAGAATCGCCGTCTTGGCCACGCTGTCGCTTGCGGTCCGCGCCACCGCCGCCGACTCCAGCAGGTAGCTCTTCGCGTCCCAGAGCCGACCCAGGCTGATGTAGAACTTCACCGCCCGTTCGGCCGGCGGTAGCGAGTCCGGGTCCAGCTCCACCAGCGGCGCCAGCAGCGCGCGCGCTTCCTCGAACTTGCCCGCCAGGCACAGGCAGCGCGCCGCCTCGTAGCGCGCCTGCGCAATCACCACCGGCCCCGAGCCCTCATCCATCGCCAGTTTGAACTGCCGCTCGGACTCGTCGTAGCGGCTCAGCTCGCGCAGGGCCACACCCATCCCCAGGTGGCACTGGAACATCTCCGCACCCACGCGCCCGGTGTCGAGCAGGGCCTGGAACCGCTTGATCGCCTCGTTGAACGGCTCGACCCGCTCCGCGGCCGCCTCGCTCACCTGCCCGATATAGAGGTTCGCAAAGCCGAGATTGAAGTCCGTGTCGAGCTTGTAGCGGCGAATGTCGTCCTTGATCCCCAGCGCCAGAAACTCGTCCTCCCGCGCGTCGATCTCCTCGTAAAGCGGGTTCACCAGCTCCGCCGCCTTCAGGTACTGCTCGCGCGCCCGTTGGAGACGCGCCAGCAGCACCTTGCGGTCCACTGCCTTGCCATCGCTCAGCTCGAAACGGTCCATCTCCCCGCCCGACCACGCCGACAGCAGCATGCCCGCCAGCTCGCTCCGGGCACGCACCTGGTCCATCGTCCGCTTGGCCGGTTCCCCCGCCGACGACTTGCTGATCGTGTCGACCAGCTTCACGTACCGCTTCTCGGCGTCCTCGAACGCCTTGTCCCGCTCCTCCGGACGGCGCTCGCGCCGCGCGCGGTTCTTGGCCGCCGCCGCCAGCTTGTACAGGTCGTCGATGGTGCCGCTCTTGAGTCGCTGCTCCAGCACGCCCACCGCGCCCTGCTCGACCAGCTTGTCAACCTCCGATGGCTGCGCCGCACCCTGCCGGGCGGCTTCCGCCGGGGGGTCGCTGCCTCGCCCGGCCTCCTCCTGGCCGTGGGCCGCAGCACAGACAAGCAGCACGAGGCATGCCGCGACGTGGCGGAGGGGATCGGTCGTGGCAACGGTGAGGCGGCGTGAGGCGTTCACGTTCATTTCAGGGGTCCCGTGGTCGCGCGGCCGGCCCGCCGGGCACCGGACCGTACCCGCAACCGTCGCTTCATCCGCTGCCTTGCCCGCGGCCCGCGCAGTTCGCGGCCGGGGCGCACCCGGCCTGGGGCGCGTCAACCCGGCATCATCGCGCGGTCGGCCTCATTCGGCAACGCCGCCGCGACCGCGGTCCGCATCCACTCGCGCCCGGTCTTCCCCGACCTTGCCGCACGCGCCCCGCGGCGTCCAGGCCCGCGCCTACGGCACCTCGACGTGGTCCAGCACGTGGCGCACCACGTCGTCGCTGGTCTTCTCCTCGGCCTCCGCCTCATAGCTGATGATCACGCGGTGACGCAGCACGTCGGGGGCGATGTCCTTGACGTCCTGCGGCGTGACGTAGCCGCGGCCGGCGATGAACGCCATCGCCCGCGCGCCCAGCGCCAGGTAGATCGTCGCCCGCGGCGATGCCCCGTATTGAATCCACGGCGCGATGTCGAGCTTGAAGTCGCGAGGCCGGCGCGTGGCGTGCACCAGCGAGACGACGTAGTCCTTGACCTTGTCGTCCATGTAGATTTCGTCGAGCGTGCGGCGCGCCTCGCTGATCTGTTCCGGGCGCATGACGGGCTGGACCGACGGGCTGCCGCGGTGGGTCGCCATCAGGTCCAGGATGCGGCGCTCCTCCTCCTGCGACGGGTAGCGAACGATCAGCTTGAGCATGAAGCGATCGACCTGCGCCTCGGGCAGCGGATAGGTGCCCTCCTGCTCGATCGGGTTCTGCGTCGCCAGCACGAGGAACGGCTGTTCGAGGGTGAACGTCTCGGCGGCGATCGTCACCTGCCGCTCCTGCATCGCCTCGAGCAGGGCGCTCTGCACCTTGGCCGGGGCGCGGTTGATCTCGTCGGCCAGGACGATGTTGGCGAAGATGGGCCCTTTCCGAACCGTGAACGACCCGTCCTTCGGCTGGAAGATGCTCGTGCCGATCAGGTCCGCCGGCAGCAGGTCGGGCGTGAACTGAATGCGCTGGAAACGCGTGTCGATCGCCCGCGCCAGCGTCGCCACCGCGGTCGTCTTGGCCAGTCCCGGGACGCCTTCCAGCAGGATGTGCCCGTCCGACAACAGCCCCACCACGATCTTGCGCAGCAGGTCGTCCTGACCCACGATCACGCGGTGCATCTCGGCCAGCAGCCGCTCGAACGGCTCGTAGTGGCGGCGGATCAGGTCTCCCACGTGATGAACGTCTGCGTGCGAAACGGCCATGGGCGCGCAACTCCACATCGTCGGCGGCCCGGGTCGCATCCCGCCGCCGCCGCGCAGCAAGACGAGAAAAGCTACGCGAACCGGTCAGGAAATCAACGGCTGCGAAGGCGGAACGCCGATCCCGCCAGCACGAACCACAGGATCAGCACGCCCGCGAGCTGCGCGCCGCACGCCCGCGCCGCCGGCCACGCGAGAAGCAGCGCGGCAACCGCCCAGCCCGCCAGCGCCAGCAGCGCAGCGCGATCCGGCCGCGCGCGGCGGCGGTGGCACCGCTCTGCTCGGTACGCCAGCGTGGCCAGCGGCCAGTACGCCAGCACCAGGTAGTGCGTCCAGACCAGGGGTGACGCGACCAGCATGACGCATAACCACAGCGCCAGGCCGTTCCGCCCCGCCTCGCAGTCGGGCCCGTGGTCGTCGTGCGGCAAGGCCGACATCGTGGGACCCGCCGCCTCCCGCCGCTCCTGCGCGCGCCGCGTACCGCCCCGCCTCGACGCCACCGCGCTCACGCCCACCACCCCGGCAAGCGCAACTACGTAGACGCCGAAGATTACGGGGCGCGGCACATTCGCGATGTTGACAAACAGCCTGGAGCCGGAGTCATCCGGGTCCGCGTTGACGTCCGAAAGCAGCCGACGCAGCACGATCGGCAGCGACTGATTCGTAAAGCGCGCTTTGCGCGGCTTGTCGCTCGAAAGCGTCGCTCCCGCCGAGTGATCCACGACGGCCCGCCGCACGTACGCCTCGTGCTGCCGCTTCGTCTCGCCCCAGCCCAGCGACATCAGCGGCCACCCGGCGCCCAGCACGACCGTCGCCACGACGGCCGACACCGCTGTCCGCCAGCGCCGCGTCAGGACCAGGAACGGCAGCAGCGCCGCCGGCATGAGCTTGATGAGCATAGCCAGCGCCAGCGGCAGCCCGGCGATCCACGCGCGCCCGCGCTCGACCAGCAGCCACGCCGCCACCACCAGAAAACCGACCAGCAGGTTGACCTGCCCCAGCACCGCCGACGAAGCCACGTACGGCAGGATCAGCAGCACCGTCACCCACGTCGCGGCGCCGGGCGACGACGCCGGCCCGCCGCGCAGCAGCGCGTCGGTCGTGACCACGGTCGCCGCGAACAGTCCCAGCGACAGGAGCGTGAACAGCCCCGTCGCCACCGGAAGCGGCAGCAGCGACCACGGCGCCATGAAGATCGTGAAGAACGGCAGGTAGTTGTGCACGCCCAGGTCGTCACGGATGACCCCCGTCTCGCGAAACGCAACCGCCGTGCGCCAGAAGTCGCGAAAGTCCGACGAGCTCTCGCACCGCGCGACGGCGATCGCGGTCAGAACGCCCGCGACCGCCACGCCGAACGCCACCATCCGCCACCACCCGAAACGCTCCGCCCTTCCGTCGAACCCGCGGCGCGTCATGGCGTCGAGCGACCCCCGCGGCCCAGAAATCGAAACGCGTACAAGCGCGCCAGGTGCCGCAGGTAGCGCAGTTCTTCGGCCATGTTCAGCTTGGTCTGACCCTTGACGCGGTCGCTGAAGGCGATCGGCACCTCGACCACGCGCGTCCACCGGTGCCGCACGATCAGCTCCAACGCGATCTTGTAGCCGATCGGGTCGAGCCGATCGAGGTCGAGGTCCGCTCGTCGCACGCAGAAGAACCCGGCCACCATGTCGCGCACCGGAGTCAGCGGCCGCGCCAGCGCCCGGCCGCACCAGCTCGTGAAGCGGCGGTGCAGCGGCCAGTGCAGGTCCACGCTGCCGCCCGGAATGAACCGGCTTCCGATCGCCATCTCGACGCCCGGGTCGCCCATGGCCTCGACCAGGCGCGGGATCGCTTCGGGCGGGTGCGACAGGTCGGCGTCCATGACGACCACCAGCTCGCCGGTCGCGGCCCGCAGCCCGGCAATCACCGCCGTCGCCAGACCGCGCTGCGCGGTGCGAACAAGGCAGCGCACCGGCAGGTCGCGCGCGACGCGTCTGACCTCGTCCGCTGTGCCGTCGGGCGAATCGTCATCGACGAAGAGGATGTCGAGCGGACCGCCGCCGGCCGATGCGGGCGGCTCCACCCCCGCGGCCGCGTGGGGCGCCGCCGGCACCGCGGAAGCCGTGGCACCGCATGTCTCCCCGGCCGCCGCGACAATGCGCTCGGCGAGCGTGCGAACGTTCTCGCGCTCGTTGAACGTGGGCACGACGACGGTGACGCGCGGCAACGCCATGCGCGCATGTCATACTCCGGCGTGACGGATCGGGCGAGCGCCGCGCCGCCGCGCCGTTCGGGCGGACAAGCCCCCCTATCGCTGCATGATGGGCAGGTTCTTGTACGGGAGCTGGAGGATGATCAGCGCCACGGCCGTGCCGTACGTCGGCCCGACATAGTCCCCCTCCCACGACCCGTCGGGTTTCTGCGCAGCGACGAGCGCGTCACGCATGACGCCGAAGTACTTCTGCCATTTCTCTTCGCCCGCGAGATACATCGCCTGGGACATGTACAGGTGGGCGTAATAGTAGTGGCCCATGTAGTGCACGTCGTTGCGCGGGTTGGGCGCCAGCGTGGTCTCGATGAAGCGCATCGCCTTGCGCGCCAGCGGGTTATCCTGAAGCCCGGCGTTCTGCCAGCAGACCACCGCGGCGGCCGTGATCGCCGGCCGGCTCGGCCCCTGGTCGCTGGCCTGGTAGCGGATGCCCCCGTCGCCGTTGGCGGACTTCTCCAGGTACTTCATCGCCTCATCGATCACCTTCTTCGGAACCGCGATGCCCGCGTTCTTCGCCGACCGCAGCCCCTGCACTTGCGTTACCGTCACCGAGCCCTCGTCGTTGTTCGAGTCGGGTGTGTAGAGCCACCCGCCGGCCGCGCTCTGGCTCCGTGCCGTCAGCTCGATCGCTCGTTGCAGCGCCTGCCGGATTTCCGCCTGGCGGCGGTTGTCCTCCTCCATTCCGTAGCACTCGCCCAGGAATAGAATCGCGAAGCCATGCCCGTGCATGCAATGCGACTCCTCCTCCACCTGCGCGATCAGTCCGTCCTTTCGGACGCTCTTGAGTATGAAGCTCAGTGCAGCGCTTACGTTCTTCGCGTAGGGCCCCTCGGTCGGCGTGCTGCCGCTCGACAGCAGCGCCAGCCCGGCCAGCGCCGTCATCGCCGTCGGATGTCCCCCGTTCTGCCCGCCGCTGCGCCAGCTCCCGTCGCGATTCTGCTCGCGAATCAGGTAGTCGATGCCCTTCTGCACCGCCGCCCGCGTCGCCTCGTTCAGCCCGGCCGGATGGGCCGGTACCAGCGGGCCCGCTTCGGCCGCCGAGCCGCGCGCCGACGCGTCCTGCCCCGCGCACCACGCCATGAGGTGCAGCCCCACCAGCACCCCACCTGCGACCCGACGCGTCATGGGTTGCTCCCGGCGCGCGAATTGCCGTAGCCCGCGACCATGTGCCCCCATTGAACCACGAAGCGCGACGGCGCCACCACGACCACGGCCGACGTGGCCTCCCCCGCCTCGCCCCGGAACGCCTCCAGCTCCTTCTGCACCACCGTCTCTCCGTCGTCCCGTCGAACCAGCGACACGAACACCGGAACACGACGGCCCGCTTCGTTGTGCAGCCGCTCCGCCCCGGTCGCGACCAGCACCGGTATCAGCTCCGGGTGCCCCGCCAACTGCGACACGTTTACCGGGACGTCCGTAATGAACTTGCGCCTCCACCGCACCGCGCCGCTCAACGTGTCAATCGACGTCAGCCGCACCACGCGGCGCACCAGATCGCGCTGCGCTTCCTCGCCGCTGCCAGCCACCAGAAGGTTGTCGCCCACCAGCGCCGCCGAGGTGAGGTCTCCCACGTCGCTCAGTGGGGCGCTGAGCACCGGGCTGCCGGTCGCGACGTTCAATGCCTGCCACGTGTCTCGCCCGGCGATGCGCACCATCAACCATCCAGCGTCTTCGAGCATCAACCATGCGCCGACCGGCCCCTCCGTGCGACAGGTCCATACCGGGCCGCGCCCGTCCAGCTCATATGCGTCGATGGAGCGATCCGTCCCGACCATGACCTTCCCGCGACAGGGCGCGACCGCACTCACGCTACGCGCCGGAAGATCGAGCCGCCGAACCGGGTCGCCAAACTGCGAATCGACGATCTGCACTTCGCCGTTGCGGCCCACGACGATCAGCTTGTCGCCGGTGCAGTACAGCCGCTGCACGCGCAGCGCACCCAGGTCACGACGCCAGCGCAGCCGCCCGTCCAGCCAGTCGATCGCCAGCACCCGGTCGTCGCGCGGCGCAACGTAGAACCCGTGGCGGTCCGCCGCGGCCCGCTCGCCGAAATCGGACGCAACCGTCACCATGTCCGGGAGCGCGTACTCCCAGAGCCGAATGTCGGCCCGGAGTCCGGCCGACTCGGTGGTCACGCACACCAGCCCCCCCTCCACAGGCACGACGGCGCGGAACCCGAAATACACGCCCGGCCAAGGCGAGGGATGGTCCCCGATCTCGCCGTCCATGTCGATCGCCGCCGCCGCCGCGCTCGTCCGCCCGGCGTGAATGCCCGCGTCGGTATCCGGTGGCTGGAGCCGCCCGTAGATCAGGTGCCGCAGCGCCAGTCGCCGCGTCTCCAGGCAATGCGTCAGCACCGACCGCGGCCCGCCGCACCGCATGCTGCGAACATCAAGCACAAGCTGCGGCTTCTGCTCCACGGCCCGCCAGTACGGCACGAAGGACTCGTCGAACCGCGCCACCCGGTCCAGCGGCAGCTTGCGCGCCACGCGCTCCAGCGTTTCGAGCCGCTGGCGCACGTATTCCGCCTCGGCAGCCCCCTCCGTCGTCGGCTGACTCGCCGCCCCAGACTCGGAACTCAGCGCGGGATCGAGCCGCTGCTTCCAGTACGCCTCGTCCTCCGCCACGCGATCGCTCAGCCCCAGCGCCAGGTGCGTGCTCCACCGCTCGAGATGCAGACGCCGCCGCCGATCCAGCGGCAGCTCGCCGTACAGCGGGTCCGATGAACTCGGCTCTCCGGCGGCGGTGTCCGGGACGGGCCGCAACAGCGTGAGAGCCGACTCCGGTTGCAGGCCGGCGCCCAGCAGCGCCAGGTCCAGCCGGTCCAGAGCCGCTCCGCTCGGGAGCGCTTCCCGCGCGCGAATGGCAACCTCTGTGCGCATCGGCCCCGACGTAAGCTCCGTCACAAGCTCCTCACACCAGGCGGACTGCTCCGCCGCCGAGAGTCGCGCTAGCACGTGCCGCAGGCGGCCGGCCGCGTGAACCCAACCCGCCACGCGGCGCGGCCCGTCATCCAGGAGGCTCGGAACCCGTTCCAGCAGCAGGCTTCGGTAATGCTCCAGCGCGTCGCGCGGGCTCCCGTCCTCCTCGATCGCCATCCCGATCAGCAGCGGCAGGCGGCTTGCCACGCGCGGCCCGGCCGACATCGACTGGGCCTTTCGCAGCCAGGCCAGCTTCGACTGCCCCGCCGGCAGTTGGTTGGACAGCGCGATGAACAGCGATGCCATCAGCGCGTCGCGCGCCTCCGCGATCGCGCCGTCGGCGTCGGTCATCGCTTCCAGCTCCTCGAGCGCCTCCGTCAGCATCCCCCGGCTCGCGGCTAGCTGGGCGCTGGCCAGCGCGGCGCGGGGGCCGTCGCCACCGGCTGCGGCGACTCGCCGCGCGCTGGCTTCCAGCGCCTCGGGGTCGGGATAGAATCGCACCCGCGACGACGAAACCCGCACCAGTCCAAGCGGCGCTGAAAGAAGATTGCCGGCAATCACCGCGTCGCCCGCTCCGACTCCCACGATCTTGCCCGTGGCGCCATCCAGCGCGACCAGCTCTTCGCGCGTCGGCACGTAGACCCGCCCGTCGCGGACGTCGGGACGCCCGGTGATCTCCAGCGGAACGGATCGCCAGCGCAGCGTCATCCCGTCCGACAGGGCCACGCACGAGACGGCCCGGCCAAACAGCACCAGCCCGTCGGTCAGAACCCCCGCCACGTACCGGTTCTCATCACGCGGCGCACGCCAGCGGATGCTCCCCGTGAAGCGATCGACCGCGATGACCTCCGCGGAGTCGGCCGGCGATACCACCAGCAGGTCGCCCGCCACCAGCGGCGGTGACGCCGCCGGCTGCTCGGCCACCGCCGGCTCCGAACCCCCGATGAAGAACGGCCGCGGGTTCCACGCCGCCAGCGTTTCGCTTGGGTATCGCACCGCCCAGCGCCAGCGCCAGTCCGTGCTCCCGATGGCCGCAATCACCCCGTTCCCCGTGCACACGTAGATGTTCACGTCGTCCGCGAGAACCTGGCACCGACCGCCGGCCGCCGGCAGCAGCGTCGGTGGCCCCACGATCGGAACCTCCTGGAGCACAACGCCCGTCCGCGGCTCGAACGCCACCAGCATCAGCTCCCGCGCCTTGTGGACCGCCGCCACCAGCCACGGTCCAACGGCCAGCGGCGCGTCTTGGAACGCCGCGCCCGACAGCGACTCCGTTTCGTCCCGACCACGACGCCACAGAATCTCGCCCGTCGCCAGACGCCGGCACACCAGTTCGTTCGAAGCCGGCGCATCCGGCCCCCGCCCGAAGCGTCGTCGATCCGCCTCGTCGAGTTCGCTGAGCGACTCGATCGTGTAGACGCATCCGAACGCCGCCGAAACCGCGTTGCGCAACGGGTGGCGCAGCAGCGAGCGCAGCTCCGGCGCCAGGGCCGGCTCGGCGTCGGCCGCGTCCCCGCCCCCGGATGCGAAGCGCATGCCCAGCGCAGGGTCGACCGCCGGCGGCGCCGCGGCTCCGATCTCGCTCGCTCGCCAGCGATGGGTAAGCGTCAGCGCGTCCAGAACGTGCACCTCCCCCCGCAAGCGCACCACCAGCGCGTCCCCATCCGCGACCGCCCGCGTCAGCGGGAACCCCCGCGTCTCCTGGATCGCTGACGCCAGTGCCGCGTCGTCGTCCGCGTCCTCCGCTTCGCGCGACAGACGCTGCTCCCACGGGCGCGCCGTGGCCAGCAGCGGGCGGTACACGGAGCGCGCCTGCACCCCGCCCCGTTCGCCGCCCCGCGCGTCGAACCAGCGCCGCAGGATCGTCCGTCGCTCCACGGACCGCGGCGGTTCGTCGGGCAGGCTCTCCAGCCGCGCCAGTACCGTCTGCGCAGCCGCCAAGGCCCCGATCTCAGTCAGTGCCACCACCAGCCGCGCTTCGCACTGCGCCGCAAACCCGGCTTCGACCCGGGGCGCGTGCGCCGCCGTCAGGATCGACTGGACCTCCCGCAGGACCTCGACCGCCTCGGCGTTCAATCCCGCCTCGATCAGCCGCGTCGCCAGCTCCTGACCGATCCGAACACCCGAGGTCGCCATTCCGTAACGCCGGAACAGCTCCCGAAGCGCGTCGACGTTGCCCGACCGCCTCGCACGATCGAATCGCGCGTCGACCTCCCCGTCGTACATCCGGCGGTAGTACTCGATCCCGTCCGGTGGGAGATCGCCGAGCAACCGCCGCGCCTGACGCCACACCGGATAGTACACCCCGCTCTTGGCATCCACCGTAAGCTCGTCCGGAAGCCCCATGATGCGCTCGATCACCTGAATCGCCAGCCGGTAGTCCCCGCGCTCGCCGGCCTCGATCGCTCGGCTCGCCAGCAGCATCGCTTCGTTGCTCTCCGGCAACGTCGCCGATGAACTCCCCACACCGGGAATCTGCGCCACCGCCTGACCGCACAGCAACAGGCGCAGCGTCAATGCGAGCACGAAGCGGCCGAGGGGCATGGCGCTCCCATTCCGAGCTGCAACGTCGCGCGGGATCCGACCCGCGCACCGTGGCATCCGACTGGTGATTATATGGATCGCTCGGCGTGTCGCGGACCGATTACGCCACCCCCCCCGTGCGCGGCTACCCCCCGCGAGCCGGCGCGGCGCCGTACCCGCGCGCCACCGCGCCGCTTCAGCGGACGGTCGCTTTCGGGTCCGAACGCCGCCTAACCGGATTCCGCGTCACGCAGCTTCTTGTAGAGCGGGTCGTACTTGTCGATCTCGAGCACGCGTTGTTTGATCTGGCCGTCCGCCGCCTCGAGATACACCATGATCAGTTGCGGCTTGGAGCGATAGGTGAATTCCCCTCGCGGCCCGGGCTGGCGAATCTCCACCGGCTCGTCGAAGCGCAGGTCGAGGACGACGGCGCCCGTCGAGAAATCCACGTCTTCATACGCCGCGCTCTTGCGCTCGCCCTCCGCACGCTCCGCTTCGCCTTCCTTCTTGATCTTCACCACGCCGCCAATCACGTCCCCCACGCCCACGTCGAAGGACCGTCGAACGTACGTCCCCTCACGCCACTTGAACACTTCCACGCGCGCACCCGACTTGTCCGTCCGCCCGCTCGAAAGGAAGAAATGCGTGCTCGGCGCGACGGTGACGGGCTCGGTGGGGAGGGACCAGTCCCCGACCAGGACGGCAACCGCGGCGCCGGCCGGGTCGCGCAGCGGCCGCGCCTGCCCGACGTAGCGATTCCAAAGTCTGGCCCGCATCCGGTAGCGGTAGGTCTTGCCCGCTTCCACGCTGTCGTCGTGCGCCCAGAGCACCACCTGACCCCGGTTCTTGGGGTTGTACTCAGGCTCGGAATTCTCCCCCGACGTCCCGCTCGGCGCCGCGGGCGCACCGCGCCCGCCGCCCTCGGCCATCGGGAACCCACGGCCGCCACCCTCCAGCATCGGCACGCCCCGCCCGCCCCCGCGGCCAAACACCATCCCCTCGCCGGCCACGGCGGGAGCTCCGCCCTCCTTTTCCAGCTTCTTGGACGCCTCCTCGATGATCCGCTCTGCCCGGTTCACCATTCCCGTATCGGCCTCGGGATTGGTCGCAACGCTCTCCGCGGTGGAGCGCGCTCGGTTCCAGTCCTTTTCCTTGATCGCCGTCTCGGCTTCCTTGAGCTGGTCGTTGAGCTGCTTGCGCATCGCGGCGCGGTTCGAGCCGCCGCCTCCACCCGCGATCGGCGGTGCCAGCGCTCCCTCGCCCATCATCCCGCGCCCGCCGCGCCCCCCGAATACGCCCCCCCCACGACCCCCGAACGCCGGCGGAATACCCCCCCCGCCACGCGAGGCGCGCCGCGCCGCTGCCAGCTCCTTCTGCCGCTTCAGGCGTTCCTCGCGCCGCTTCTTCGCCGCGTCGCTGTCACCTCCGTCCGACGCCGACGACGCATCTCCCTCGTCCTCAAACCCGGGGATGGGAGGCACGTCCCACGTGTCGCCCGCGGTGACCTCGTGGAAGGGCGGCTGCATGATCGAACGCTGGCCGGACTTGACCGCCTGAAACGATCGATCGACCGCCTCCTTGTTGAGCATGGCGCCGCTGCGCTCATCGAATACCGGCTCAGCCAGCTCCACCCCCGTCCCGGCAGTCTTGCTCGCCGGGACGTCCTTCCACTCGCTGAATTCCCCGCTGCTCAGCATCTCCTGCCGCTGCAAGTCCACCCCCGCAAGGTACACCTTGCTGCGGTACGGAGCGTACCCGTTCTTGCTCATCTCCTTCTGCTGCGCTTCCCGGTCGAAGTACCCCGCCACGCTCACCCAGGCGGCCTCGACCGGTTCCTCGGGCGCTTCACCAGCGCCACGCCCCCCCGCGCCAGCCCCAGGAGCAGCGTGCAGAATCATGCTGCGCCCGGTCCGCGCAGCAGGCGTCAACGGCGCGAGCGGCCGCACCAGCGACACCTGCCCAGGCGCCTCTACCAGCTCCTCCAGTCCGGGAACCTCCACCTTCCGGCCGAAATTCGTCGCCAGACGCAGCCTCTCCGGAATCGCCGGCGGTGCAACCGGCGCCGCCGCCTCCCCCCCGGCACCGCTCGCCGCTGCCGCAGCCACCGCCACCGGCGCGCCGACCACGCCGGCGTCCTGCTCACGTCGCAAGTCCTGACTGTATTTGGGAACCTGGACTTCCGGCGGCTTGGCGGCGCGGCTCCGCGACTGCATCTGCTCGGCGGCCGCCCGAATCCGCGCATCCAGCTCCCGCGGCGCTACGGTCTCTCCCTTGTACTCCACCGTGTTCGGCGTGTTGATCATGAACAGCCACGCCATCGCCAGCGCGAACGCGCCGCACGCGCCCAGCGCTAGCTTCTCCACGTGCAGCTCGAAAAAGTTGAATGCGCCCTGCTTCATGACTTCACTCCAATCATCGGCCGCCCAAGGGGCAGCCGCGCTGCGCGGCACGCCGTCCACGCACGACCTTCAAGCCCGCTGCGGCTCCGTCCGAAGTTCAAGCGCCCCATGCGTCGTCAACCTCCCCCGCCCTCTTCCTTTTTCACGCCCAACTGCTCCGCGATGGCCTTCGGCATCATGGTCGCATACTCCTTGCGCGACATGTACGCCTCGAATTCCAGTCGCGCACGCACGCACGGCGCCGACCCGTACAGATACCCACGCTCCGCGTCCGTCTCCGCCGGCGGCGCGTAATCGAGTTCGATGCATTTGTACAGGTTCTTCTTGACGATCGAGTCGACCAGCCGCATCAGCTCCCGCTGATCCACGACCACGATCACGTTGAACCGCAGCACGTCAAACTGATCGTCGCTCACCTTGTTCGTGAAGCTGTCGCCCGCGTGCTTGTCGTCCCGCCCGCTCTCCGCCGGCGACCACGCCTCGAATTCCAGCATGCGGTCCTTGAGCCGATACCCGAGCACGTTGATCCGCTCCAGCCGCTTCACCGGCATGTTCTCGACCTGCGGCTCCACGTCCCGCAACTGCCGCGCCGCATCCGCATTCAACTCGGCGATGGCGCTGACCACGTCCTCCTGAATCCACAGTCCCACCTGCGCCTTCCACAGGGCGTCTACGGTCGGACGCCCGGCCTGCGGTTCGCCGATCGGACTGATGTGGAACGAATTGACTATGTCGGCGTACATGCGGATCGTCTTGGCCTTCATCACCCGCGCGCGTAGTTCATAGTCGTACTTCGGATTGCTCTTGTCCGGCGCCGGGAGATTGCCGTGGCTTTCGCCCCCGCCCCCGAAACCACGCCCCATCGGTGCCCCGCGCCCCCCGAAGCCCCGTCCCATCATCATCCCGCCGCCTTCCCCCGTGGCACCCTCGAACCGCGGATTCGCCGCCGCCGCAACCGGCTCCTTGTCGGTCGGCTCGCCCTCGCTCTTCATTTCCTGTTCCAGCCGCCTCTGCTCCTCGATGTCTTCATACGCCTCGCGATAGTCGGACTCGGTCGGAAGCCCCTCCGCGAGCAGCACCCCCGGAAGCGCTCCGATCGCCCCGCGGTACGCGTTCTGGAACTCCAGCAGCGTCGCCCCGCTGGTCGGCTCCGGAAACACCCCCGGCATCAGCTCCTTGCGCGCGTTGATTTCCTTCAGCGTGTCCAGCGCGGCGGCGAACTCCTTCTTGAACAGCTCCACACGCCGCCTCTCGGCGCTGATCCGCTCCTCGTTCACCGGCGAGGCCGCAAACGTGTCGATCTCCCCCGCCGCGCTGACCCGCTCGACCATCTTCTCCCGCACCGAGTCGCTCATCATCCCCACCACCGCAACCGCCACGAACACCAGCGCCAACGCGCCGCTCACCAGCGACAGCAGGTATTGCCTTACAAATTCCATCGCTCTGCTCCGGCTCTCTTCACGCTTCGATCGTAAGACGCCTCATCCGCCCTTGCGGGTCTCGTCCGACTTCGGCTCCGGCTTGTCGCCCATCTTCAGCTTCACGTTGATCACGAACTTCCAGTCCGAGCTCATGTCCTCCCCCGTAACCGGGTCGGCAAACTCCGGCGGCTTCTCCTCGGCCGGCGCCGCCGCCGGGCCCGTCGGCTGGTTCCCACCGAACAACTCGCGCGCCGTCCGGGTCCGCTGGTAGTACTCGTTGACGTTCAGCGTGCTGTACTTCTTCTGGTCGGATGGGGTCTTCGGATCCTCGTCCGGGATGTGCAGGCCCAGGCCCTTCCGGCCGGCAAGCTGGCGCAGACGCGGCATGAACTCGCTCTCCAGCAGCGTGAACGCCGACGCCTTGTCCTCTCCGTGCAGCAACCGCCCCTCCAGGCGCAACACGAAGCCACCTTTCCCGTCGCCGCCTGCCCCCCCCCCGTCGCCGGACGGTGTGGCCGTTTCCGGCGGGGGTGCCATGCGGCCCATGCGTCCGAAGCCCCGGCCCATCATCATTCCGCCTTCGCCCATCGCGCCTTCCCCCCCGCCGCCTCCGCCGTAGGACGACTCGGTCTGCGCGGTCGTGTCGCTGAATTGGTGCGCCTCGATGTCGCGCACCCAGTGGACCTGGAGCTTCTCGATGAACATCTGCTTGCGCTTGGTTCGCGCGAAGCGCGCCTTGTCGCTGGTGACAAGCCGTTTGTACTCGGCCGCACTGGACACGCTCTCCAGCTCGGGCAGCGCCGGCTCGGGCAACGCCTCGTTCACCAGCGCCAGGATGCCGGGCACCACCCGCTTGCCATCGTAGAGCGACAGGATGCCCTTGATCTTGGTCTCCTGCTGCGACAGGTCTTCGCTGGCCTTGCTGAATTCAGACTTGAGCCGGCGCTGCTCCTCCAGAAGCTGCGCCGTCTTGGCGCGGTCGTCCTGGTTGCCTGCCAGCGCGCTGTGGTCCATCATCAGCCGCGCCCAGACGAACGTCGCCGCCAGCCCGAGCGAAGCCGCCGCCGCCCCGAACAGCGGGGACTTCTTCTTCCACAGCGCGATGCGCGCCAGCTCCTGAGGCAGGAGCGACGCGCTGATCGCGGCCAGCCCGAGACCCTGAAGCGCCAGCCCGTACGCCACCCCGAAGCTCAGGATGTTGTCGGTGAACTGCGGCGCGTTCAGGTTCGCCGACGGCACCAGCATGGCAAGCTTCTCCAGCTTCTCCACGCCCCCCGGAATCGTCAGGTTGTTCTCCAGGTACTTTTGCAGGCCCGGCATGCGGAACGCACTCCCCAGGCCCAGCACCCGGTTCAGTTCCACGTCGCGGTGCGTCGACGAATAGAACCCGATCGAACGCTGAATCTCCGCGACCAGGTCCGCGAACACCGGACGCATCGCCTGGAAAATCTGCCGCGCGTACTTGCTGCTCGCGGCCGTCCGCTTCAGGTTCTCCGCCTTCGCGAAGGAGAGCTTGAACGCCTTCACCAACGCCTCGGTGAAGTTGTTCCCACCCAGCGGGATGTTGCGCGACCACGCGCTGCCCTGTTCCACGATGATCAGGTCCGTGTTCTGCGCCCCGATGTCCACCAGCACCGTCGCCCCGTTCTCGACCGATTCCGGCCGATCGAAACGGCAGAAGTTGTACAACGCGCACGGATGCGTCTGCACCGCCACCGGCGCAATCTTCACCCCCGCGAAGTAGTCGATCTGCTTCTTGATCAGCTCCTTCTTGATCGCGAAAATCCCAACCTCGACGTCCGGCGTGTCCGGGGTCGAGAACACCTGGTAGTCCCACACCACCTCGTCCATGTCGAAGGGAATCTGCTGGCCCGCTTCGAACTTGACGATGTCCGGAATCTTCTTGGCGTCCACCGGCGGAAGCTTGCAGAACCGCGCAAACGTCTGCTGACCCGCTACCCCGATCACGAACTGGTCCCCCTGCCAGTCATTGCGCGACAGAAACTTGTCGATCGCCGCTCGGATCAGCTCGTCCGCGTCCGCGTCCGGCTGCGAGAGGATCTTCGGGTGCTCGATCACGTCGAACGCCACCAGCTCGACCTTGCCCTCCATTCCGGGCCGCAGCTTCAACGCCTTCAACGCCGTCTGCCCGATGTCGATTCCCCAAACGGAAGTTCCGCCGGCCATGCGCATCACTCCTTAAACCGGTTTCTGGACGCCGTAGCGGTTCCTGCGCCGTGCGGCACCACGCGACAGCGCGCGCCGAGCGTACGCCGACGACGCGCGGTGCGCGCCGCAGAGAACCGCAATGTCAGGACAGAATGCGACCGTCGTCGGACGGCAGCGAGCGTCTGCTGGGGCTTACCACGGCAGCTCTTGGCAGGGTATCGTATGAATGAGTGCGAATGCGTGCGAGCGCCGCGTTGTCAGCAGTCTTCGTCGTCCGGTTTCGGTTCTCTCGGGGCGGGTGGTTTCAGCGTGCTCGACCCGCCTGGCGACGCGTCTTGCCACGCTCCACTATAGAATCTAACCCAGTCCGGCGAAGTGTCAAACTTTAATCGCAAAAATTTCCACGTCCTCGACTCCGCCCCACGCCCGCACGCCGCCTTCCGATTTCCCTGCCGCCGCTCTACACTCCTGCATGCCCCGTGCTGCGCGGGGCTGGATCCGCCCGTATGGACGCCGACCTCCGAGCTCAACTGCACACGCTCAGCATCCAGCGCGGCCAGCGACCCGCCGCCGCCGGAAACCGCCGCTGGCGCTGGGTGCGAACCCTCGCCATCCTCGGATTCGTAACCGGTTCCGCCGCCGCCTGGTTCCAGCGCGACCGGATCTCGGGCCTCCTCCAGGCGGCGGCGCCGGCCCTGACGGCCGCAACCGGCGACTCGACCTCCGACATCCCCCTCCTCACGCTCAGCGTCGGGCCCCCACCCGGCAGCGAACCGGTGCTCACCGCCTCCGGCAAGATCGTCTCCGACCACATCGTCCAGGTCTCCACCAAGGTCTCCGGGCAGATCATCTCCCTGCACTTTGAGCAGGGCGACACCGTCAACAAGGGCCAGTTGCTCGCCAGGCTCGAGGACGTCGTCTACCGGGCCCGCCGCGACGAGGCCCGGGCGGAACTGCAACGGGCCCGCGCCGCCAGCGAGTTCTACCACTGGAACTTCGAGCGCATCGCGCACATGCGTCAGCGCAGCGATGCCTCCGACGTCGAGTACGCCGACGCCAAACGCTGGCGCGACGACAGCCTGGCGAAGGTCGCCGCCGATGAAGCCGCCCTGGTCTACGCCGAGAAGCTGCTGGCCGACACCCAGGTCCTCGCCCCCATCGCCGGCGTCGTCCTGGAGCGCAACGTCGAGGTCGGCGACTTCGTCGCCGCCGAGGGTGGCCGCGGCGCGATCGCCAACGCCCAGTTCGCCACGATCGCCGACATGACCAAGCTGCGCGTCGAGGTCGATGTGAGCGAACTCGATATCGCCCGGCTCCAGGCCGGAACCCCCGCCTCGATCATCCCCGACGCCTACAAGGACCGCCGATATCACGGCCGAGTCCTGTGGATCGATCCGGGCGCCAATTACGCCAAGGCGACCGTGCAAGTCAAGGTGCGTATCGAGGACCCCGACTCGTACCTTCGCGTCGAGGGCACGGCCCAGGTCGCGTTCCTGGGCGCCGCAGCTCAGAGCCGGCCCGCCGCGGCGCCCGGATTGTGGGTTCCGGTCAGCGCGTGCCGACTCGATCCGCCGGGCGATTCCGCCCACGTCATCGCCGTTCGCGATGGGCGCGCGCGCGCGACTGCGGTGGCGATCGAAGAGCGGATCGGCGACCAGGTGCGAGTCAGCGGCGGGGTATCGGCCGGCGACCGGATCGTCGAGCAGTGGAGCGACCGGATTCGCGACGGTCAGCGCGTCGCGCCGCGCTGACGCCCGCGCAGCCGCAACCTCCCCACACCGCCAGCCCCCGTCCGGTCAGTTGCCGGCGTAGCCCATCAGGTACAGGAATTGGCTCTGCGTGATCACCGGGATGAACAGCGACTTCGCGTCCGTCACGAGCTGGCGATAGCCGGCCACTTCTTCCTGCCTCGCCTTCACCTGGTCCGACACGACGCGCGTCGCGTCCGGGGCGACGTCCGGGACGCCGGGAGGCGCGCCCACCACCACGAATTCCGTGGTCTCGTCCAGCGCGTCGACGACCTGTCCGCCCCAGTCGCGGATCATCGCCCGAATGCGCTCCCCGCCGTCCGGGTCTTCGGCGCCGTCGTAGTTCAGGTCGAACGCGCCCGCCACGACGAACTTGGGCTTGCGCCCGCGCTCGTAGCTGATGTTGACGATGATGTCACCCTCGATGATCGGCCGACCCGGCTCCACCCGCGTGACGCGACACTCGGCGGTGGTTTCCTCCATCGACACCACCTCCAGCGACGCCTTGCCGCGCAAGGACGCCCCCGGCTCCCGGCTCGTCGAATACACCTCGAAGCCCATCCCGATCTTGACGTTGTCCTCCCGCCCCAGGTTGATGTAGACCACCTGGCTGCCCGGAATGGCGCGGCTGACTTTGCCGTCCGCCTTGGTCAGGATCTTGCTCGGGTCGATGCCGGGGTCCTTCAGCTCCTTGACGGATTCCTCCAGCGCGCGCACCTGGTTGACCAGTCGGTCCCGCTCGACTTCCAGCCCGCGCTTGTCGCGCAGGAACTTCTGCCGCAGCGCGTTGGCCTCTTCGGCCGACTTGTCCGCGCTGGCCTGGATCCCCGCGAGCTGGGCGTCCTTCTCCTCCTGGTACGAAGCCACCCGCGCCTGGAGCTTCTGCATCGAGTCGTTGATCGCCGCCACCTGCGCCTGGAAGTCATCCTGCACGGTCTTGATCGACTCGGTCAGCGCCTGATGGTCCGCCTGCAACTTCGCCAACTGATCGGCGCGGCTGGTCGCGTCGCGCTTGGCCTTCGTCAGCGCCTGGTCGAGGCGCCGCAGCACCGTCAGGAGCGTGTCCCCGGGGTTGATCGACTTGGGGTGGTTCTGGTCGATCACCTTCAGCAGTTGCGTCGCGTCCGACTCGACGGTTCGCGCGAACGCCTCGGGCTGGCCCGTCACCAGCTTGGCCAGCGCCTTGCGGTCCTCATCCATGACCGCGAACACCCGCGTGTTCCCCCGGTTGGTCGCCTCGTTCCGATAGTATTCCGGCGGGTTGCCGAAGAAGTCGAGCTGCGACCGCGCCTGCTGCGCCTTCGTCTCGAAGCCTTTGACGATCGTGAGCTGCCACACGAACGCTCCCAGCGACGCCACGGTCGTGAACACAAACGTGATCATCGCGTAGTGCAGCCCGGTGAGACCGCCGCCGACGCGGCGTGGTACGGGACGACCGGCCATGCGCTTCACTCCTTGCGCGAGCTCAGCTTGTCGAAAAGGTTGAACGGCGCCCGCGGGACGCCGTGTCTCGCCCGGCGGTAGCCGCCGAGCGGCGTCAGTATCGACGAGTGCACCCGGCTTGTCAAAGGCCGCGCGCAGCGCCCCTGACCCGGCCGGTGGCTGCGTCGCAACCGCACGGGTAAACTCCATCCGCCTCAACCCTGGAGGATCGGCGATGGTTCTCGGCCCGCTCCCGTTCAGCATCCTGGCAGTCCTGGCGATATGGATCGTTGCGGCCCCCGTCGCCGCGGCGCAGGAGTCCGGCGCCGCAACCAGGCCCGCCACGCGCCCGCGCATTGCCGTCCTGACCTTCTCGGGCGGGTTCAAGCACGGAGTGCTGGAACTGGCCGAAAAAACCATCCGCGACATCGGCGAGCAGTCGGGCGCGTTTGAGGCCGTCTGCCTGCGCCAGTTTCAGCAGCCGTCGGACAGGATCGACTTGAGTTCCATCAACGCCGACTGGCTCCGGCAGTTCGCGGGGCTGGTGTTCTATACGACCAGCGGCGACAAAGACCTCGACCTGCTCACCCCCGCGCAGCGCGACGCGCTGATCGGCGCCATCCGCAGCGGAACCGCCTTCATCGGCATCCACTCCGCGACCGACACGTTCTACAAATGGCCCGAATACGGGGAGATGATCGGGGCCTACTTCGACGGTCATCCCTGGGGTGCCGACTCGGCGCCGGTCACCATCCGGATCGAGGACCGCGACCACCCGGCAACGCTCCACCTCGGGCCAAGCTGGTTCCTCCAGGAAGAAATCTACCAGTTCCGCGCGCCCTATCAGCGCGACAAGCTCCACGTGCTCATGAGCCTCGACACCACCGCCACGGACATGTCCGTCAAGGGCATCAACCGCACCGACGGTGACTTCGCACTCGCCTGGACGCGCCTCTACGGCAAGGGTCGCGTGTTCTACACCGCGCTCGGCCACCGCGACGACGTCTGGGCCAACACCCTCTTTCGCAAGCACCTTCTCGGCGGGATTCGCTGGGCGCTCGGGCTTGCCCCCGGCCGGCCGGAATCGCAGTCCTCCGCCGGCGCGGCCAACACACGCCTGGAGAGCGGCCTCGAATACGCCGATCTCGAGCCCGGGCACGGGCCCGCAGCCAAGCGCTACGACAAGGTCAAGGTCCACTACACCGGGTGGCTTCTGGACGGCACCAAGCTCGCAAGCTCGCGCGACAGCGGCGAGCCGATGAGCTTCGTCGTGGGCGTGGGGCTCGTCATCCGCGGCTGGGACGAGGGAATCCCCGGCATGAAAGTCGGCGGCAAACGCAGGCTCGTGGTCCCGCCCGGGTTGGGCTACGGCGTGCGCGGCGACCCGCCGGCGATTCCGCCCAGTGCGAGGCTCATCTACGAGATCGAGCTCCTCGCGATCGAAAACTAGCGCAACCGCGCGCTCCCCTGCCGCGCGCCTCCCGGGCGTGCGCCCCCATCACGGCGGGACGTTGGCACGCGCGTCGAAGTCGTGCGCCACGCCGCCCGACCCGAACGCGGTCACGCGCCACACCAGTTGCGGGAAGGGAGGCGTCGTGTCGTCGCGGATGAACGCGAATGCGACCGTCCCGCCGCGCAGAAACTCGTTGCACGCCGCGTTGGACGCCGTGACGTTCGACGCGGCCAGCTCGGCCCAGGGGTCGGCGCTCGTCCCGCACTGGCAGCCGGTGCCCTGGATCTCGTTCGGAACGCGAACGGCCGACCCGACTCCGACCGCGGTCGAGCCGATCGGGTTGTCGTTGTCGTCCACGTAGTAGAAAGCATCCTGCCCGCAGTTGGAGACGCCGCCGATGACCGTGTTGCAGGCGTCGGTCGGCGTCGGCGCAATCTTGAGGCGGAACCCGGCGCCCGTGCCGGGATTGTGGAACAGAATGCGGTTGGGCACGGGGACCAGCGCGCCTGCGCTGTTGAAAAAGCGATCAAACGTCGCGCCCGAGCCGCGCGACGGCTCGATGCCGGATGCGAGCGACCCGTCGGCGGCGCGGAATTCGCCGCTCTCGTGGAAGTAGATCAGCGCGGGCCCGTCGATGCAGTGGTTGCCGAAGGATCGTTGCGACCCGTCGGGAATCTCCTCGTAGCCGAACGACGTGTACAGGTTCACGTCGTCGGGGCACACCGCCCCCTCGGGGTGCGTCTCGCTCTGGATCAGTGCGATGAGCACGAGAAAATAGTGGATGTTGTCGTCGCACAGATTGCGCAGGCTGAGTCGGATGAACTTGCGCGACTGCGTCTCGTCGCACGGGTCGATCGGGCCGACCGAGCCGCCCAGTCCGCCGCTGCCCGACGACGAACCCGGGATGTCGCCCACCGTTCCCCCGCCAGCGGCGTCCGACAGCGTCCGGAAGGGCGAGCCGAGCAGGCTGAACACTTCGAGCCCGCCCCCGCCGGCGCAACCTGCCAGGACGGTCCCCAGGGCGAGCGCACACAGGCCGATCTTGGAACGCGTCAGAGGTCGATGCAGCATGATGCTTTGGCTCCGGCGGGGGATCCGGGATGTTGCGGGGCGTCCCGGCCAACAACCTTGCCGCGACTCCGCTCGCAGGGAATATACGCGGGCGCCGACCGCCGGACAAGGCCCGGCCTCCGCAACGAGCACGCAACCTCCAGCCGGACTTGACCTTGGATGCGTTCGGTGTTGGGATGCCCCGACCAGGCCGACAGGCCCGATCAGCCGCGCGGCGCTGCGAATCCCCGGATGCCCGGCGGAGGTCGCCGCGCGCCGCTCGATCGTCCTGGTCGTTGGGAGAAACTGAACATGCTCCGACTCCGACGCCGAATCCCTGGCCTTCTGTCGCTCGCCGCTCTTCTGCTGGCTGGCTGTGACAACGGCTTCCGGGCGCAGCGCGAGTTCGCGCTGAACGCAGTCTGGGCCGGCTATCGGCAGCTCGTCGTCGACAACGCGAACGGGCCCCTGGAGCTCACCGTCCACGACGCCAACACTCTCAACGCGAGCGGGACCATCCACGCCCACGGCAGCACCCCCGAGGAGGCGCGCCTTAACGCCGAGCGCGTCTCGGTCGTCGCCTTGCCCGATCCCACCGACGCCGCGGTATTGCTCGTCCGGCTCGATTGCCCCGACGAGATCCGCCGCAAGGGCGCCGGCGCCAGCATCCGTCTCGCGATCCCCAATTCGTGCCGTGCCACGTTGCGCACCAGCAACGGGTCCGTCACGGCGTCCGGACTGAGCCACGATGTGACCGCGGCGACGAGCAACGCCCGCATCGCACTTCGCGACATCACCGGAAACGCCAGCGCCCGGACCAGCAACGGCAGCGTCGAACTCATCCGGGTCACGGGCAGCGTCCACGCCGAGTCGAGCAACGGCCGGATCGACCTCGCGTCCATCGTCGGCGACTGCGACGTGCAGACCTCCAACGGGAGCGTGCGCGGCGACGCAATCCGCGGGAGTCTCGCGGCGGTCTCCTCGAACGGATCGATCGACGTGGACGTCCTGCCGCCCGCCGGTGGACGCGTCGCGCTTCGCACGAGCAATGCGTCGATTCGGGCCGCCCTGCCGGCCGACCTTCGGGCCGAGGTTCGGCTCACTACCAGCAACGGGAACGTACGGCACACGTTCGGCGGTGACGCGATGCGTGTCATCGAGGCGACCAGGTCTCGGTTCGCTGGCGTGCTGAACGGCGGCGACCGGGCCGGACAGGTCGAGCTCCGCACGTCGAACGGCTCGATCACGCTCGACCGCCGCCCCGGCTAGCCGCCCGGCACTCCGCAGGTCGGTCCCGGCCGCAGGGCGCCCCGTACCCTCTGGACTGCACCGCCCGTTTCGCTACGCTCGCCGGCGCATGACCCCGGTTTCAGCCCTCGGCCTGGTCAAAACTTTCGGCCCGCAGCGCGCCCTCGACGACGTTTCCGTCGAAATCGCCCGCGGCGAGTTGTTCTTCCTGCTCGGGCCCTCCGGCTGCGGCAAGACCACGCTGCTGCGCAGTATCGCCGGCTTCTACGTCCTCGACGCTGGCCGAATTCTCTTCGGCGACGTGGACGTCACCCACGTCCCGCCGCAGCGCCGCAACACCGCCATGGTCTTCCAGAATTACGCCCTCTGGCCGCACATGTCCGTCGAGGCCAACGTCGCGTTCGGCCTGTGCGTACGCCGCGTCGGACGCGCCGAGCGCCGCCGGCGGGCCGCCGAGGCGCTCGACATGGTGCGCATGGGGCAATACGCGCGCCGCAAGCCCAACCAGCTCTCCGGCGGTCAGCAGCAGCGCGTGGCCCTCGCGCGGGCGCTGGTGGTCCGGCCCCAGTGCCTGCTGCTCGACGAGCCGCTGAGCAACCTCGACGCAAAGCTGCGGCTCGATATGCGCATCGAGATCCGGCGGCTGTGCAAGCAGTTCGGCCTCACCGGCATCTACGTCACCCACGACCAGGCCGAGGCCCTCTCGATCGCCGACCGCATGGCCGTCATGTTCGGCGGCCGGATCGCTCAGGTCGGGTCCCCGCGCGAGCTGTACTGCCGGCCCGCAAGCTCCGCCGTCGCCGCCTTCATCGGGGAGACCAACCTGCTCGCGGCGACGGTCATGGCGGCGCAGGGCGACGCGGTGAAGCTGGCGACCCGCATCGGCGCGCTGGACGCACGCTTCGACCGCGTCGCCGGCCCAGTGGGCGAGAAGTTCACCGTCTCCATCCGCCCCGAGGCGATCGCACTGGTCGCCACCCCGGAGAGCAACAAGGCCACACACAAGGGCGACATCCAGTACGAGACGCTGGCGGCGGAGGCGATCCACCTCGCCGGGTCCCCCGCTTCGGGCGCCGGTCGGCCCAACCTCTTCAGCGCCCGCGTGATGGACCGCACCTACCTCGGTGACGCCACGCAGTTCCTGCTCGCGGTGGGCGAGCAGTCCCTCCGCGCCTGCGGCGCCGAACGGGCCGGGATCGCAACCATTGAGCCGGGGCGCGACGTGATCTGCGCCGTCGATCCGCGCGACGTGGTGATCCTGCCCGAGTGAGGGACGCCTCGCATCACCGCTCCGCCGGCGCCCACCTGTGCGAAAAATGCCCGGAAATCGCCCCTAGATGCCAGAATTCGTTGATTCCGCCCTTGACGGCGTGCGCGGCAATCGTACAATCCCGCCCGTAAACACGCTTCCAGCGGTATCTGGAGGCTGTTTGAACACATTTTGGAGTCAGCGCCATGGCAAAGAAGAAAGCGGGTTCGGGTGGTGGCAAAAAGGCCGGACGTGAAGTCCTGATCGTCGCCAGCAAGGTGAAGGCGTACGTCAAGAGCAAGAACATGAACACGTCGTCCGACGCGATCGACGCCATCTCGAACTGCGTTTATCAGTTGCTCGACGCGGCCACGGCCCGCACGGCCGACAACGGCCGCAAGACGCTCAAGCCCTACGACCTGTAACGGCCGCGTGCCGCCGGGGATCGAGCGAACCGGGGCGCGAGTCACCCACTCGCGCCCTTCTTCTCGCGCCGCGCTTGGGCCGCCGCCGCGCCGCCAGTAGAATACGTCCAGCCGCGCGCGGTTCGGACCGCCCGACCCGCGCCGCGCTGCCGGGCAGGCATGATGCGCGTGTTCCTACTCCTGGTCGTCCTCTTGGGAGTGAGCACCGGCGCGTATTTCGGCTATCAGCAGTGGTGGGGCCGCGCCGGTCCCGTCCGCTACAAGACCGCCGAAGTCGACCGCGGGGACATCGTCTTCAGCATCACCGCCACCGGGTCCGTCGAGCCCGTCGAGAGAGTTCTCGTCGGGTCGCAGGTCAGCGGGACCGTCACCCGCTGGTACGCGGATTTCAACCAGCTCGTGAAGAAGGGTGAGTTGCTGGCCGAGCTGGACCAGGACCGCTTCAACGCCATCCTCCAGCAGCGCGTCGCCGCGGTGGCGGTTGCCGAGGCCCGCGCCGAGGAGGCCGCCGCCCGGCTCGCCGAAGCCACGCTGGAGCGCACGCGCATCGAGGCCGCTTTCGCTCGCGCCGCCGCCTCCGACTTCGAATACCAGGCGACGCGCATGGCCGAGGACGCCGCCCGCGCCACGCTCCACGCCGCCCAGGCCCAGATCGAGGCCGCCCAGGCCGATCGGCAGTTGGCCGAGATCGAGCTCGGAAAAACCCGCATTTACGCGCCCATCGACGGAATCGTCGTCTCGCGCGACGTCGACGCCGGCCAGACCGTGGCCGCCTCCCTTTCCGCCCCCACCCTCTTCACCATCGCCAACGACCTCACCCGCATGCGCATCAATGCCGCCGTCAGCGAGACCGACATCGGCCGCGTGCGCGAGGGCATGCCGGCCGAGTTCCGCGTCGACGCCTATCCCGATCGCCGCTTCCGCGGAACGGTCTCCCAGGTCCGCTACGCCGAGACCGTCGTCGAGAACGTCGTCACCTACACCACGCTCATCGACGTCGAGAACCCGCAGCTCCTGCTCCGCCCGGGAATGACCGCCACCATCATGTTCGAGGTCGCCAAGGCCGAAAACGTCCTTCGCGTCCCCAACGCCGCCCTGCGCTTCAGCCCGGACGTCAACAACGCCGCCATCGATTGGCGCCGGCCAGGACGCGGACAGGCGATCAAGTCCCGCGTCTTCACCCTCGCCGCCGTCGAGCTGCTCGAAGTCCCGCTCGAACTGGGGCTGACCGACGGCGCGTTCACCGAGGTCAAGTCCGGCGCCCTCGACGTCGGGACACCCGTCGTCACTGAACGCGACGCTTCCCGCGCGCCTCGGTCCAGCGGTCCGCCCACCGGTCAATCGCAGACGCGTGGACCGCGCTACTGATCCGGGGGCCTGCCATGCCCGATCCAGTCCCGCCGGCCCTCGCACCCCTCATCGACGTCCGCGACGCCCACAAAACCTATCACATCGGCGACATCAACGTCGCCGCCGTCTGTGGCGTCTCCATGTCCGTCCCCTACGGGCAGTTCGTAGCCGTCACCGGCGCCAGCGGCAGTGGAAAGTCAACCTTCATGCACCTGCTCGGTTGCCTCGACCGCCTCGACGCCGGAACCTACCGCTTCGAGGGAACGCCGGTCGACCGCCTCTCGCGCCGCGAGCTGGCGGCGCTTCGAAACCGCCGCATCGGGTTCGTCTTCCAGGCTTTCAACCTCCTCCCGCGCACCACCATCGTCGACAACGTCGCCCTCCCGCTGGTCTACCAGGGCGCGCGGCGACGCGATCGCCGCCGCCGCGCCGCCGAGATGCTCGAACGCGTCGGTCTGGCCGACCGCCTGCGGCACCGCCCCAACCAGCTCTCGGGCGGCCAGCAGCAGCGCGTCGCCATCGCCCGGGCGCTGGTCACCCACGCCCCCATCATCCTGGCCGACGAGCCCACGGGAAACCTCGACAGCGCGACCAGCATCGAAATCATGACGCTCTTCCAGATGCTCAATCGCGAGCAGAACGTCAGCATCATCGTTGTAACCCACGAGCCCGAGATCGCCGCCTTCGCCCAGCGGCACGTCGTCTTTCGCGACGGTCGCATCGTCGTGGACGACTGCCGCACGCGGTCCGAGGTGGCCTGAGCCGCGCAGCGCGCGGCCGCCGCAGCAGCGCTCACCCCGATGGTCGAGTTCATCAGCGAGCCCATCACCCCCCTCGCGGGAACGGCGGATTCGGCCGCGATGGCGCGCGGCCTGCCGGGCCTGCCCGCCGGGTTCGAGTGGCGCGGGGTGCGCTACCGGGTGGCCCACACGATCGACGCGTGGAAATGGTCCTCGCGCGCCGGCAGCAGCGCCCAGGGACAGGCCTACCTCCGCCGGCACTACTTCCGCCTCCGACTCTCCGACGGGAGCACCTGGACCGTCTACTGCCTCCGCCAGGCGCCACGCAGCGGCCCCGGCGCGCGTCGCTGGTACCTGCTGGAGCGCGTGCCGCCCGCGCACGAAACGCAGCGCCAGGACCCGGCACCACCCCAAGCCGACGCTCCGCCATGACACCGCGACGCCTGCCGGCGCCTGATAACCGCCCGGATTCCCGAAAAATGCCCGCATGCGCAGCTCGGGCGGCAGGGTAAAATCAGTGCGGTTCGTCCCGGCCAATCGCGCAGCGATGGATGACCGGGCCGATTCCCGACGGTCGGGCTGCCGATGGCTGGCACTCCCCACCGCGCACGTTCGTTCGTCCCGGAACACAAGGTCCCTTTTCGCATGAGCGCGTCGATTCCGAGACAGGCCGCTCCAGTCGCAGCTCGCGCGCAGGTCGCCGCTGGTCTGGGCGGTCGCCTGCGGCGACGGCTGCTTGGGATCAGCGAGAAGGAGGTCGAATTCTCTCACCGGGGCTTCCAGCCCGTCAGCGAGGCTGCACGCGTGCGGCTCGAGCAGATCGGACGCTCGTTTCTGCGAGGATACCACCATGCGCTCGAGGCCGGCCCCACCGTCGAGCTCTCGGCGCGCCTGGAGGACGTTCCCGCGGAATCGCGCGGCTTCGCCTACGAGGGCGCCGCGATGGCCCTGGCTCTGCTCGATGCGCTCTTTCCATGGCGCGCCCGCTGGCGCGAACTGGCGGCGGGCAGCGGCGACCCGCACTCGTACATGGTTCACGTAGGCGCCGGTTGGGCCGCGGCACGCCTCGGGCGAAACCTCACCCGCGCCGTGCGGCGCTCCGAGGCCCCCTGGAGCTGGCTGATCGCCGAAGGCGCTGGGTTTCACCACACGTACTTCAATCCGACCGTCGCGGCCGTGCGAGGGGAACGGCCGCGACGGCTCGCCGGGTATGCCACCCGCGCCTTCGACCAGGGCGTCGGCCGCTGCCTCTGGTTCGTCTGCGGCGCGGACGTGCAGCGCATCGCCGCCCGCGTCCACGCCTTCACGCCCCCCCGACAAGGCGACCTCTGGAGCGGCGTCGGGCTCGCGGCCGCGTATGCCGGCGGTGTCGAGCGTGACGACCTTCGCACGCTGCGCGGGTTGAGCGCGGCGTTCCAGGCCTGCGTCGCGCAGGGCGCCGCGTTCGCCGCCAAGGCGCGCCAGCGGGCCGGAAATCCAGCTCCGCACACGCAGCTCGCCTGCGAGATCCTCTGCGGCGTTTCCGCCGCCGACGCGGCCCGGCTCACGGACGACTGTCTCCAGGCGGCCCGCGCGATGCCGCTCGACGGCGAAGGCACGCCGCCCGTGTTCGAGCGCTGGCGGTTGCAGCTCCAGCGCCGTTTCGCAGCGGAACCGTCGCGGGCCGAACCCGTGCCCGCCGCACAGCGATAGGGAACGAGACCTCCGCAATGGCGTCCATCGCAATCGTCGGTATGGCCTGCCGCTACCCGGACGCCCGCTCCCCGGGCGAGCTCTGGGACAACGTCCTGGCCCAGCGCCGATCCTTCCGCCGCATGCCGCCCGAGCGGCTGCGTCTCGAAGACTACTACTCCCCCGACCGCGCCGCCGTCGATGCGATCTACAGCACCGAGGCGGCCCTCATCGACGACTACGACTTCGACCGCGCCCGCTTCCGCGTCAGCGGCTCGACCTTCCGCGCCACCGACATGGCCCACTGGTTGACCCTCGACGTCGCCTCGCAGGCCCTCGCCGACGCCGGCTTCCCCGACGGCCAAGGCCTGCCGCGAAGCTCGACCAGCGTCATCATCGCCAACACGCTCACCGGCGATCAGTCGCGCGCCAACGTCCTGCGCCTCCGCTGGCCCTACGTGCGCCGCGCGGTCGCCGCCGCCCTCGACGGACGGACCGAGCTGGACCACGCCGCGCGACGCGCCTTCCTCGCGCGGCTCGAGGAAGTCTACAAGGCGCCGTTCCCCGCCGTGGGCGAGGATTCTCTCGCCGGCGGACTGTCGAACACGATCGCCGGGCGCGTCTGCAACTACTTCGACCTCAAGGGCGGCGGCTACACCGTCGACGGCGCCTGCGCCTCGTCGCTGCTCGCGGTCATTCACGCCGCCACGGCGCTCGTCGGTGGCGACGCCGACGTGGCCCTGGCCGGGGGCGTCGACCTCAGCCTCGATCCCTTCGAGCTGGTGGGCTTCGCCAAGGCCGGCGCCCTGGCCGACGGCGAAATGCGCGTCTACGACCGGCGCTCGTGCGGGTTCTGGCCCGGCGAGGGCTGCGGCGTGGTCGTGCTGATGCGGCTGGACGACGCGCTGGCCCAGCGGCGCAAGGTCCTCGCGCGACTCGATGGGTGGGGAATCTCGTCCGACGGCGGTGGTGGCATGACCCGGCCCGAGGTCGAGGGACAGAAGCTCGCGCTGCGGCGCGCGTACGCCCGGGCCGGTTTCGGAATCGAGACGGTCGGGTACTTCGAAGGCCACGGGACCGGCACGGTGGTGGGGGACGCGACCGAGATCGAGGCGCTCGACGCGCTGCGGCGCGAGTCGGCCGGCGGTGGATCCCTCCATCCCGCCGCCATCGGCTCCATCAAGGCCAACATCGGACACACCAAGGCCGCCGCCGGACTCGCAGGACTCATCAAGGCCGTCCTCGCCGTCGATTCTCGCCTGCGCCCACCCACCACCGCCTGCTCCGAGCCGCATCCGCGCCTGCTCGCCGACGGTGTCACGCTCCGGACCCTGGAACGGGCGCAGCCGTGGACCGCCGACGCACCCGTCCGCGCCGCCGTCAGTTCCATGGGCTTCGGCGGCATCAACGCACACGTGGTCATTTCCGCCGCACACCCGCGCCCCGCCCCGCGCGCCCACGCCGCACGCCGCGCTTCCGCCCGCCAGGCCGCTCTCCTGCGGACGCCGCAGGATGCCGAGCTGTTCCTTTTCGCCGCGGACAGCGCGCCCGCGCTCCACGCCGCGCTCCACGCCTTCCGCCCCGTCGCACGCGAGTTGTCACGCGCCGAGTTGGCCGACGCCGCTGCATGGTCGTCGCGCTCCGCGCCGCGCGGGCCCTTCCGAGCCGCGCTGGTCGCCGGCTCCCCGTCCGAGCTGACCGATTCGCTCGTCCGCGCCGCCGCGATCCTCGCCGACGGCCGAAGCGCCCAACTGGACGTCGCCAACGGGCTCTTCCTCGGCACGCGCGACCGCCGCGGCCGCATCGTGTTCCTCTTCCCCGGACAGGCCTCGCCCACCCATCGCAACGGGGTCGCGTGGCGGCGGCGCTTCGACACGATTGACCAGCTCTATCTCGCGCTCGCCCTTCCCGTCCACGGGGACGACGCCGACACCGCCATCGCCCAGCCCGGAATCGTCGCCGCGCAGGTCGCCGGCCTGCGCGCCCTGGCATTGCTCGACGTCGACGCCGACGCCGCCCTGGGACACAGCCTGGGCGAGCTCACCGCGCTCCACTGGGCCGGCGCCTTCGACGAGTCCAACCTCCTGCGCCTCGCTCAGGCGCGCGGCGCGGCGTTCGCGGCGCTCCCAGCGGCTGACGGCGCCATGGCGGCCATCGCCGCGGATTCCGACACCGTCTCCGCGCTGCTGCCCCCCGGTGTCGTCGTCGCCGGGCATAACGCGCCCCGCGTGACCGTCGTCTCCGGTGCCTCCGCCGACGTGGCCGAGACCCTGCGCCGCGCCGTAGCGGCCGGTCTGCGCGCTACACCGCTCCGCGTCTCGCACGCGTTCCACTCGCCATGGGTCGCCGCCGCCGAGCCCGCCCTGCGGGACGCGCTGGCGCGCGTGCAATGGCGCCACGTCGAGCGCGAAGTCGTCTCGACCGTGTCGGGCGCACCCGTCGCGGAGTCCGACGACCCGCGCGACCTGCTCCTGCGGCAGATCACTTCGCCGGTCCGTTTCCGCCAGGCGCTCCAATGCGCAGCCGCGGGCGCAGACCTCCTGATCGAGGTCGGGCCGGGGCACGTGCTCACCGGGCTGGCCGCCGAGTGCGGTGCCCCCCCCTGCGTGCCTCTCGACGCGAACGGACCCTCCTTCCGGGGGCTGCTGGCGGCCGTCGGCGCTGCGTACTGCCTCGGGCACGACGTGCGCCACGAAGCCCTGTTCGAAGGCCGCGCCCTGCGCCCGTTCGACCCAAACCGTCGGCCGCGGTTCCTGGTCAGCCCGTGCGAATCGCTGCCGGCTGACGCCGACGCCGGTGCCTCGCGGCAATCCGATCCCGCGCTCGACCCAGTTCGCACCGCCCCACCGCCTCCGCCCGCGCCCGCCGTCGCCCCGGTCGCCCGGATCGAGTCCGGATCGGCCGCCGCCCAGGTCAGCTCGGTGTTCGACACGGTCCGGCGACTGGTGGCGGCGAAAGCCGAGCTGCCGATCGACTCGGTCCGCGGCGAGGACCGCCTCCTGGCCGACCTGCATCTCAACTCGATCGTGGTCGGGCGCATCGTGGTCGAGGCGTCCCACGTCCTGGGACTGCCCGGCCCCGCCGCTCCGACCGAATTCGCCACCTCGACCGTCGCCGGCGTCGCCGACGCGCTTACAGCCCTCGCCGCGACCCATGCCGCCGCCGGTCCCGCGCGTCCCGCGGAGCGCTTCCCCGCCGGGCTGGAGTCGTGGGTGCGACCGTTCGTGATGCGTTGGGTGGAGCGCCCGCGCCCCGCCGCGCCCGTGCACGAAGCCCGCGCTGCGTCGTGGCGCGTCTTCTCAACCGAGGACAATGACGTCACACGCCAACTGCGCGACGCGCTGTCCCGGGCGCCCGGTGTGGGCGTGGCGCTGATCCTGACCCGGCCCGCCGACCAGTCCCACGTCGAGACGCTGCTCGAAGCGGCTCAGACCGCCGCCGGCGATCCGACCGTACAGCGCTTCGTGCTGGTCCAGGCGGCCGCCGGGGCGGCATCGCTGGCGCGCACGCTGCGGTTGGAAGCGCCGCGCCTGGCGACCCTGGTGGTCGAAGCGCCGTTGCACGACCCGCGCTGCGCCCAGTGGATTCTGGATGAGCTGGCGGCCGCCGGCGATCACGTCGAAGTGCGTTTCGACGCGGACGGCCGCCGCACCGAACCCGTCCTCTGCCCGCTGCCCGCTGACGATGTTCATCCCGCGTCGGTACTCGGACCCGACGACGTGATGCTCGTTACGGGCGGCGGCAAAGGACTTGCTGCGGAGTGCGCCCTGGCCCTGGCGCGCGAACACGGTCTTTCGCTGGCCCTTCTGGGTCGCGCCGATCCCGCCCGCGACGACGAGCTCCGCCGAAACCTGGCACGCTTCACCGACGCCGGCGTACGCCACCGCTACGTCGTCGCCGACGTCACCGACCCCGCCGCCGTGCGCCGCGCAGTGTCGCAAGCCGCCGCGCTCGGCCCGATCAGCGCCATCCTCCACGGCGCCGGACGCAACCAGCCGCGACTGCTGAACGACCTTACGCCGCTCGACTTCGCCGACACCGCGGCCCCGAAGGTCGCCGGGTTGCGCAACGTGCTCGCCGCCGTCGATCCGCAGCACCTGCGGCTCCTGGTGGCCTTCGGCTCCGTGATCGCGCGCACCGGCATGGCGGGTGAGGCGCACTACGCACTCGCCAACGAGTGGCTGGCGCGCGCGGTGGACGCGTGGGCCGCAGACCATCCCCGCGCCCGGGCGCTCACGCTCGAATGGTCCATCTGGTCCGGCGTCGGCATGGGCGAGCGGCTGGGACGCGTCGAGGCGCTCGCACAGCAGGGCATCAGCGCCATCTCGCCCGAACAGGGCGTCCGCGCACTGCGCGAGCTGCTGGCGCACGGCACCCACGCCACCGCGGTCGTCGTCTCCGGCCGCCTGGGCCAGGTGCCCACCGTTCGCTTCGAAAGCGCGCCCCGGCCCTTCCTTCGCTTCCTCGGCGAAACTCGCATCCACACGCCCGCCGTCGAGCTCGTCGTCGAGGCCGACCTCTCGCGCAGCAGCGACCCCTACGTCGATCACCACGCGTTCCACGGCGAGCGCCTCTTCCCGGCCGTGGTCGGGCTCGAAGCCCTGGCACAGGTCGCCGCCGCTCTCTACGGCGGCACCGTGACCGGCTTCGAAAGCGTCTCCCTCGCACGCCCGATCGTCGTGCCTGCCGACGGCACAACCCGCATCCGCCTCGTCGCGCTCGCGCGCGGAACCGGACGCGTCGAGGCCGCCATCCGCTGCGCGGACACGCAGTACCAGGTCGATCACTTCCGCGCCGTGATCCGCATCGGCCAGCGGACGGCAACCCTCGGTGAACGCGCCACGGCCGCCAGCGCCCCCGCGATCGACCTCGACGGTTCGGTTCCGCTCGATCCCGGTCGCGACCTCTACGGGACGCTCCTCTTCCACACCGGACCGTTCCGGCGCGTCGCCGGTTACCGGCGCCTGCGGGCGCGCGACTGCCTCGCCGAGCTGGCGCCCGCGACCGCGGCGCCCTGGTTCGGCCCGTACGAAGCCCCCACGCTGCTGCTGGGCGACCCCGCCGCCCGCGACGCCGCCATTCACTGCATCCAGGCCTGCATCCCCCACGCAACCATTCTTCCCGTCGGCGTGGAGCGGATCGACCTGCTCCGCTCGGACTACGACGGTGTGCGACTGGTCGCGGCCCGCGAAACCCGGCACGACGGCGACCTGTTCGTCTACGACGTCAACGTGCTCGACAACCAGGGCCGCCCCGTCGAACGCTGGATCGGGCTGAAACTGCGGGCCGTCGCGCCCTCCGAATCGCGCGACGCGTGGCCTGAGCCGTTGATGGCCGTTTACCTCGAACGGCGGCTGGCAGAGCTGGGCCTGCCCGGGTTGCGGGTCGCGCTGACCAGCTCCGACGCGCCAGCGCACAACACCTCGAAGGCCCCCTCCGACGGCGCGAACGGCAATGGGAATCGCAACGGATCCGGAAAACGCGCACACCTGCCGCGCCGCAGCCAGGCCGCGTTCCACGCGCTGCTCGGCGCGCCCGCCGTGTCCTACCGGACCGACGGCAAGCCCCAGCCCGTCGCCGATGGTCACGTCTCCGCGTCCCACGCCGGGCCGCTGACACTCGCGGTCGCCGCCCCGAACGCCGTCGGCTGCGACCTGGAGCCGGTCGCGCCGCGGCCCAACGGCGACTGGCGCGAATTGCTCGGCGAGCCCCGGCACGCGCTGGCCCTCCGCGTCGCCACCGAGGCTCACGAACCCCTCGAAGCTGCCGCCACGCGCGTCTGGACCGCGATCGAGTCGCTCAAGAAGGCCGGCGCGAGCTTCGACGCCCAACTCACGCTGCGCCACGCACACCCGGACGGCTGGGTCTCTTTCGCCGCGGACGGCATGGGCATCGCCAGCTACGTCGGGCGACTCCGCGGCACTTCCGGTCCGCTCGCCCTCGCGGTCGTCCTGGAACTGCCCCATGCGCGCGTATGAATACCGCCACGTCGTCGGCTTCGAAGAAACCAATCTCGTCGGCAATATCTACTACGTGAATCACATCCGCTGGCAGGGCCGCTGTCGTGAAATGTTCCTGCGCGACCATGCGCCGGACGTCCTCGCCGAGTTGACTCGCGGCTTGGCCCTCGTCACCGTTCGCGTCGAGTGCGACTACCTCGGCGAACTGGCCGCCTTCGACGAAGTGCTGATCCGCATGCGCTTGGGAAGCATGACGCAGAACCAGGTGACCATGGAGTTCGAATACGCACGACTCACCGATGCGGGCGAGCAGCCCGTCGCGCGCGGCCGGCAGCAGGTCGCCGCCATGCGCCGCGACGGCGCGGTGCTGCGACCCACGCCCTTGCCGGAGAGCCTGCGCGCCGCCCTCCAGAAGTTCGCCTGAGCGCG
>CAYNYG010000015.1:0-7288 GCA_964401365.1 uncultured Planctomycetales bacterium | reverse complement strand
CGTCGTCGTAGTAGTAGTACTCGTCGTCGTAAACGTACTCTTCCACCACGATGACGTCGGGCTCGTACACGTAATACCCGGGGTCGAAATATCGCCCCAGCCGGCCCACCGCCGGAACGCACGTGATCGTGGTGAACAGGCACGCCGCCGCCAGAAACGTCGCTAACGCTTGACGAAACAATGAGATGCGCATGTTGTCCAGCTCCGTGTACTCGCGGACTTCCGCCCCCTAGGACACGTCATTCTCCGCAACGTTGGCCCACCCCCCCGGGTCCCCCGCGACGCGAGGCGCCAACCTCGCTGGCTCGCAACCCCTACCCCCCAACCGCCCGCTCGACCGCCACCAACCCGACCGACGTCGCCACCGAGATGAAGAACTGCCGCAGTCCCTCCCCCAGCCGATCCACGTAGACCTTCCCCGCACTCGTCAGGATGTCCTCCCGCCGCTCGATGATCGATTGCAGAATGATGACGTCCTCCACCGGCACGTCGTCCATCCCACCCTCCGTCTGCGTCGCCACCGCCGCGATGCTGTCCACCACGTCCATTCCGTCCACAACGCGGCCGAACACCGCGTATCCCGGAAAGTCGCCTTGCGGATCGAGGCCCGGGTTGTCCACCAGGTTGATGAAGAACTGCGACCGCGCGGAATCCGGATCTTCCGTCCGCGCCATCGCGATCGTCCCGCGCAGGTTCGACAGTCCGGTCGACTCGAACGGGATTGCGTCGCCCGCGGCCTTCTCGCTCAGGTCCGGCAGAAATCCGCCGCCCTGGATTACGAAGCCGGGGATCACTCGGTGGAAGATCGTCCCGTCGTAGAACTGCGCATCGACCCGGTTGAGGAAGTTGGCCGTCGTCGTCGGCGCCGCCGCCTCGTCCACCTCGACCAGGATGGTCCCCAGCGTCGTAATGATCCGCACCCGCGGTATCTGGCGGTCGCCGATCAGCGAGTCCCCGACGTTCTCGATGACCTCCGACAATAGCAATTGCTGCTGACAACCGGCGCAGGCCGCTACCAGCATCAGACCGGCCTGGATCGCCCACCTCTGGCGCATGTCCGTTCCTTTCCGCAAGGCGGCCGGCCGCGTCGCGCGGGCCGCCCGTTCAAGCCTGGACCCGCGCGATCGTATCGGTGCGCGCCGCGTCCGACCAGTGCATTATCGGATGTCTGCCGCCGCGGGCGTAGCGCACCTCCCCGCGTGCGGCACTTCACGCACCGCGTCGCCTGGGCTAGCATGGCGCGCAACGCAACCGAAAGGCGACTATGGGCCGCTCCGCCGCCCTGCCGGACGCCGCCGATTACTTCCGCTACTGCCCCGGCGAGGAGCACAACAAGATTTCCGACGCGGTGTGCCTGGGCCGGAGGCGCATGAACTTCGCCAAGTGCAAGGGTTGCCAGTTCAACGACGACGAGCGCGGACAGTTGCCCTACGAGGCGCGCGTCGTCACATTGAGGCGGCCGACCGCGATGCCCGATGAGACCGATAAAATCGACCGCGTGTTCAAGGCTTACGACGTCCGCGCCACCTATCCCGACCCGTTGAACGAGGACCTAGCTTGGCGCATCGGCAAGGGCACCACGCAATTTCTGCTGTCAATGCTCAGCGGCTATGAGCGCACCCTCGCCGAACGCACCACCCTCATCATCGGGCGCGACATGCGCAAGAGCAGTCCCGCCCTGTGCGAAGCCTTCACCCAGGGCGCCCTCAGCAACGACACGCCCGTCGTCGACATCGGACTCATCGACACCTCCCAGATCTACTTCGCCACCAACCACCTCTCCTGCTGCGGCGGCGTGCAGACCACCGCCAGCCACAACCCCGCCAACTACAACGGTTTCAAGATCTGCGGCCCACGCGGCAAGCCCATCGGCGCAGACTCCGGCCTCAAGGAGATTCAGCGCGTGGCCCGCGCCGTCGCGCGGCACGCGCTGCACAACGCGCCTCAACCGACGCGCCTCGACCTCTCCGCTCCCTACCGCGAGTACCTGCACCGGTTTCTGCTCCCCCCGCGTCCCACCAAGGTCGTCGTCGACGCCTCGAACGGAGCCGCAGGTCGCTGGTTCCCCATCCTCTTCGATGGGGTCGAGAATCTGGCCGTCACGCGGCTGAACTTCGAGCACCAGGGCGAGTTCGTCCACCCGCCCAATCCCCTCGTACCGGCCAACCTGGAGCAGCTCCGCGCCGCGGTCCGCGAACACGGCGCCGACTTCGGCGCCTGCTTCGACGGCGACGCCGACCGTTGCATCTTCGTCGACGAGCACGCCAGGATCGTCCCCTGCGACCTGCTGACGGCGCTGCTGGCGCGCGAATACCTGCGCGACCACCCAGGCGCTACCGTCGTCTACGACCTCCGTTCCAGCCGCTGCGTCCCCGACGTCGTGAAACGCGCCGGCGGCGTCCCACGCCGCGAACGCGTCGGGCACGTGTTCATGAAGCGGACCATGTCCGAGCACCGCGCCGTCTTCGGCGGCGAGCTGAGCGGACACTTCTACTTCAAGGACTTCTTCTATTGCGATTCCGGGATGCTGGCGTTCATCGCCTTGCTCAACGTCCTGACGCGCACCGCCGAGCCCCTCTCCGCGCTCATCGCGCCCCTCGAGACGTACGCCTCGAGCGGGGAGCGCAACTTCGAGAACGCCGACAAGGAGGGCACCTTCAAGCGCCTGGCCGACCGTTTCGGCGACGCTGAGATCGATCATCTCGACGGCGTGACCGTGCAGTACCCGGACTGGTGGTTCAACGTCCGCGCCTCCAACACCGAGCCCCTGCTGCGCCTGAACATGGAAGCCGCCACCCAGGAGCTTCTGAGCGTGCGGCTCAAGGAACTCACGCCGCTGCTGGGGACTCCGGCGCGGGAGCACTAACGTGACGACGACGCCTGGCTGAGCCGTGCACGCCGTCTTTCAGCGCCGCTACTGGCTCACCGTGTCGGCCCTCGCTGCCGCCGCACTCGTGGCGCGGCTCCTCATCCTGCGCGAGTACCTCCGGAGCAACCCGCTCGCCCACTTCCCGCAGGTGGACGCGCTCACCTACTGGAACTGGGCCGGGCGCATCGCCGCCGGACAGCTTCGCGAATCCACGCCCTTCTTTTCCGCGCCGCTGTATCCCTACCTGCTCGGTTTCATTCGCTTCCTGGGCGGCGGCCTCCCGACCGTCTACGCCCTTCAGATCGCAATCGACGTCGCGACCGCCATCTTGCTCGGCGCGATCGCGCGGCGGCGGTTCGGACCGGCCGCAGGACTCGTCTCCGTCGCGCTCTTCCTGCTGCTGCTTGAGCCGGCCTCGTTCTCGCTGCGGGCCCTCACGTCCACTCTCCAGCTCCCGCTCGTCTGCCTGGCCTGGATGGCGCTGGTCGCGGTCGACCCGCAGCCAGATCCCGCGCCCCGCGCGCACGCGCCCGACGCCGCGACTTCACCCCGGACCGGCCCGTGGTTTCGCCTCGTCGCCGCCGGGCTCGCGCTCGGCCTCCTGGCCCTGGCCTATCCACCCGCGATGTACGCCATCCCGCTCGTCGCCGCGTGGCTCTGGTGGCGCCACGCGCTCGCGATCGGCGGCCTGGCACGCGGCGCGCTCATGGCCGCCGTCGCGTGCGCCTGCATCGCGCCCGCGACGCTCCATAACTACCTCACCAGCGGCGGGTTCTTTCCCATCCAGGCCGTCGTCGGCGTCAACTTCCGCCAGGGCAACGGACCCCTGGCGCGCGGCGTCATCTCCATGATCCCCGGCACCGCCACCGACCGCGAAAACCTGTTCACTTCCGCGCAGGCCGACTTCGAGCGCCGCATGGGGCGCCCCGGAACCTGGTCCGAGATCGACCGCCTCTACCGCGACGAAGCGCTGGCCTTCTGGCGCGCCGACCCATTCAACGCCGTACGGCTTGCCGCCCTTAAGGCCTACTGGTTCCTCACCGCCTGCCACTACGGCGACATCTACATGCCCACCCTCGAGCGCGACGCCGGCCTCGACCCCCTCTTCTGGCTCACCCCGCTCCAGACCGCCTGGCTGATCCCGCTCGCCGCCTGCGCCGGCGCCGCGTGGTTGCGCCGCCCGGCGCAACATCTCGTCGAGCTCCTGCTCATCCTCATCCCGCTCGGCGTCTCGTGCGTGTTCTGGTACTCGCCGCGCTACCGCTTCCCCGCGCTGCCCGTGCTCGTCGTCGCCGCCGCCTGGATGTTGGCCCGCGCTGCACAGCCACCGCGACGACGTCCCGCCATCGCGGTCGCCGCCGCGCTGGCCGTCGCGCTCGGGCTGTCGATCCTGAACCGGACCATCGGCTTCGACGCGCCGCGCGACTTCGCCGCCATGTTCGAGCTGGGCGTCGGCATCGCGCGCGCCTCGCAGGGCGACGACGCCGGCGCCCTTCAGCACTTCCAGCGCTCCCTGACCGCGCGGCCCGACTTCGCCGCGGCTCTCGTGGCCCAGGCCCGCGCGCTGCGCAAGCTCGGCCGCTGGGACGAAGCCCTCGCCGCGGCACGCCGTGCCTCCGACCGCAACCCCGATCTCGCCGACGCGCACAACATGCTGGGCATCTGCCTCGCCGACCACGCCCAGCACGACCGTGCCATCGCCGCGTTCGAAACCGCCGTGCGGCTCGACCCGCGCTCCGAGCAGTCCCTCAACAACCTCGCCAAGGCCCTGGCCGACGCCGGCCGCACCGACGAGGCAATCCAACGCTATCACCAGGCCCTGGTGGCTAATCCCGACTTCGCCGTCGCCGCCCTGAACCTCGGCCAGACGCTCCTGGCCGCCGGACGCACCGACGAGGCCGAGCGCTTCCTGCGCCGGGCGCTGCGCCTCGACGCATCGCTCTTCGAGGCCCGCTCCGCGCTGGCCGACTGCCTCGCTGGGCGCGGCGATCCGGCCGCCGCCACCGCCGTCATGCGCGAGGCGCTGGACAAGTACCCGAAGCTGCCCGCCGCCCGGACCGCCCTGGCCGACTGGCTCGAGTCGCAGCGCGACTACGCCGGCGCCGCCGCCGCCTTGCGCGCCGGCCTGGACGCCATCCCCGACAGCCCCGACCTCGCCAACAACTTGGCCTGGCTTCTGGCAACCTGCCCCGATGACGCCGTCCGCGACGGCGACGACGCCGTCCGCCTGGCGCAGCGCGCCGCCGACGCGACCGGCCGCCGTAACCCCTCCGTCCTGGCGACGCTGGCGGCCGCGCTGGCCGAGGCCGGGCGGTTTGACGATGCGGTCGCCACGGCGAGGGAGGCCGCGGCTCGCGCCGACGCCGACGGGCAACCCGAACTGGTCGCCCGGTTGCGCGAGCGCATTTCGCTCTTCGAGCAGCGCCGCCCCTATCGCGTCCCGCCCTGAGACTGCCCAGCCCAGGGCCCGCCCGGGTTCAGCGCATCCGTCCCGCCTGCGCTTCCAGCAGCGCGATGCGCTTCTCCGTCGGCGGGTGCGTGGCGAACAGCGATAGCACGCCCCGCCCGCCCGACAGCGGCTCGATGATGTACAGATTGTGATACGCGGGGTTCGTATCCGTGGGAATGTGCTGGTTCATCGCGTGCAGCCGGTGCAGCGCCGACGCCAGCTTGAGCGGGTCCCCGCACAGCTCGCCCCCGAAGCTGTCGGCGGCATACTCCCGCTGCCGCGAAATGGCGAGCTGAATCAGCATCGCCGCCAGCGGCGCCAGTATGAGCATGAGGATCGCGCCGATCGCACCCAGCCCGTTGTCCCGCCGCTCGTGCGAGCCGCCCATCCCGAACCACATGAACATGTACGCGATCTGGCTGATCATGCCCGCCAGCGTCGCCGCGATCGTGCTGATCAGCACGTCGCGATGCCGGATGTGCGCAACCTCGTGCGCCAGCACGCCCTCGATCTCGTGCCGCGGAAACGCGCGCAGCATCCCCTCCGTGATCGCCACCGCCGCGTGGCGCGGGTTGCGACCCGTCGCGAACGCGTTCGGCGCAGCCTGCGGGCACACGTAGACGCGCGGCGTCGGAAGCCCCGCGCGCTGCGCCAGTCGCTCCACCATGTCGAACAGCCACGGCACGTCGTCGCGCGACACCTCCCGGGCACGCATCGACGCCAGCGCAATCTTGTCCGAGAAGAAGTAGGCGATCAGGTTCCCCAGCCCTCCGAACAGAAATCCGAACATGATTCCCGTCGGGCCGGGCGCGATCCAGTGGCCCACCAGCATGCACAGGCCCATCAGCGAGCCCAGCAGAAACACCGTCTTGACGTTGTTGAAAAACCGCATCGCACCTGACTCCTGTTTCGCGATGGCCGGCCACAGGCCGCCCCGTCGCGCAACGCATTTCTAGTACACGGGACGGATTCCGACCAGCCGGGCCGTTCGAAATCCGTTCCCCCGCTATAATCGCCCCCGATGGCCGGTCGGTCCCTTCCACCACGATGCGCCGGGCAGCGCCCCGCCACCCACTGCGCCGTCGCCGCGCTCGCGGGCGCGATGGTATGCAGCACCGGCTGCAACCGCGACCAGGTCTCCCCGCGCTACGAGGCGCTGACCGGTGTCGTGACGCTCTGGAGCGCCGACGCCGGCGAACTCACCGTCCGCGTCAACGCCCCATCCGCCTCCCCGTCCGAACGCACCTGCATCGTCACCAAGGACAGCGAAGTCTACGTCAACGACCGCCTCGCCGGACCCGACTCCATCGCCGTCGGAGACGCAGTGTCCGTGATCGGCTACCGTAACGCCGCCGCCCGGGACGACCGCGTCGTCGTCAGCACGGCCCGCCTCGAGCGTCCCCTGCCCCCCCCGTCCCGACCTGACTTCCTCGCCGACGCCAGTGCCGATGTCCAACCGGCCGGAGCCGCCCCATGAGAAGCGTCACGATCGCCAACGTCTCCGGGCTTGAGATCCTCGATTCGCGCGGGAACCCCACCGTCGCCGCCACCGTCACGCTCAGCGACGGGACGCGCGCCTCGGCCGCCGTCCCGAGCGGCGCCTCCACCGGCGAGAACGAAGCCGTCGAGCTGCGCGACGGCGACAAGCGACGCTACCTCGGAAAGGGCGTGCTCGGCGCGGTGCGCAACATCTCCGACGTCATTGAGCCGGCCGTCTGCGGGCTCGAGCCCTGGCGCCAGGAGCAGATCGACCGCATCATGATCAACCTGGACGCGACGCCCAACAAGTCCAGGCTCGGTGCCAACGCCATCCTGGCCGTCTCGCTGGCCGTCGCGCGCGCCGCGGCGGCCTGTCTCGGTCTGCCGCTGTACCGCTACCTCGGCGGCGCGCGGGCGCGGCGGCTCCCCGTGCCCATGATGAACATCCTCAACGGCGGCAAGCACGCCGACAACAACGTCGACTTCCAGGA
>CAYNYG010000014.1:69308-80985 GCA_964401365.1 uncultured Planctomycetales bacterium | reverse complement strand
ATGTTCACGGGCGTTCGATCTTGTTCAGCGTGAAGCCGCCCGCTTCAACGGCGGCCGCCAGCGCCTTATCACTGGGTTGCGGGCCACCCGCGAAGCGGACCTTGACGAGCCCCGATGCCAGATCGACATCCACGTTTTGCACACCGCTCACCTTCAAGAGCTGCTTGTCTATGTTGTGCGCGCAAAGTGGGCAGGCGAGTCCGTGTACTGTCAGCGTGGCCGACTGCGCCGTTGTCGATTCCGGCGCGGCGCGCCGTGCAGGCTGCGTTGCCGGTTCACCGCGATCGGCTGAAGCGCAGCCGAGGAACGCAAGCAGCAAAGTCGCGCAACCGAAACATGCGATCTTCCGCATCAATCTCTCCACCGTCGTGATCAGAGTTCAATACCGCCGCGGGGGTTCAAGCCGCGGTCATTCGACTCGCAAATTCCGCATCATGCCGCTGTCGCTGTGCTCGAGGTTGTGGCAGTGGTACACATATGTGCCAGCAGAATCGCCGAAACGGATCAGCAGGCGAACGCGCTCGCCCGGCATCAGTAGCACGGTGTCCTTCCAGCCCTCGTCCACATATCCGTGTCGTACGGATTCCCATCCGGCGTTGTATGACTCATTGACGCTGCGGCTCAATACCTGGAATTGTGCGCCGTGAATGTGAACTGGGTGGTTCATGGCCATCGGGGCCGTTTCGTTCAGAAGTTCCCAAACCTCGAGCTGGTCGAAGGGGATCATCTCATCAGCGGCGATGCCGGTCTCCGAAAACTGACGCCCGTTGAAGCCCCAGCGCATTCCCATCCCCGACATGCCCATGCCCATGGTGACGGATACTGCGAACTGACGGGGCGAATCAGCGTTGACCGCGTCTTCGAGGCGATACATGGAGTAGTTCGAGAGGTTCGGCGGTAGCGTGAGTGTCTCGGACTCGGCCCTATCGACCAGAACCCGCAGGACTTTGAATGGCGCTCCGTTCGCCGGCCCGGGGATCGACTGTGCCGGTCCGGAACTGGCTTTCATGCCGCCGTGCATGGCGTGGGCCATCCCGCCCATCATCATCCCGTCCATGCCGATGTCGGCGCCCGTAAACGCGAGGCTCTCCAGCGCGAGCTCGGTTCCGACAGTGCGCCCGGAGAAATCCGCCCACACATCGACGCGCTCGCCGGGGCCGAGCGTCAGGTATTCGCGCTCGGCGGGGACCCCCAGCAGGCCGCCGTCGGTCGCGATGGCGATCAATGGCGTTGCATCGCTCCACGCGAACTTATAGGTGCGCGAGTTCGAGCCGTTGATCAGTCGCAGGCGGTACGCGCGTCGCTACGTTGAGTTGATTCGACGGCTGGCCGTTCACCAGGACTCGGTCGCCGAGAAAGCCGTCCGTCATCTGGCCGGCATGCGGCGGATAAACCAGTTGATTGTCAGCGTCGAATGACCGATCCTGAATGATCAGCGGGATGTCGTGGTCGCCGCCGGGTAAGCCTGCCGCCGCTTCCTCGTCGTCGGAGACAAGCAGCAACCCGGCCAGGCCGCTGTATACCTGGCTGGCCGTGGTGCCGTGGGCGTGTGGGTGAAACCAGTAGGTTCCGGCGCGATCGCGGACTTCGAACTCGTACACGTACTCCTCACCCGGGCCAACTGCGGCGGTCGGATGCCCGTCCTGATCCGCCGGTACGCGCATGCCGTGCCAGTGAATGATGGTGTCCTCGTTCAGGTCGTTCTGCAGGCGAATGCGGAGCCGGTCGCCGGTCCGCGCCCGAATGATCGGGCCGAGGTAGGAGCCCGTGATGTGCGCGACGCGCGCCGAATCGCCGCTGATTAGCTCCGGCTCGTAGCCGAGCGTGCGTGTGGCTTCCCCGTCGAAGATCTGCGTCTCCGCCGCGCTGGCGCGAAGGCGCAAGTCGAGCGCGGGCTCGAAGTTCGGATCGAGTTTGCCGCCGCCGGCTTCCGGTGGATTTGTCGGACATCCACCCAGTGAGAGGGCGATGACGACTGTCAAGAGCTCCGGAAGCCGCTTCCCGCACCATGATCCCGGAGGCTGGCGTTGTCTTGAGCGAGGCACTCGCGTTCCTCCAGAGCCGAGCCTTGGCTGGACGGTGCGAGGTTGGATGCGACCGCCCCGACGTTTCTTCCGTTCCGGGTGGCGGAATTGCGAAGTTTCTCGTGGGGCAGCGCTGGGGCTATGGATGCGAGTGGTCTGTCGCGGGTTTGAAGTCGGGTGCGACCGCCTGGAGGATAGCCGGCAATTCCCTGGTCTCATCAAGCCGGCTCAGGACGCAGTGGCAGGTCGTGGCGTCGGTAACGTGAACAAGACGCCACTCGCCGACCTGCACCCGATGGCCGCGATGCTCGCCGACAACGCATGGGTGGTCGCGGTAAGTGCCATAATCTTCGGGGTGAATCGCCCGATGGAAGATCGTCCCGACAAATTCGCCGCTGCGTCGGTAGATCGCGGCGGCGGCCGGAGTGTCGCCAATCTGAAGCGCGAACGCTTCGTTCAGCGCAAAGCCGCCGGGGAGTTGCTCCGGGACGGCAAAGTTCAGCTGGGAAGCATGTTGCCGCGCGGCCGCGGACGATACGCGGCGACCCCTGTAGAGCTCCACGAACCCACGGAACGCTTTCTCGGCGTCGCCGGAGAGACCGTCGAGCAGTGCTGAGAAGTTGACCGGCGCCGCTTCGGCTCGCGTTGAGAGACCTTGCAGGACCGCGAAATAGCCGCCTACAGCCAGGACGAGGCACGCGGCGGCGGCGAGGATCGAACGAACTCGGAGGAACCGCACGAAGCGATGGCGCGGCGCTTCCGTCGCAAGCTGCGTTTCGATGCGGCTCCAAAGTGCCGGCGGGACGCAGGTTGGGGAGCTAGCGGCGATTCGGCTGCCCAACTCGCGCAATCCCTCGACTTCGCAGCGGCATTTCTCGCAGGTGCAAACATGGGCCTCGATCGCGGCGCGCGTTTCCGGCGATCCCTCGCCGTCCACGTGCGGGCCGAGCATTTCGCGCATTTCGTCGCAGTTTTTCACGACGCACGTTCCTCGACGGGCGGAGCGAAGCGATCGGGGCCCTCCCGCCCGTGACTGATTCGATGCGTATCCGGCGAGGTTTCTTCCAGCGGCTGTGCGAAATCCCGCAGCAGCTCGCGCAGTCGGTCGCGGGCGCGATTCAGACGGGAAGCGACCGTTCCCATCGCGACGTCGGTGACTTCAGCAATTGCCCGGTAATCGAGACCCTCCTGGTAGCGAAGCAGGAGCATCGCTCGGTCCACCGCGTCGAGCGCTGCCATTGCAGCTTCAACATCCAGGCGCGTGCCGGGGTCGTGGCCGTTGTTCCGCGGGTCCGGTCGCGCGGCGGCGATCTCCGGGTCGAGTAGCGCTGGCTTCTTTCGCCGCAGCCACTGTAGGGCCTCGTTGACGGCGATGCGGTACAGCCACGTGTTCAGCGTGGACCGTTCATCGAAAGTGGCGATCGCTGCAAACGCCTTCAGATAGGTCTCTTGCGCGAGGTCTTCCGCGTGCTCCTGGGAGTGCGTCATGCGCACCAGCAGCCGGAATACGCGCTCGCTGGTTCGCTCGTAGAGCGCGTGCTGACCAGCCCGATCGCCCCGCTTGCAGCGGACGATCAGCTCGTGTTCGGTGAGGATTGGGGCATGATCGCGGCTGTACACGCCATCAGGTTATCCGCGACGACGATGTCATCCAAGTCGGCGATCGCTTCCTGCGGCTCGGCGGGGCGCTTTTTCCGCCGGAAGGAGCAGCGCTGGGGAAGAAACCCGGTCGTCTGTGCATCGAAGGGGCACTCGGCGCGAAGGGTCACGTCCCAGCGACGGACCGCCCCGGGTCTTGCAAAGGAGTCCTCACGTGATGAACGGATGGATGATGATGACCGGCGTGGCCGCGATGATGGCCTGGATGATGCCGGGCTGCGGCGGGGTGGTCATGGCACAATGCGGAACGCCGTGCGGGCGCCAGCACACGGAAGCTCGTCAAGAGCACGCAGGGCAACCAGCAGCCCAAGACGAGGGTGCGCGAAGTGGTTCAGCCGGGCAGGATTTTCAGCGCAAGGTACTGCCCGTTTGCCCCGTCATGGGTGAGTCGGTGGATTTCAACGTGAAGACGATGACGGACGACGGAGCGGTCTACTTCTGCTGCGAGGTGTGCATCCCCAAGTTCAAGAAGGACCCGGCCAAGTACGCCGAAAAGGTGACCGCACAGCGCGCGGCCCTTGAGAAGCTCGATCGCGTGCAGGTGAGCTGCCCGGTGGACGGCAAGAGCGTCGACGGCAAGCCGACCGCCGACGTGAACGGACACAAGATCGCCTTCTGCTCGAAGGATTGCCAGGTGAAGTACGCCGAGCACCCCGGCGCGCTCAAAGCCAAGCTTGCGGACAGCTACACGTACCAGACGCGCTGCCCGATCAGCGGGGAGAAGATTCAGCCAAACGTCTTCACCGACCTCAGCACGGGACAGCGCATTTACTTCTGCTGCGCGAGCTGCGGTGACGAGCTGCTCAAAGATCCTGCCAAATACGCGCCGAAGCTGGAGGAGCAGGGCATCAAGATGGACGCCAAGAAGCTCTCGGCCCCGGAACCCAAGGCCAAGAAGGACGAGCAGGGCGGGCACAAGCACCCGTAACCAGCCCACAAACTCCGTCAGCGACCAAACGAGGATCCCGGCATCATGGAAACATCTGTCCCACTCAGCGGCATGCACTGCCAGTCCTGCGTCGGGAAAATCACGACAGCCCTGAAGCGCCTCGTCGGCGTCGAATCCGTCGAAGTGTCGCTCCAACCGCCGATGGCGAGGCTGCGTTCCGATCGCCCGGTGTCGCCGAGTGAGATCGACGCAGCGGTACGGAGTGCCGGCGACTACAAGGTTGCGGAGGCTGTCCAACCCGCTCCGGTGCCTGCTGCCCGGCGGTCGACGAGAACGACCGCGGCTCGTTCTACCCGCTCCTGCTCATCATTGGGTACATCGCCGGAACCGTTGCGGCGATCGCGCGGAGCAACGGTTCGTTCACACGGCTCACGATGATGGGCGGCTTCATGGGCGGCTTCTTCCTTGTGTTCTCGTTCTTCAAGCTGCTCGACGTGCGAGGCTTTGCCATGTCGTACCGCACGTACGACCTCGTGGCGGCGGCGTGGCCGACCTGGGGCGTCATCTACCCGTTCGCTGAACTCGCGCTGGGCATCGCCTACGTCACGAACGTCCTGCCATGGCTTACAAGCGCCGTCACGGTAGCATTGATGATGGTAGGCGCCGCCGGCGTTTTGAAGGCGCTGCTCAACAAGCGCCGAATTCGCTGTGCCTGTCTCGGCACGGTTTTGAAGCTGCCGCTGACGCAGGTAACGTTGGCTGAGGACGTCGTGATGGCGGTGATGGCAGCGCTCATGCTGATCCTTCCGCATGGGTTGGCGAGGTAGCCTATTGCCGAAGGCGCAGGCGTCCGCCTGAGCGCTATTGCATCGGTCTGCGAGGCGATGTCGATGATGCGATGCTGGAACGTGCGAATAGTGGCGGGTGCGTGTGGACTCACGCTGTGCTCCTGCACCGCGATCGAGCGCGGTCCTGAATTGCAGCAAGCGCAACAGCGGGTGACCGATGCGACCGGACGTCACCCGGCGTGGCAGGTCGACATGCCCGTGAAGCCGCTCGTAATCCCTGCCGGCGGCGAGCTGCCGGAGGACGCCGCGATCAACCTGGCGCTAGCGAACAACCGGGCGCTGCGCGCGGACCTGGCCGTCATCGGACAGGCTAAAGCCGAGTTGGTTCAGGCGGGGCTGCTTCCGAATCCCACGCTGTCGATCATGTTCGGCTTCCCCGAGGCAGGCGGACTGGCGAATCTGGCGTTCGGTCTATCGCAGGACCTGGCGGCGCTGTGGCTGATTCCAGCCGAGAAAAAGGTCGCTCAGGCGGCGCTCGAACAGCGTGTATTGAGCGTCGCGGACGGCGCTGTCGCGCTGGTTGCCGAGGTGCGGACTACGTACGCAGATGCCCAGTATCAAAGGCTCGCGGCCCAGCTCCAAGAGGAGAATCTGCGCATTCTGACGGACGCCACGGAGATCGCGGAAGCGCGGCTCGGGGCCGGCGGGCTGCAACTCGACCTGAACCTGGTCCGCAGCCGATACGTCGAAGCTGACATCGAATTGTTGCAACTCCGCAGTGATTATCGCGTGACCCAGCGCACGCTGCTGAGGTTGATGGGTGTCGCCCATGCTTCCGACGATTGGATTCCGTCCACGATGAACCTGGAACAGACTTTCGCGCGTCTCTCCAGCGATGAAAGCAAATTGGTCGAGGCGGCGCTGCTCCAACGCCTCGATGCCCAGGCGGCATGGTGGGAGCTGGAAGTGGCCGTCGCCGATATCGAGAACCAGCGGCTTCGGCTGCTGCCCAGCCTCGAACTGGGAATCGCCGGCGAGCGCTTTGAACGCCGCGCACTGCCGGATCGCGACCTGCTGGCCGACACCGCCCGCGCCTCGATCGCCGCCGGCCAGCTGACGGCGCCGATGATCGAGTCAGCGGGGCAGCGGCGAAAAGAGCGCAGTCAGGAAATCGAGTTCATGCTCGGACCTTCGCTCGACGTTCCGCTGCCCATCTTCGACCAGAATCAGGCGCAGATCGCTCGTGCGCGGCTCCGCGCCCAGGAATTGAGAGAACGCTATGAGGAGACGCAGCAACGGATCGTCGAGGCCGTGCGCAGCGCCGTTGCGACGCGTCGTCTGGCCGAAGAGCGCGTAGCCCGATATCGCGACGTGCTGCTACCGCTGCAGCGTTCGAACCTGGAGTTGGCCGAAGCGGCTTACCAGACAGGGCGGGAGTCGATTCTGGCCGTGCTGCTCGCGCAGGAGTCTCTCATTCGCGCTCGGCTGGGCTACGCCTCGGCACTGCGCGATCTGGCGGTGAGCGCTGCGAACCTGGAACGGCAGATCTCCGGTCCGGTGCCGGAGTTCCTGCTGAGACCGCAGCCGAGCAGCGCTCCCGCGTCTGGTCCTCACGCTGGCATCGAGGGGCATGATGCCGCCGGGAGTCCCCCGCGCGACGTCAGGCCGCAACAGGAGCCGCAATGATCGCAAAACCGTCACGAGCTCGAATCCTTACGGCAGCGGCGCTCACGTTTGTCGTGATGGCGCTCGGCGGCTGCCCGCCGGAGACCGGCGACCCTGCGGCGACTGCGAGCGAATGGGCCGACCTGACTGACTTCATTGCCGAATTCCTGCGCTCGGCACTGGCCGCGTGGGCGCTGTAACTGGCGTCCGCGGTATGGCCGAGGAGAGATGGATGACGAACATCCCTGCATCGTCTGCAGCGCCGCATAGAGGTTCGCCCCCCACGCGCAGACACAAGTGGATGGCGATCGTCCGAGGTCTGGCGGTCCTCGCATTGCTCGGGGTCGCATTCTTCGTCGGACGCGGCTTTACGCCCCGCCAGCCGACGCCGAGCAGTTTGACCGCGAGCAGCAGCAATGGACCAGCCCAGGAGAGCAACCCGACGTACTGGACCTGCTCGATGCACCCGCAGGTCAGACTCGATGGGCCCGGCAACTGCCCGATCTGCGAGATGCCCCTCATTCCCGCCGGCTCTGCCGCGGGCGACGGGGATGGTGTACCGATGCTCACGCTGTCCCCACATGCGGTCGCGATGGCGAGCGTTGAGACGGTTGCGGTGACCCGACGCGAACTGGTCAACGAAATCCGGGCGGTTGGCAAGATTCAGTACAACGAGTCGTCGCTCGCAACGATTACGGCGCGAGTGGATGGCTATGCTGAGCGGCTGTTTGTCAACTTCACGGGCGTGGACATCAAGGCCGGAGATCACCTGGCCGAAGTCTATAGCCCCGAACTGCTCGTCGCACAGCAGGAACTGTTAATCGCGCTGCGCGGGGGCGGCGCCGGTCTGTCGGTGGAACCCTCACGGATCAAGCTGCGGCGCTGGGGCCTGACCGAGCAGCAGATCGACGAACTGGTCAACTCCAAGAAGATCACCGATCGAATCACGCTCTACTCGCCGATCGACGGCACCGTCATCGAGAAGATGGTGGTGGAGAACAGCTCGTTCAAAGCCGGCGACGCGCTGTACCGGATCGCCAACCTCGACACCGTCTGGGCCTACGTGGATATTTACGAGTTCGACTTGGCATGGGTGCGTTACGGTCAGCTCGTGGAATTGACCGCCGAGGCGTATCCCGGGCGAGTCTTTCGCGGAATGGTCACATTCGTGCAACCAATCGTCAACGAGGCGACGCGCACGGTGCGCGTGCCTGTTCACATCGAGAATAAGGATCACGCGCTCAAGCCCGGCATGTACGTGAGCACCATCGTCAACGCGGCGCTCGGCCCTGACGGGCGGGCCGCCGCCACGGGCGTCGAGGGCAAGTTCTCGTGCCCCATGCATCCGCAGGTGGTTGCCGATGACGCCGGCGCGTGCCCGATCTGTGGCATGCCGCTGGAGCAGATTCCGGCATCGGCCGCTCCGGCCCCGGTCGAGGCCGCGCCGGATGCGCTGGCAGCCCGGCATTTCTGCCCCATGAAGTGCGAAGGCGAAAAAACCTATGAACAGCCGGGCAACTGCCCCGTGTGCGGCATGAAGCTGAAGGAAGTTCCCGTGGCTGAAAGCCAGCCCGGGCCTCTGCTCGCGATTCCGGTCATGGCTGTCCTCGACAGCGGCACGCGGCGGATCGTCTACGTCGATAAGGGTGGCGGCACATTTGAACCGCGCGAAGTGACCGTCGGGCCGCGCAGCGGTGAGTTTCTCTCCATTCTCGCGGGTCTGGAGGAAGGCGAACGAGTCGTCGCCCGCGGTGGATTCCTGATTGACAGCCAGTTCCAGGTAACGGGGCATTCCAGCTTATTCTATCCTGGAGGACTACACGCCTCGATGGGCCATCAGCACGTCGCCGGAGGAGCTACATCGCCGGCGCCTGCCTCTTCGCCAGCCTCACAGTCCACCATGCCGGCCGCAGCGCCCGGCGAGCACAAGCACTAAGCGGAGGAGGCCTCGTGGTAAGCGTCGTCATCCGCTGGTGCATGAAGAACTCGTTCGTGATGATGCTGGTGATTGCGGGCATGTGTGCCGCGGGCTATTGGGCCATCACGCGCACCCCAGTGGATGCAATCCCGGATATTGGCGAAAAGCAGGTCATCGTCTACGCGGACTGGCCCGGGCGAAGCCCGCAGGATGTTGACGACCAGGTCACCTACCCGCTCACGACGAGTCTGACCGGTACGCCGGGTGTGAAAGCCATTCGCTCGATGTCCGGCTTCGGCTTCTCGATGGTCTTTGTCATCTTCAAGGACGACGTGGACTACTACTGGGCCCGTTCGCGCGTGTTGGAGCGCATGAACGTGGCCCAGCAGCGCCTGCCGACGGGCGTCGCGCCCGTCCTCGGCCCGGACGCCACGGCGCTCGGCCAGGTGTACTGGTACACGGTGGAAGCCGAGGGCTTTGATCTGGCCGAGCTGCGCTCGGTTCAGGACTGGTACATCCGCTATCAGCTTCAATCGGTCGAGGGGGTAAGCGAGGTCGCCAGCATCGGCGGTTTCGTCAAGCAGTATCAGATCGACCTTCACCCCGAAAAAATGCGCGCGCACCGCATCACGTTGATGGACGTCTTCGAAGCCGTCCGCAAAAGCAACATCGACGTGGGCGCGAAGGTCATCGAGAAAAACGGCATCGAGTTCTTTATTCGCGGCGTGGGATTCATCAAGTCGGTCGAAGATCTTGAGAAGGTTGTCATCCGCGAGGAGGGCGGCACGCCCATCCACCTGCGCAGTGTTGCGAGCGTTCAGCTCGGGCCGGACTTCCGCCGCGGAGCGCTGGACAAGGGAGGCGTGGAGGCCGTTGGCGGCGTGGTCCTCATGCGCTACGGTGAGAACCCGCGCGCGGTCGTCGAGCGCGTCAAGCAGAAGCTTGCCCAGCTCGCGCCCGGCCTGCCGAGCAAGACGCTCGCCGACCGACGAGTCTCCAAGATCAGCGTCGTGCCCTTCTACGACCGCACGACCATCGTGGAAGAAACGATCGACACACTCAAGGAAGCTCTGTTCGAAGAGGCCATCATCGCCAGCCTCGTCGTGCTCTTCTTCCTGCTGCACTTTCGCAGCACCGTGACGGTTCTGCCCACGCTGCCCCTCGCGCTCGCCGGGTCGTTCATCCTGATGTACCTCTTCGGCATCGACAGCAACATCATGTCACTGGCCGGCTTGGCGATCGCGATCGGCGATGTGGCCGACATGGGCATCATCATGTCGGAGAATATTTACCGTCGCCTGGCTGGGGCGACGGAGGAGGAGAAGCGCGACAAGGGCTACTTCGGGATCATCCATGAGGGCGCTACAGAGGTTGGAGGCGCGATTCTCACGGCGGTGACGAACACGCTGGTTTCGTTCATTCCGGTCTTCTTTCTCACCGACCAAGAGGGCAAGATGTTTCAGCCCCTGGCGTTCACGAAGACCTTCGCCATCGGCTCCTCGGTCGTGCTCGCTGTCACGGTAGTTCCGTTTCTCTGCTACCTGCTCTTTCGTCCGTTCAAGTGGCGGATGTCGGTGACGCTGGCGGTCGCTGCGGGTGTGGGCCTGCTCGCGATGCTCGCGATGCATCTGGCGTTCATGTGGGGACTGGGCGGCGGGCATGGCCGCGGTTGGCTTATTGCGGGAGCGGTGGGCATCGGCGTCGCGCTGGCGGTGATCCGCATGACGCGCGAGAGATTCCTGCCGCTGGAGCAGAACCCGGTCTCGCGCATCATCGCGCGTGCCTATGTGCCGGCGCTGAGCTGGATTCTGGATCACAAGAAGACCTTTCTGGTCGTGCCCGTCGTCATCCTGTTCGCCGGCCTGAGCGTTTGGCTCGGCATTCATCGCACGTTCTATCCCGTGGAGTGGGTTGTAAACACTCTCGCCAATGAAAAGGCCTCGCCGGAGCTGAAGCGCTTGATGTATGCCGACGCGGATGCCGAGGTCGTGCGTCCGCTCCTGGAGCTTGACCAAGTCCGCTGGCAGCGCGTTCGCGAGTCCGACGGCTCCGAGCGCCTGCGGCTGCTGTGGCGGCGGCTGGACCCCGCCGAACGCGACGCTGAGGCCACCGCCGGTCGCACTGTGCTGAAGGAAGGACGCATTCTTCCAGGGCTGGGCCGCGAGTTCATGCCCCCGCTCGATGAGGGATCGCTTTTGTACATGCCCTCACTGTTGCCTCAAGGCTCCCTCTCGCAGGCAGTCGAGGTGAACAGCAAGCAGGACCTCGCCATTGCCAGCGTGCCGGAAGTTGAAAGCGTCGTCGGCAAAATCGGCCGGGCCGAATCCGCCCTCGACCCTGCCCCCATCGGCATGATGGAGTCTATCGTAATTCTCAAGCCCGAAGCCGAGTGGCGGCGCATACCCGTCGAGCGTACGTTTTCCGAATGGCCGGGCTTCATCAAGACACCGCTCGCGTGGATCTGGCCCGAAGAGCGGCCGATCACCAAACAAGAAATCCTCGCCGAACTCCAGGCGCGCACCGCCATCCCTGGCGTCCTGCCCACGTGGCTCCAACCGATCCAAACGCGGCTGGTCATGCTTCAAACCGGCTTCCGGGCCATGATGGGCGTCAAGATTTACGGCAGCGACCTGCGCGAGATCGAACGCGTCGGCTTGCAGATCGAGCAGCTCCTCCGCGAAGTACCCGGCGCCACGGACATCGTCGCCGACCGCATCGTCGGCAAGCCCTACAT
>CAYNYG010000014.1:0-69208 GCA_964401365.1 uncultured Planctomycetales bacterium | reverse complement strand
AAGTACCCGGCGCCACGGACATCGTCGCCGACCGCATCGTCGGCAAGCCCTACATTCAGATCGAGATCGACCGCGACCGCATCTCCCGCTACGGCGTCAACATTCGCGATGTTCAGGATGTCATCGAAATGTCGCTGGGCGGACTGAATCTCATGGAATCGGTTGAGGGGCGGCAGCGCTATCCGATTCGCATCCGCTTGGCCCGCGACTTCCGCGAGGACCTGGACGCCATTCAGCGCATCAACGTGCCGTCGGCCGGCGGCGCACAAGTGCCGCTCGCGCAACTCGCCGACATCAAAACGGTGTTGGGGCCGCAGGAGATCAAAGGCGAACGCGGCCTGCTGGTCGGCTACGTGACCATGAACACGCGTGAACGCGACGAGGTCTCCGTCGTGCAGGACGCCGAAGCACTGCTCCAGCGGGCTCTCAAGGACGGCCGGCTCACGCTTCCGCCCGGCTACTACTGGGAATGGTCCGGCCAATTCGAGAACCAGGTCCGCGCGACAAAACGCATGCAGATTCTCGTCCCGATCACGTTGGGCATCATGTTCGTGATGCTCTACCTGGGTTTCTCGCGCTGGTGGATCGCGCCGGTGATCTTCTTCGGCGTGCTGGTCTCGGCCTCGGGCGGCTTCATCATGCTCGCGCTGTGGGGCGTGAACCTGTCCGTCGCGGTGTGGGTCGGCTTCCTGGTGCTCTTCGGCGTGGTGGACGATGACGGTGTCGTCATCTCGACTTACCTCGAAGGCGTCTTCAAAGACCGTGAATTCAAGTCGGTCGCTGAAATCCGCGCGGCGGTCATCGACGGCGGCCTTAAGCGCATCCGTCCCTGCCTCATGACGATTGCGACGACAGTCTTCGGCCTGATGCCCATCTTTTGGGCCACCGGTCGAGGCTCGGATGTGATGCAACCGATGGCAATCCCTTCGGTGGGCGGGATGACCGTGAGCCTGATCACACTCTTCATCGTGCCGTGCGTGTTCTGTGCGGTCGAGGAATGGAAGTGGAAGCGGCTCATGCGCCGTTCAGGGGCACGTGAATGAATCGCGCCGTCGGCGACCGGACATCGACGGCTCCGCCGAGCGGAGTTTGTGGCATGCTCTTCCAGCGGCAGAAGTGCTGGTCCGAGCGGCACGCGTAATACCCGCGAAGGCTTGACCCGTTCTGAGGCCGCGTCGCGGCTGGTATCGGACGCGCCGGCACGCGATCGCAACGTGAGCGGCAAGTAATGTCGGCCAGGTCCATCCGCAGCGAGTTTTCACTGTCGCGGAATCGGCGTAGCCCAGCACGGTGGGTGCCGGTGGCGCGCTCGATGCCGAGCAGCGAATCGAGTTCGATAATCGCTTCGCGTAGAAGCTCGCTCATCGAGCGTCACTCCGGTCGGTCGGCCCGGGGTCGCCGGCGAGTGCCGTGCTGGAGAGGAGGAACGCGCGGGCGCGTCGGGCGTAGCTGAACATGGAGAGCCCGGTGACGACGACGGTCGCCCAGACGCAGCCGTCGCGAAGCCGGCGGATCCAGGCGTAGCGTTCGTCGTCGAACCAGACCAGATGCCCGAGGACGACGCAGACGGTGGCGGATTGCAGCACCATCTTGAGTTTTCCGGTCCAGGTCGCGCCGAAGTCCTTGCCGTGCGACTCGCTGTGGCTACGGATCGCCGAAACGACGAACTCGCGCAGCAGAAGAACGATCACCATCCACGGCGCCACGCCGGTCACGTTGACGTAAGGCGCGGCGGCGACGTCGAGGAAGTGCGGGCTGGCGAAGAAGACGAAGGCGCCGCAGACCATGATCTTGTCGACCACCGGGTCGACGATCCGCCCGAAGGTGGTGACCTGTTTCCAGGTGCGGGCCAGGTATCCGTCGAGCACGTCGCTCAGCGCCGCGACCAGGAAGAGCCAGAAGCACCACTCGAGCACGAACCAGGTGTTACCGTCGTTGACGGAATAGACGCTGAGCAGGGCAAAGAAGATCAGGGTCAGGAAGAGACGGGCGATGGTGACCTGGTTGGGGATGTTGATTCGCATTCCGGGCGGGCCTTCCGGGCGTCAGAGGGAGCGCGTCTGCCGCAGCTCGACGCGGTGGCCGACCGGATCCGTGACCAGCAGGCAGCGATCGGCCGGGCCCAACCCGCGCAGTCGCAGGTAGGGCCGCTGCTCCTCCGCCATCCGCTCGGCGACCGCGCTCAACGACGGGACGCAGATCACCAGCCGCCGCCTGAGCCGCTCGACGCGCGCGTCGTGACGGAATTGAAAGTATGCCCCGCACCGCGGAGGCCCGGCCCCCCAGCCGCCCGGAATCTGCGCCTGGGGCGGCCACTCGCGCAAACCCACCAGCCGCACGTAGAAGTCCCGCAGCTCCCGGCGCCGCTCGATGGGCGCCTCGACGCGAAGCTCGTGCGTCGCGAGGACGGTGGCGTCGGTGGCGGGCTGGCGCGAAAGGATGGCCAAGCGGCACGCTCCGTCCGTAGCTGGACGCGCCGACCCGCGTCGGGCGTCACGTTCCCACCTGCCTAAAGCCGCGACTCGGTCTGGGCGCTGGCGAGCGGGATGGTCTTGCGCGTCAGATCGTGGAAGGCCTTGATGTAGCGCACCGTACGCGTCCGAGCGCGCATCACGACCGAGTGCGTCATGGCAATGTGCCCCTGCACGGTCACGCCGCGCAGCATCGCGTTGTCCGTCACACCGGTGGCGGCGAAAATGATCCCCTCGCCCTTGGCCATGTCGTCGGTGCTGTAAATGCGCTCGAGATTGTCGGCGTGTCCGGACTCGATGAGCGCCTGCCGTTCCTTGTCGTCGCGCGGCCACATGCGCGCCAGGATCTCTCCCCCGAGGCACTTGATGGCGGCGGCGGCCAGGACGGCTTCGGGCGAGCCTCCCATGCCCATGTAGACGTCCACGCCGCTCTCGGGCATGGAGGGCGCGATGGCGCCGGCGACGTCGCCGTCGCCGATGAGGCGGATCGCGGCGCCGGTGCGTCGCACGTCGGCGACAAGCCGGTCATGGCGCGGACGGTCCAGGATGCAGACCACCAGGTCGCGGACGCGCTTGCCGCGCTTCAGGGCGATGATCTCGAGGTTCTGCTCGACCGGGGCGCCCATGCGGATGGTGCCGGTACCCTCCTTGACGCTGGGTCCGACGGCGACCTTCTCCATGTACACGCTGGGGACCGGGATCATGGCCATCTCGTCCGGCGAGCGCGCCATTGCCGCCGCCAGGACGCTCAGCGCGCCGGGCAGGCCCTTGGAGGTCAGTGTCGTGCCGTCGATGGGATCGACCGCGATGCTCAGCGCCGGCGACCCGGTGCGCCAGGTGCCCAGCTTCTCGCCGACGAAGATCCCCGGCGCTTCGTCCTTGATGCCCTCGCCGATGGTGCACGTCGCGCAAACGTCAATCAGGTTCAGCATGCCGCGCAGCGCGTCCGATGCCGCCGCGTCCGCCGCGATCTTGTCACCCTTGCCGATCCACTTCAGCGCATTCAGGGCCGCCGCCTCGGTGGCTCGGACGAGCGACAGCTCGATCAGGGTTTCCGGGTCATTCGCGGCGAGAGGGGGAACGGGACCTGATTCCGGCATGGACGGCGCTCCGAATCCGGTTCGACAACGCTGCGGATGTCCGAAAGATGCGGACTGCATCCTACTCAGCGCTGCCACCCCTGTCCACGCCCGGCCAGCGCCGGGGCAGCGCCTTGGCGCGCGGCGCCCGATGGGGATCATGAGGGCGCTGGGGCTCGAACCCAGGACCCACGGCTTAAAAGGCCGTTGCTCTACCGGCTGAGCTACGCCCTCGGACGGTCGGCGGCGCGGTCGCAGGCGCGCACGGACCATTCCGTCCGCCCGCGCGGCGCGGCACGCGTACCCCTTGCATCATACTCGCGACCGTTCGGGACCGCACCCGCGGCCAACCGCGCGCCTTGCGCGCCCGCGTTCGAAGCGGTACAATACCCTCCCCGATTCGAGCTGGCTGACAACGACTCTGTGCGGAGATCTGGCAGATGCGAATGGTTCGGCGGCCGCTGGCCGTTTTCTCGTTGCTGTACGCGATCGGCGCGGCGACGGCGCAGAACACCGGGGCGACCGCCGATCCGATCCAGGAGCTCAGGGCGCGTGATTCGCTGACCGACGAGGACCGGACCACGATCCAGCGGTGGGTCGAATCCACCGTACAGAAGGTTCAGCCGGACGACCCCGCAGGTGCTGAGGCGGCGATCCGCGCGCTGCGCGACGCGACCGGATCGGCGGCGTTCCGCGAAGTGCTGGCGGCGGCGTGCACCCGCTCGGTGGGCGAGGCGTACAAGCGCGCCGCGGCGACCGACGCGGCGCGGCTGATCAGCGTGCTCGGTGAACTCAACGAAGCCCAGACCTACGAACTGCTGACCCAGGCGGTTCGCGACGAACGCGTCGCCGTTCGAAGCGCGGCTGCGGTCGGACTGCGGAAGCTGCGGGTCAAGATCGCGCTGGCGGGCGGGAAGGCGCTGACGGACACGCTGGAGGCGCTGAAACAGGCGGGGATGCGCGAGTCGTCCCCCGTAACCCTGGAGCTCATCTACCACGCGCTGGACTACCCCTCGGCCGTCCCCAATCCGCCGGACCCGCGCGCCAACGCCGACGCGCTGCTTGCGATCCTGGATGCGCGGGCCGAGCAGTACGCCTCCGATGCCGTACGGGCCGAGGGGGCCGACGAGGTGGGGCTGCGCATCGCGGCCGGAATGGCGCAGCTGTTCAACGATTCGGAGAAGCGTCTTGCCGCCGGGGCTGCGGCGCGCATGCTGCGGCACGCCGTCCGCGCGTACGTGGTGAGTGGGCGCGAGGGGGCCGCGCGGCTGTCGGCGTCCACGCGGCGCGGGCTGGAATTGCTGGTCATGTCCGCGGAGCGGCTGCTGCCCCGGGTCGTCACGGTGTCGGGGGAAGCACCCAGCGTGACGCGACAGATGGAAAAGGCCGAGTTGATCAAGATGCGGATCGAGTTCGAGAAGTGGGCGGAGCTCCTCAAGCGTGCCCTCGACCTCGACGTGGCGCTGGAGGCTGCCGCCACGCAGCCGGGCGGGGGCGGGTGAACACCGCGCCTTGGTTTGCCACCGCGGGGGCTGCTGCCCGTGACCTCACTACGACCTGATTACCCCGCCTTTGAGCGTCTCGCGGCCGACCACGAGTCCGTGCCGGTTTGTCTCGCGCTGATCTGCGACGATGTTACGCCGGTCAGTGCGTACGCCGCGCTTGCGGCGCAGTCCGCGCACGCGTTTCTGCTCGAGAGCGTGGTGGGGGGTGAGACGGTGGCGCGCTACTCGTTCATCGGGTGCGACCCGGCGCAAGTGCTGCGGGCGCACGACGATCACGTGCAGCTCCGCGCGGCGGACGGCACGTTGCGCCGCCTCGAGTGCGACGACCCGCTGCGCGCGCTCGAAGCGGAGCTGGGCCGCGTCCGTCGGGCGCGGCTTCCCGGCCTGCCGCGCTTTGTCGGCGGGGCGGTGGGCTATGCGGCGTACGACCTGGTGCGGCGGTACGAGCATCTTCCCGATTCGCGGCCGGACGATCGTGGCTTGCCGGACGTGCTCTTCGGGCTGTACGAGTCCGTCGTCATCTTCGACCACGTGCAGAAGACTGTGCTGCTGGTGACGCATGCCGAGCTGCGCGGGGGGGCGGTGCGGAATGCCTATGACGCCGCTGCCGCGCGCCTGGAGGAGCTGGCGCGGCGCCTGGACCGGCGCGCGCCGCTGGGGCGCGCGAGCATCGCGCTGCCGGTGGACGCCGCCGCCCCGTTCACCGGAAACCTGTCGCGGGCGGAATTCGAGCGCGCGGTGGGAGGTTGCCAGGAGTTCATCCGCGCCGGCGACGTCTTTCAGGTGGTGCTGTCGCACCGGCTGCGGGTTGAGACCCGCGCCGAGCCCTTCGACGTCTACCGCGCGCTGCGTGTCATCAACCCGTCGCCGTTCATGTTCTACGTCAAGGCGCCGGAGGTGGTGCTGATCGGCGCCAGTCCGGAGGTGATGTGCCGCGTGGAGAACGGGGTGGTCACCAGCCGCCCGCTCGCTGGGACGCGCCGCCGCGGGCGTGACGAGCGCGAGGACGGCGAGCTTTGTCAGGACCTGCTCGCGGATTCCAAGGAGCGTGCCGAGCACGTGATGCTGGTGGACCTGGCGCGGAATGACGTGGGCCGGGTGGCCGTGCCCGGGACGATCGAGCTGGCGGACGTGATGAGCGTGGAGCGATATAGTCACGTGATGCACCTGTGCAGCACGGTGCGCGGGCGCCTGCGGCCTGGTCTGACGGCCTTTGACGCGTTGCGTGCGGCGCTGCCGGTCGGGACGGTGAGCGGCGCGCCGAAGGTGCGCGCCATGCAGATCATCGACCAGTTCGAGCCGACACGGCGCGGGCCCTACGCCGGCGCTGTGGGGTACGTCGACTTTGCGGGCAACATGGACACGTGCATTGCGTTGCGGACGATCGTGGTGACGGAGCAGGGGGGGCAACGGATCGCGTGGGTGCAGGCGGGGGCAGGGATCGTGGCCGATTCCATCCCTTCCAGCGAGTACCAGGAGACCTTGAGCAAGGCGCGCGGCATGCTGGCCGCGATCCGGGTCGCTGAGGGCTGGGTTTGCGGTTGAGCCGAGGCGGCCTACGACGCGGGTTCGGAGGGAGGCGGATGGGCTGCGATGGGTTGGGCACGCGGCAGCAGGGCGATCTTGGAGTCGCTGGGGATCGAGCGGCTGGCGAACCACGACAGCAGCGACCCGCGCGGCGCTGGTTCGCCCGCCGCAGCGCCGTCGGTCCCGCCCTCGACCGACTTGGGAGTCCGCAGCAGATTCTCGACGTACCCGTACTCCCCCGCCTGCGCGGTCATGAGCTGGAAGTCCTCGGGCAGCAGGTCGCGCAGCCCGAGGTGAAGCAGTCCCGGACCGGCATGTTCGCGGCCGGGGGCGATCAACCAGGCGGCCCTCCCCGCGACGCGCGCGAACGGCTCGAACCAGCGCAGCCAGATGCAGGCCTGCGGATCGGAAGCGACTCCGGCCGCCAGCGGGCACGAGACCGCGAGCTGGGCGGCGGCGTTGGGCGCCTGCTGCCAGCGCTGGCTGCGGCGCACGAGCGATCCGAACCAGTCCGCGGCGTTCTGGTCCTTCACGCCCAGCCCGGCGAACCACGCCTCGGCGTCGATCCTGGATGCCTGTTCCAGCAGGGCGCGGACGCGCTCCGCCAGGTCGTCGCGCTTGGGAGCGATGGCGCGCTTCTGATAGGCCTTGTAGAAATCACCGCTGGTCAGGCGGCGCAGCTCGGCGTAGTAGCCGTCGAACAAGTCCCACACGAAGACGGTCGACGTGAACACCTCCAGCGCATCGGCCCCGAGCGCCTCGGGCGGACAGGTAATGAAGAACGAGAAGGGAAACTCGCGCCCGACGTTGTCGCGGCTGTCCCAGACGCTGGCAATCACCAGCTCCTTGGCGCCCGGCAGGCGCAGAAGCAACCGGCAGTGCGCCATTCTTGCCGGCTGCTCGAATCGCGGTGCCGCGTGCATCCACGCCAGGCGGCCGGCGTCAAGCCACTGTGAGAACACGGTGGACACCCCGGGCGCCAGCTCCAGCCGACGGTACTCGGCGTAGAGCGGCCATTTCCCGTAGGCGCGCAGCGGCACGATTTGCGCTCCGCTGGGAGCGGCGACCCCGGAAAACAGCTTATTCAAGAACTGCCCGACGCGGCTCATGGTCTCAGGGAACCTTCGGTTTGAGATAGTCGCCGTCTATCACCATTTTCGGCATTTCCGGCAGCGCGGAAAGCGGCGGAATCAGCCCGGGGAACACGCGCTTGGGGTCCTTGGGAGAGAACTTCACCTTGATGAACGTGCCGCGCGGCTCGCTCGCGGGCGTGCCGTCGTCCTTCATCGGATCGACGATGACCGGAATGCGCCATTCGCCGTCCGGCATGCGGTCCGACGTGCTCAGGAGCATCGGAAGCACCCACGGATTGCTTGCTAGCCTCCATGCCACGGCGGTTTCCGGCCAAAGGTCCTTGCGCGCGTTCGGCGAAAGCACCGACGCCTCGGCCCTGGTCTCGCGGAAGTCGGTGCGGGTGATCAGCCACCTGAGTCCGGTGCCCGCCTCGGGCGGGGCGCCGTAGTCCAGCACCACCGGCTCCGCGACGCCCGACGGACCCAGAAGCGGCAGCGTAGCCGTGACGCGCTGGTAGATGCTGAAGAACTCGGTCGTGCCCGCGGGCCGGTTCGAGGGATCGAACTCGAACGAGACGTCGATTCCCTCCGATGGGCCGGACGGGTCGAACTTCGCCTCACCGAAGAGGAACGTCGTCCAGGCCAGCGTCTTGTCGAGAGTGTCGATGGACTGCGGGCGCGGCACGTAGGCGGGGTCGCGATACCACTTGCCCCAGCGGGCTTCGAAATCGCGCGCTTGCTCAAGCAGCTTGTAGAACCGGACGGGGTCCGGGGGCGCGACGCGCGAGAGCTTGTCGAGCTTGTGGCTGTCATCGCGGACGACGTCGGGACGCGCGTACGGGAAGTCCTTCGAGCCGTCCCAGTCCTTGTAGATGCTTCGAATCTCGGATTCGAGTCGATACGCAAGCAGGTCGCGTCCGTAGGTGGCGACGTCCAGCAGCGGCCTGACGAAGACGCTGGTTGACTCAATGTCGTTCGCGCCGGTGAGCGCGATCTCCGACTGAAGCTTGGAGAGGTCCGGCGGGACGGCGCCCGTCGCCGGCGGGGTCTTTCCATCCAGCGGGCCCAACTCTTTTAATTGTTTCACGTAGCGGGCCCACGCTTCGACCATCTGCGTGGCCATCTGGTCCTCGATCACGACATTCCGCAGCGACCGCGACTTCTGCTGGACCCGGCCGAAGATGATGGTCAGGTCCTGCGCCCGTCCGACGTCGTCGCGATGCTCGTCGATGAACTTCTCGACCGCGCGTGCGATCTCGGCCGCGACGGTTTTCCGGCTGGGAGGCTGGGCCTGCTCCACGCCGTTGAGCCCGTCGTACATGAAGAGCGAGTGTGTCAGCAGCGCGGTCTGGCGCGAGGCCAGGTCGGCCGAGAACTCGTCGCCGCGCTTCGTCAGTTCGGATTGAAACTCGGCCCAGGCCAGCTTGCCCTGCTGGCAGCGCTGCATCAGGTCTAGAATGCCCTCGCCGAGCCGTTCCGTCGGCGTCGAGTAGACGCGGTACCAGTCGGCCATGTACGTGGCGACGTACTTGGCGGCCGCCTCGTCGAGCGCCGCCAGGAACTCCTCCCGATGCGGGAGATCGCCCGCCTCGGCGAGTGCACGGCGAACTTCCTGGTGATACCACAACGTCTGCGCCAGGAAATCGCGCGTGTGGTAGGCCGTCAACACCGCGTCCGCGGCCCGGCGGCCGGTGCGCTCCCCGCTCGGGTCATCGCCGCTGTCCTTCGGAGGCGCCGTGCGGCGGCGCCGAGTCTCGCCCGAGTCGTCGGGCTGTTCCGAGGGCGCGACGGCCACCGCCACAACCTCGTTGAAGCGGTGCCGATCGAAGGGCAGCTCCTTGACCAGCGCGTCGAAGACGCCCGGCCGCAGCCGACCCAATCCGAAGCGGTCCTTCACCGGCGCGAGCCCGCGCTCCGGCTCGGCGTAGCTACCGACCGTCCAGTGGCAGATCTTGATCATGCGGTCGATCGTGGCACCGCTCATTACGCTCTGGCGTCCCTTCACCACCGCGTCCACCAGCGCGTAGAGCTTCACGGGCTGCCAATACGCCTGCTGCGCGACCCCGGACCTGGCGGCGATCTCCGTCGCAAGCGCGCCCCCCGACTTGCCCGTCGGAATCGCCTTCGACCAGTTGGAGATTTGCTTCTGGTTGCTCAGCGCCGTGGCGTCGGACTGCTTCATCTGCATGATCAGCGTCGGCCACTGGGCCACGTCTAGGAGCTGCTGGTCGGTGGTCGTGGCGCTGGACACCAGCTCGCGCAGCTCGTGCAGCACGTTGCGGATGAACAGCTCCTCGCCGAACGCGCCGGGCGCGATCTCGATCCGGGGCGGGCCCTTGAACTCGCCCACCGTCCCGCGCGCGTCCGAGACGATCAGGATTTTCTGCTGCTCGTAGTAATCCATGGGGTCCTTGGCGCCCTCCGCGCCAAGCTCCGTCAGGAGGCGCGTGATGCTCGCGTCGAACTTGTCGGAAAGCGCCTGCTTGGCGCCCTTGATGGCGCGCCACACGTTGCCGCCGCGTCCCTCCATCACCCCCGGCAGGTCTTCCCGGGCCGCAAGCGTCAGCCCGGCGGCGATCGGGTCGATCTCGGCGTCCCACGTCGCCTGCAACTGCCCCTTCAAGTCGCGCAGGCGCAGCACGACGTTGTCCTTCTGCGGGAGCGGGACGGTCGGTGTCTTGAGATAGGTCCGCACCTGGTGCCAGGCGTGCGCAAACGTGCCGTCCTCCGGCGGGTTCTCCGACCCCAGGTCGTCGATCGTCCGGGTCAAGTCCAGGAACGGCTTGGCGGCGTCCGAAAACGTCTTGCCGTCCCCGAGCGTTTTGGCCAGCTCCAGCAGCTCGGCATACTTCTTCCCGGCGGCGTTAAGCCGCTCGAACAGCCCGATCCAGTACTTCACGTCGTTGGTGCTGTGCTCCGCGGTGAGCCGCGTGCCGGGCTCGTAGTACCGCTGAATCTCGTCGATCACCTTGGTGATGACGCCCTCGCGCGCCTCGGCCAGCGGGGGAAAGATGGGCATGAGAATGTCGCGCGAAAAGACGCGCTTCCCGTCCGCCAGCGACTCCAGCGCCAGGCGCACCTGCGTAACCGCCGAATCCTTGTTGTCGGCGCCCAGCGCCACCAGCAGCTTCTCCACGCCCTTGGCGCGCGCGGCGGCCGTGTCGACCGTCAGCCCCTTCTGCTGATCGATGCCCAATCCCTCGCCAAACCACTCGGCGTACTGCGCCGCGGCTTCGATGTAGGGTTTGCGTTGCGCCGGGGTCGAGCCGGCGATCGGTAGCGATCCGCCGCGCACCCGGGCCGCAAACTCTTCCAGCGTGGGCCGCAGAATCGTCTCGAGCACGAACTGCGAGTGAATGGTGCGGACGTGGGCTTCGGGGACGCGCGGATTGGCGCCGATGAACATCAGCCGGAACATCAGGTTGTTGACGAACCCGCCGTACTTGTTGAGGTGAACGGCGAGGCTCTCGGCCGTCGCCACGTTCTGCTTGAGCTCCTTGAAGGTGGCGCGCTTGGTCGCGTCGCCGCGGGTGGTGGTGACCACCTCCGCCGCTTTTAGGCAGTCGACCCGCGGGCTGGTGACCAGGCTCGACACCTTGAGGGCGCCGATGGTGAACGCGCCGGCCATCAGGGCGGCCATCGCCGACGTGCCGTACCACACCATGCGCCGCATGCGCTTGTTGAGCGTGACGTGCTTGGCGGAGCGGAACACCAGCCCCTGCTCGGGGAAAACCTTCTTGTCGTAGAAGTCGTGGATGAAGAACGCCTTCGACTCGACCTGCTTCGGGCCGCGACCGACCGGACCGGTCCAGGCCTGCGACTTCGAGAAGATGTCGAGGATCGGGATGCCTTCCTGCACCGACGAGGTCAGGTAGAACCCCCGGAAAAAGGGAGGCTCGATCAGCGGGCTCTTCTGGAACACCTGCGACACGTACTCGTTCAGCGGTTCGCGCAGCTCGCGGAATGCCTCCGGAAACGTGACGATCATCCCCAGCTCTTCCTCGGTCGCCTTGCGCTGCAGGTACTTGAGCCCCCAGTCGCGGATTCGCCGGTGCACGTCGTCGAACACCGCCGGGAACGTGGACGGGTCGTACGGGTCCTGGAAGGCGCCGGGCCGCGACCATCCGCACATCTGGTTGCGACCCAGCAGGTCGGCCTTCAGGTCGGCGAAGAACTCGTTGAAGCCCCCCACGAGGTCCATCTTGGTGACGATGATGAACGCCGGGAAGCGCACCCCCAGAATCTGGTGCACCTGCCGCATGCGCTCGCGCAGGATGGTGGCCTTGCGGCCGCGCTCCTCGGCGCTGTCGCGCAGGAGCTTGTCGGCCGGCAGGGCGATGATGACGCCGTTGATGGGGCAGCGCGGCCGGTACTGCTTGAGCAGCTTAAGGAAGTACTCCCATTCGGCCTTGTCGGTGGTGCCCTCCTCGTGGAAGGAGATGCGACCGGCGGTGTCGAGAATGACGGCCTGGTTCGTGAACCACCAGTTGTAGTTGCGGGTGCCGCCGAACCCGGCCACTTCGTCCTTGCCGAGCGGGAAATCGAGACCGGAGTGGATGAGGGTGGCGGTCTTGCCGCTGCCGGGCTCGCCCATGAGGACGAACCAGGGGAGCTGGTAGACGTGCAGACTGGCGCCGCGGAGATCGGCGAGCTTCTGGCGGAACTTCTCGCGGTAGATCTGCTCCTGCTCGGCCAGGTCGCCGCGCGTCGGGCCCTGGCTTTCCAGGGCCCCGGTCAGGGCGGATGATTTCTTGCGCGTGATGAGCCAGCGGATGCCGGCGACGATCAGGAAGAGCACCACGCCGACGCCCAGGACGACGAGAATCCAGATCTTGGCCTTCGGGTCCTTCAGGACCGGGAGCACCCACCAGAGCACGGAGGCCAGCGAACCGAACCCCGCCAGAGCCAGGAAGAGCATGACCGGCTTGGGCAGGTTGAAGAACTTCATCAACATCTGGTTGATGTTCATGTCCGATCTCCCTTGCGGCGCGCCCGCCGGCGCCCGGCGTTGGAATCCCGAAGCCCGCGGCCCGGACGGATGCGATGTCGAACGTCTCGCCCGCGTCCGCGGGCGCTAGGGCGAGGCCGGTTGAGACGCCGGCGCTGCGCCCGAAACCGAGGCGGCTGCCGTCTCCAGCGCGTCGACCATGAGGCTCCAGTACCCGCCGGTACCGACCAGCCAGAGCCCGAAGATGATCGCGAAAAACAAGAGCACGTACGCCAGCCGCATCACCGGCTCGTAGTTCGGGTCGTTGAGAACGGTGTGCTTTCCCGCCTCCGGGAACAGCTCCTTGCCGCGCGTCTGGGCGTAGGCCGGCAGCTTGGAGAACACCAGCGCCTTGTACTCGGCCCACCCGTTCGGGTCGAGCGCGAACTTGCCCTTGAAGCCGGTCTGGAGCGCGACGTAGTAGACCATCACGATTTCGACCTTGGCGGCGTAATCGTGACGCTCGTGCCGCTCGGCCACCTCCAGGTCGTGCAGGGCCTCGTCGCACTCGCTGAAGAAGCTCTCGCCGGCCAGGGCGGTCGGGTGCCCCAGGAGCGTCACTTCCAGGCACTCGTTGGCCCAGTCCTGGCGGTGCGCCCAGTTGCAGTTCAGGATCATCACTTCGTCGATGAGATACACCAGCGGCTTGCGGACGCGGGTCCAATGCTCCCAGAGGCCCGGCTCGCTGTGGCTGCGCTGCTCGAGCTCGTTGAGCAGGCTGAGCACCTCGGCGCGCGTGTCCTCGAAGCGGACCGGCTCACCCGACTCGGCCCGGCGCTGGAACGCGACCAGGTACAGCACCACCTCGACCGACAGATCGTACACCGTGAGCGCCAATGCATGTCTCCCTTAGCAGGTCCGAAACCTCGACGCCGACGCCCAGCTCATTTGCCCACCTTGACGACGAAGAGCTGGAGCTTCAGCGACGAGAGCTTGGGGATGTCCTGCGGCGGCATGCGGATGAAAATGCCCCGCTCCGCCTCGCAGTGCGGCCAGTAGATCGGCGTTCGCGAGACGCGGAAGTAGAACTGGTCCGCCGACTTGGGCAGGTTGGGCACGGTCCCGGCGTGGCGGAACTCCAGTCCGGGCAGCCGCCGGTCGAACACCTGCGGCGCGTCCTTGGGCGAGGCCAGCTTGAAGTTGATCTGCTGGAAGAGCTGCATGATCTCTTCGAGCTGCCGGTTGCTGCGGATGCCCAGGTACATCTCGTGGTTGGGCGTGAACCACTCGTAGTCCAGCGTCACGCCGAAGCCGCCTTCCTTTTGCTCGAAGTCGCGCACCACGTAATCGCTGGGCAGCATCGCGTTGACCAGCGCCCGCAGGTACTTGAACAGCTCCGCGAACACCGGCCCGCAGTCGTCGTGGTCGTAGGGGGGGGCTTCCTTCGGCCGGCGCGAATCGTCCCACAGCGCCACCTTGCCGATCGATTCGCACAGGATGCGGTACAGGTCGAGCGGGTGCACGTCCAGCGTGCTGGCCACAAAGCCCAGTCGCGTTTCGACCTCGTTGAGCGCGTTGAGCTTGACCAGTTGCTCCATGTCCGCCGGCGAGCCGGTCGCAAACGTCAGCGCCCGTTGGGCCGCGTCCCCCCCGAGCTGCGCCGCGCGGGAGCGCACGTCGTTGTAGATCATGTCCACGGCCATGCACAGCGCCGACCAGGCCCGCAGCCGCAGCAGCGGCGGCACGGCGTTGTTGACCAGCTTCGGGCCGGCGGCGGACTTCTCGATCTGCGCCAGGCGCACGCACTCGAACCCGGCCCGGTCCTCCTCCCCGAAGAACAGCACGCCCTTCATGCGGCGGATTTCGATGTGCTGCGGGTTGTCGCCCGTGTTTTCGTCGTAGCGCTCCGTCAGGTCCACGTTGTAGCGCGGCACCAGGCCCTCGATCGACTCGCCGGGGTTCACCACGTTGCGTCGCACGGTCTGCACGCTCGGCACGCCCAGGAAAACGTTCATCGCCCCGGCCGTCTTGTCGAATACCGGCTTGAACTCGCGGGCCGAGATCGAGCAGTTCTCCGGGCACTTGACCCACGTCCCGTCGCGCAACCGGATCTCGCACGAGCGGACCTCGAACACGCCGTTCTCGATCGCCTCGCTCGACAGGTTCAGCGATGCACAGCCCCACGGGAACGGATGCAGCGAGTCCACCGCCGCCTGCGCCAGCGTCTCCGTGTTGCGAAAGGCCGCCTGGAAATGATGCGGCCGCAGGAACTGCCCTTCGGCCCAGTGAACCTCCGGCCAGAATTTCATGCAAGAGCGTCCTTCGCCTTGTGGCTCACGGGTGGTCCGGTGCCGTGCCGGGACGCCGCGGACGGCCGCGGCGCGCGGCGATGCCTATTTCTCGCCCTTGTACGCCAGCGATCGCCGGCCGACGTCGATCAGCAGCTTGGTATTCCAACTGGGAGGGGGCGCAATTCGGACCGGATCGGTCGGAAGCAGCCCGCCCTTCCCGTCGTGGAACCGCCCAAACACCAGGATCACGGCCCCCGACTCGCCGTGCCTCGAAAATGTGAACGGTACGTCGACCTCGGTGCGGCCGCCGTCGGCCGGGGACGTCAGCGGGGGTCCCTTGTGCGTGTCGGCCGTGTAGTTGGCGTACGCGGTCCCGGTGCCGCGCAGCGAGTAGATTGCGCCGCTCGGGAACTCGGCGATCATCGTCCCGCGCTCGGCGCGGAGCTTGAACCACTCGTCGGACCGCATCGAGCCGTTGGCGATCCGCGGGTGCTTCTCCGCCAGCTTCTTGTCGAGGCAGACGATGTCGATGTCAAGCTGCTTCCGGGAACGCTCATCGTCCGGTGCGTTGACGATCTGCTGAATCTGGAATTTCGCCGTATAGCCGCCGCAACCCGCGCTCGCGACCAACAGCACACTCAGACCGATCGAATACCAACCGCGCATGACACTCTCCCACAGGTGCCGGACACCGCTCCGATTATCCACGAGCGCGGCGTCCGAGAAAAGTCCGCATGTCGGCGCGGTGCGGGCAAAATGTCGCGTGACCGCAACCCGGGGCGTCGCGCCGAACACAACCGGCTTGATCGCCCGTACTGTAACACCCCATGCACCTGGCAATAAGCGCCCGCGCGCTCGAACCGCACACGGACCCGCGACAGGCGATCGACCTGGCCGCGGATGCCGGGTTCGACGCCGTCGAACTCGCCACCACGCCCGGCGACGCCATCGACTCGGACGGGAGCGGTGCGCGGTGTCGCAATCTCGCCGCAGCGGCGTCCGGCCGGGGCGTGCCCATCGTCGCCCTGGCGGCACACGATTCGGGGTCCGCCCGACTCGCTGCGCCCGGGGCGGTCGAACGTGCCGCGGCGGTCGACCGGACACTTCGGTGGCTCGACCGGGCGGCAGCGCTCGGTGCCCAGGTACTATCCGTCGCGACCGTCGCCGGCTCGCCCACATCCACCGCGTCGGGCCTTCGCCACGCCGATGCGCTGCATCATTGCTTCGACGCGCTGGAACGCCTGCGATTCGAGGCCGAGACGCGCCGCGTCGCCCTTGGCATCGAGGCGGCCGCCGGCCGCTTGCTCAACTCGCCGCCGGAGTTGGTGGACTTCGTCGACCGCATCAATTCGCCGTCCGTAGGCGTCGTCCTCGACGCCGCCGCGGTCGTGTCGCTCGCCGATCCGGTCGACTGGATCGAGACGCTCGGCCGGCGCATCCTGGGCCTCCGCGTTTCGGGCGACGTCCCGACTGTGTCCGGCCCGGACGATTCACGGCCTGTGCGGGCGCGCGTCGATTGGCCGTCCGTCGCCGACGCGTTGCGCGCCGCCGGCTTCCGCGGCCCGCTGATCTACGGGGGGCGCGAGCCACCGGCGGCCGCCCTCCAGTGGATGCGGCGGAATCTCCGTCGTGATTCGACCTGACGCGCCGCCGCCCGAATTCGTCCCGGCTACAATCGGCCGCGATCTGCTCGTCCACTCCGACGGAACACAAGATGAAACCGCTCGTCATGGCTTCGCTTCTCCTCGTCTCGCTGGCGTGTTTCGCCTGGTCCATCCGCCGCCGCTGGCGCCTGATGCGCGTCGCCGCGGCGCCCGCGGTCCGCACCGATCGCCTGGCCGACCGTCTCGCCGCCGTCATGCAGTACGTCTTCGCACAGAAGCGCATGCTGCGCTATCCGCTCGCCGGCGTCGCGCACCTGGTGATCTTCTTCGGCTTCCTCGTCCTGCTGATCAACACGCTGATCCTCTGGGGACGCGCGTTCCAGCCCGCCTTCAGTCTGTTCATCTTCGGCGAGGACAACCCGCTCGGTGCGGCCTACGCCTTCCTCCGCGACGTCTTCACCGTGCTCGTCATCCTCGGCGCCGCGGTCTTCGTCTACTACCGCGCCGTCGGACGGCTCAAGCGGCTCACGCTCAATGCGGAAGGCATGGTCATCCTCGCCATCATCCTGGCCATGATGCTGGCCGACCTGGTGTACGAGGGCGGCCTGATCCGTCTGGCGGCGGCTGCCGGGGGAGGCGCGTGGCACGCCCGCGCACCCTTCGCCTCGCTGGCCGGGTTGCTGCTCAGCCCGCTGCCCGGCGGCGCGCTCCGCGCCCTGGTGGAGATCGGCTACTGGGCGCACTCCGTCCTGGTGCTGGTGTTCCTCAATCTGCTGCCCTACGGGAAGCACTTCCACGTCATCACCGTCGTGCCCAACGTCTTCTTGCAGAACCTCGGCCCGCGGGGCCGGCTGGCGCCCATCGCCGACATGGACGGCCGCATCGAACGCGGCGAGCGGCTGGGTGTGCGCACCGCGCGCGACCTGTCCTGGAAGAGCGTGCTTGATCTCTACACCTGCACCGAGTGCGGCCGCTGCTCGGACCACTGCCCGGCCACCCGTACGGGCAAGCTGCTGTCGCCCAAGCACCTGACGATCCAGCTTCGCGACCATTTCTATCGGCGCGAGCGGTCCCTTCTGGCGCCGCCCGCCGCGGGGAGCCAAGGCGCCCCCGAGCCCGATCCGGCGGACGACCTGACGCCCGAATGGATCAAGCCCGAAGCGCTATGGGCCTGCACCACCTGTGCCGCGTGCGAGCAGGAATGCCCCGTCTTCATCTCCTACATCGACAAGATCGTGGACATGCGCCGCAACCTGGTCTTGGAGCGCGGCGAATTCCCGCAGCAGCTTCAAACCGCCTTCCGCGGGCTCGAAACCGTCGGCAACCCCTACAGCTTCGACAACGGCGAGCGCGCCGCGTGGGCCGCCGGGCTCGACGTCCCGCTCCGCGCCGACAAGCCCGACGCCGAGTACCTTTTCTGGGTCGGATGCTCGCCGTCTTTCGACGACCGCGCCCGCCGCATCGCACGCGCCACCGCGACGCTGCTGAAGCACGCCGGCGTCGACTTCGCCATCCTCGGCCCAGAGGAGCAATGCACCGGCGACCCGGCACGCCGCGCCGGCAACGAGTACCTCGCCCAGACGCTCGCCGCCGCCAACGTCGCGACCCTGCAACGCTACGGCGTAAGAAAAATCGTCACCACCTGCCCGCACTGCTTCAACACGCTCCGCAACGAGTACCCCGATTTCGGCGGTCGCTTCGAGGTCATCCACCACTCCGCCCTGTTGGCCGAGCTGGTGCGGGCGGGGCGCCTGCGCCCCACGCACCCGGTCGATTCGACCGTCACTTATCACGACGCGTGCTACCTGGGCCGGCACAACGGCGTCTACGACGCGCCGCGCGACATCCTCCGCGCCATCCCCGGGCTGCGCGCCGTCGAGCCCGAGGCCACTCGCGACCGCGGCATGTGCTGCGGCGCGGGCGGCGCGCAGATGTGGAAAGAGGAGGAGCACGGCACCTCGCGCGTCAACCACGAGCGCGCACGCCAACTCCTGCGCGTCCTCCCCGGAGACGGCCACGCCGCGGGCGCGCCCGCCGGCAGCGCGGCGAGCGGCCCGGGGTGCGCGCGGACCATAGCGTCGGCCTGCCCCTTCTGCATGACGATGCTCACCGACGGTCTGCGCGACCAGGGGCACGAGGACGTCGCCACCCGCGACGTCGCCGAGCTGCTGCTCGCCTCCGTCGCGCCGTAGCGCCCGGCGCTAGCGCCGCCCTTCGCCGCCCACGTCCACCCCGAGCGACTCCAACGCGGCTCGCAGGTCCTCGATCCGCAGCGTCTCCGGCAGCGCGCCCGCAGTCGTCGTCGCGAATGCGTAGCTGCTCGGCGGGCGCAGGTTCCCGTGCGCCGCCGCCAGGGGCAGCAGCGTCGAGAACAGCCCGCTGCCCGCGTGGTAGCCGTCCCCGATCGCCACCATGACGTCCGGCGTGTGCGCGATCAGTCCGTGGAACGCGCGCCATAAGCGGTGGACGACGTCGGGATAGGCGTGGTCCTGCGTGGCCGCAAAGAGCACCGCGTCGGCGATGAATCCCGGCGGCGCGTCCGCGGTGGACCCGCGCGGTAACCGGTCCAGCACCGGTCTGAGCAGAAGCGGATCGCCCACGTCGCATGCGTATCGGTACGCCACGCCCGCACCGCCCCGTCCGCCCCGCCCGACCGCGTCAGCGGTCCGGCGGGTGCCGCCGTGCGAACCGGCATCCGCCCGGGCCGCGTCATGCCGCGCAATGCGCGCCCGGCCGCGAGGCCCCACCACGACGACCTCGTCGCGCGGACGGTCGAGGTACACGGCGAAGTCCACACCTTCCAGCCCCGACACGTCCGCCGCGACGCGCTCCGGGCAGCGCGTGTGGATCGACGCATACGTCACGATGCCGAACCGCGGCAGCACGATGTCCTGCGGCGCTTCGATGCGGTCACGGACGCGGTATCCGAGGTCCGTCAATGCCCGATCCAGCCGCAGCAGCCGGCTCATGACCAGGTTGTGTCCGTGGTCGGACAGCAGGGTGATGCGGGTGCGGCCGCGGGTGCGGTGCATGACGTGCTGGCAGAAGCGATCCAGCGTGACCAGCGCCGCCTGGTGTCCGTCGCGTCCCCGCCGCGCCCCGAGCGCCGACGTGCCGACGAAGTAGGCTGCAAGCCGCGGCGCGCTGCTGGCGAACCAGAGCTGCTGGGTCCGGCGCAGCTCGTGCAGGTACCAGGGCAGCCCATCCAGGTACGCCGGTGCGTGCGCGACCGGGTTCAGGCGGTAGTCCAGGTGGCGCTGCCAGGGCGTGTTGGCGCCCGATACGTAGGCGTCGAACGCCGAGGTCAGCCGGCGGCCGTCGTAGTATTCCGATTCGACGCCCGGACAGGGCGTGTCCCCGAAGAATTCACAGAACGCGGGGTCGGTCATCACCGGGAAGACGCTGATGACCCGCGACGGCGGCGGAAAGTACCGCAGCCGCCCGCCGTCCCACGCCTCACGCACCATGGCGTACGGGACGCTGTCCAGCAGCAGGATGAGCTCGCGGGCCGGGTCGCGCCCCACGTCGGACAGGCGCACCTCGTCGTCCCACCCGCCCCGCTGCGGATCGCCGTAGATCATGGACGCGACGCGCCCGCCTGCGTCCAGCCGCTCGCGGAAGTCGCCTGTGCCGTCCGCGTCTGTGTCATACTCGCGCTCCGTGCCACCGTCCGGCAACGAGCGCGACACCAGCGGCGCGACCGGGAACAGCTCGGGGGGCGGCCCCGCACACCCGGCCACAAGAGCAAGCGCCAGCGCGAGACCCGCCGCGCCGCGCGTCGCGCGACCCGATCCACCCGCGGAGCAGCGCGGCACGAGTCTACGGCCTCGGTTGCGTGCCGAGCGCGGCCCGCGAGGCGGGTTGCGTCGTCGCGAACGGGAACTCGTATTCGAGCCCGTATTCCGGGCGCGGCGAACGCAGCGAGTTGATCCAGTCCACCACGACTTCATAGTTGCGGGCGCGAATCCCCGGAATCGCCGCGTTGAACTTGCCGCGCTTGGGCTCCGGGTGCGGCTTGTTGTTCCCTTCGATCGGCAGCATGTAGCTGAGCAGCACGCTGGACTCGGGCCGCTCCCGATTGAGCAGCGGGCCGTACGCCGTCGCCGTCGCGTCCAGCACCGCGAACAGCGTGTACGCGAACGGCTCCCCGCTTCGCGACCCGCCCGGCAGGCGGAAATCCGTCGTCGCCGTCGAGTTGTGGCACCCCGAGCGTCCGCATCCCTGCACGACGATCGGCATCACCTTCTTGCGGAACGTCGCGAACACCGCCGGATCGTCCAGCACCTCGATCTGATCGGTGTAACGGGCCAGGTCGAAGCGGGCCTCGACGCCCGACCGCGACGCGCTCACCATCTCGCGCAACTGCTCATGCGGCTTGAGCCGGCCGAACGCACGCTCCCAGCTCGCGTCGTACCCGTCGCGGCCCGCCATTTCCTTGACGAACTGCTTGAGGATCTCGGGCTGCCCTCGTTTCGCGGTGAACTTGACGCGAACGTCCTCGCCGCCGCCTTCCGTCGCCAACTCCCCAAGCCTGAGACGCTGGACGTCATGCGCGGACAGCAGCGGCAGCGGTTCGCGCCCTCCCGGCGTGTCGGCCGCCTCCTCGTCGCGGGGCGCTTCGACGCCCTTGTGCCCGCCCGGCGCCGCGGATTCGGCCTGCTTGCGGCGTGCGTCCTCCAGCAGCAACTTGGCCTTGGTGTGCTTCGGATCGAGCCCAAGCACGTAATTGCACTGCTTGATGGCGATGTCCCAGTACTGCCGCTCGGAGGCCCACTCGGCCACCTTGTAATGCCCCTCCACGTCGCCGGGCGCCAGCGCGCCCACCTTGCGCATGTAGGCGGCTTGTGCGCTTTCACGCGGCACGATCTTGTCCACCTGGCTGCGCTCGATGACCACCGGGCCGGCCAGCGTGTTGATGGTCACCTGCGTTTCGCCCACGGTCACGTCGCCGCTCAGCCGCCGGCCGTCCTTGGTGTGGACCGTCGCCTCTTCCCCCGGCGCGCCCGTCAGCGCACACGCCGCCAGCGCCGCGACTCCGACAAGCACCACCGTCCATCGCGTCGTCATCACCGTCGTCCGTCAGACCTTTCGATGCTCCGTCCGCGCCACTTCCGTGCCGTCCGGGAGCGGTACGATCTCGTAGTCGCCGAACAGGTTCGGCGCCTCGCGCTGCATCAGCCGCAGCACCTGAACCGCCGCCTTGCGGATCTCCACCTCGGCGTGCTCGTGGGCCCGCAGCTCCACGAAGTGCCGCAGCGCCCGCGCATTGGCCGTCACGAAAATCTTCGTCTCCGTCGCGTTCGGAAGCACGCTTCGCGCCGCCTGCCGCGCCAGTTTCCGCCGCAGGGTCGGCGACGCCTCGCTCGCGTAGTGCCGCTCCAGCCCCGTCACCAGGCGGCAGTACGCGTCATGCGACCGGCGCACCGCCTCCAGCCAGATCGCGTGCAGCTCCGCGTCATCCGCGATGCAGTCCGGTTCGACGTAGTCGGCCGTGCTCTCGTCGACGTAGCGCTGACTGAGCTGGGAGTAGCCGAACCCCGCCCGGTGCCGCACCAGTTCGTGCGTGAACGCGCGCGACACCCCGCAGAACAGCAGGTTCCAGACCGCGTGCTCCAGCACCGACCCATGCCCCACCTCGATGATGTTCCCGAGGTAGTCGGCGTTGGTCTTGCGACCCTTGCCGAACGACATGTAACACACCCGCCCGGCCATCTCGCACAGCCGCTCGGCGACGACTTCCGTGTCCGTCGACCACGTGATCTCATGGTCGGCCAGGAACCGCGCGACCTCCGCCTCGTCGGTGCTCTGACGGCCGATGAGATAGACGACCGGCTCGCGAATGATCCGCACGCATGATCCTCCAGGCGCGATTTTGGCCGCGACGCGGAGTGATTGCAATCGTGGGCGCCGAGCGGCCGCAGCCGCGTGACGCCCGGAGTGCGGGGCCAGGGCGACCCGCGCGCCGGTCGCAGGGCGCCCGAAACGCGCAGCGCCGAACCTGCCCCTGGCGCGGACGGCGGCCGGCGCGACACCGGCCGCCGTTTTCGAACGGCGCTGGACACGACGCGTCGCGGTGTGGAGTCACGTCACTTGGACTTGGCCCCTTGATCCCACGGATTGACCGTGAAATGGGTCTGGTTGTGCCTCGCGGAGCAACCTCTCGGACTCGGTGAACCCAGGTCGCCGTACACGAGCGCCGGATGGTTGACGGACTGGGCGACCCACGGAACCGGCCCGCGCGCTCGATCTCGAACGCGCGGATCGGGCGGAATGCTTCGATGAAAGTGACCTGCATGACGTCGGCGGAGTGAATCCGCCCACGCCACTGCTCGATCGAACCGCGGGCGGGGGAGCGGACTTTTGCGGGCACTCGGGTCAGGCCGGTCGCTTACGCGTTCCCCGCGGGCGTGAACGCGAACTCGACGCCGATCAGGTAACCGGCCGGGTTGCGCGTGCAGTGGCGGACGATCGCGTTGCCGCAGGCGCTGAGGTCGGGCTGGTGGACCGCGATCTGAATGCGCGTGCCGGAATGCACGGCGCGCTGGGCGCGCATGGCCAGGCCGCCGCGGCTGAGATTGTGGAGCGTCGCCAGAAAGTACCGCTCGCCGTAGGCGTCATCGGGCAACCAGACCTCGACGGTGCCGGCGAACGGCCAGCGTCGCGCTCTGCGCTTGCTGCCCGGTTCTTCCTTCTCGACGCTCAATCCACTCGATTCGAGCATTTCGTCCACTGCGCCCGGGGTCAGACTAACGATCTCTTTCGCGTCCATGTGCGTCTCACGTGTCGTGCGCCACGCCGCGCCCTGCGTCATCGGCTCGTTCGGCCTGCTCCACAAGCAAGAACGCACGAGGTCTGGCGCAATCTCGGGCGCGCAGACGTCGTGCTCGCCAGGGAGAGTATTGGAAACGCCCGCCCGCCGCGGCTGCTAAAGTCCGGCGGGCGGATAGCGATACTTGAGAATGCCCTTCGGTTGAGCTTGCCCGCAAAGGCGGGACCGCGCCCTCGCGGGTGCGGATGACGTCGCCGCAATCCTCGTTTCCCGGCAGGAGAGAGGCATTGCGGTACGCAGCGAGTTATCGGGGGTTGGCGCTCCTGGCAGGCCTGGTCGGCGGGTGCCAACCCGATTCGGGGTTACTGGACGACAAGAGCGTGGTCAGCCAGGCGTTCAACGACGCCGTGCTTGCGACCGATAACGGGGCGCGGAGCGGCACGGTGGGTGCCGGCAACGAAGTGCTCGAAGGGACGCTGAGCGGCCGGGGAACCTACCAGCTTTTTCCGATTCCCGACATCGCCGCCGGGGAGTCGTGGCGGATTGAGGGGATCGCGTCGGGGTCGTTCACCGTCGCGCTCTTTGACGCGGACATGAATCTGCTGGCGCGGGCCGGGACGATCTCGGCGGCGCCGCTGCTGCACGTGACCCGCCGGGCGACGCCGCACGCGTATGTGGGCGTGATGCCGTCCATCGGCGCGGGAGGCGGGTTGTTCCGGCTGCGTCTGACGCGGCAGGGCGGACACGCGATTCCTGCGCCGCGCCCCCAGGTGATCTACCTGAACTTCGCCGGTGGCGAGGGGGTCCGCGTCCACACGCGCGGGGCGACCAGCTTTCCCGCGTTCGATGCGGCGGTGCTGGGTCCGGCATACGAGGGTGTGTCGCAGGCGGTGAAGAGCGCGGCGGTCGCGACCATTCGGGAGGACTACGCGCCCTACGACGTGACAATCCTGTCCTCCGATGACGGCCCGCCTCCGGGCGATGTGGCCTATTCGACGGTGCATTTCGGCGGGGCCGACCCTTCGCTGCTGGGGCTGGCGGACAACGTGGACCGCTACAACCAGGACCCGGCGCAGGGGGCGATCGTGTTCGTGGAGACGTTCGCCGCGTTCGCCTCGATGGAACTGAGCCCGGACGAGATGGGGCTGATGATCGGAAACGTCGGGAGTCACGAACTGGGCCACATGCTGGGCCTGTTCCACACCGCGAACCCGGACGACGTGATGGACACGACGGGGACGGCGTGGGACCTGGCGGACGCGCAGAGCTTCCTGACGGTCCGGCTGGAGCCGACGGTGTTCGCGACGGGCAGCGAAAACAGCCCGCGGATCCTGGAGGAGACGGTTGGGCTGAGGCCCGAGGGTGCGGCGCTTGACCTGCCCCCGTTGCGCGCGAAGAATGCACGCCAGAAGGCGATTCGGCGCCTCGCGCGGGAGCAGATGCGATGGTCGTGCGGCTTGTGTCTGAATCCCGACTAGGGCTGCTGCTGCTGCCGCTGCTGATCGCCGGGTGCCCGCTTCAGACGCCGACCGACCCGAAGTTTCCCTTCCTGGATCAGGACGGGAACTTCAGCTTTGAGAACGCGACGGCGCTGTCGCTGGCGGAAGCGGGCGACGCGCTAAGTTTCAGCGGGTCGATCGACACGTCGCAGGACGTGGATATGTACTCGCTGGGCACGCTGGCGCCGGGGGACCGCCTGTTCATCGACGTGCAGCGCGCCAGCGGCGACCTGGACGCCGTCGCGGCCGTTTTCGACGCGCGGCAGTATCTCGAGCTGTACAGCGACGACCGGTCGCCGGCCGGCGACGACCTGAACCCGCTCATCGACGACGCCCTCCGGGGCCCGGAGGGGGAGTACTTCCTGGGCATCGCGGCATTCGCCGACAGCAGCACGCGCGGCACGTACGACGTGACGGTGCGCGTGACGCGCGGGGGCGACGTCCCGCCAACCGCCGGTCAGGCCGTGTTTCTCAACTGGCGCGGCGGGGACAACCTGGTGGTCGGCAACGTGGGGACGTTCAACCTGCCGCCCTTCGCCGGCTCGCAGGTGGGTCTTGACGACGCGCAGACGGAGCGGCTCAAGGACCTGGTGCAGCAGGGCGTGGCGCAGCGCTACGCGGGGCTGAACCTGATCGTGCTGAACAGCGACGACCACGCGGAACCGGCCGTTCCGCATTCGACCATCCATTTCGGGTCGGAGAGCCGGCAGGCGTTCGCGATCTCGGAGCAGATCGACAGCTTCAACCACGACGGCGACGACGACGCGATCGTCTTCACGGGCGCGTTCGCAGGCGCGTTCACGGGCGCTCCGACCGTGGAGGAACTCGCGACTGCGCTGGTGAACACGGTCGCGCATGAGATCGGACACCTGCTGGGGCTGGTCCACACCGCCGACCCGAACGAGCTGATGGACACCACCGGGACGAACCAGCGGCTGCTTCAGCCTCAGAGTTTCGGCACGTCGGCGCTCGACGGGACGGTGTTTCCGACGGGATTTCAGAACGCGGTCGAGCTGCTGGCCTGGACGATCGGGACGATCGGCCTGTGACCCGCTCGTCACGGACCCGCCGTACGGCTGGCGCCGCGATCAGCCGCCGCTGCCCGCTGCGGCCGCCGCGTGCCGCACGCGCCGGAACCACTCGATGGTCACTGCCAGGCCGTCGGCGCGTTCGACGATCGGCTTCCAGCCGAGCCACTGTGTGGCGCGGGTGATGTCCGGGCGGCGCACCTGTGGGTCATCCTGCGGGCGTTCGACGAGCTGAATCTCGCTGCGGCTTCCGACGATCCGCACGACTTCGCGGGCGATGTCGAGCACGGTGACCTCGGCGGGGTTTCCGATGTTGACCGGCTGGCCGCCGTGGCTCGGATCGGGCGACGTGAAGACCAGCCGCGAGATCCCTTCGACCAGGTCGCTGACAAAGCAGAAGCTGCGGGTCTGCCGGCCGTCGCCGTGGATCGTGATGGGCTTGTGGTCCAGCGCCTGGTTGATGAAGTTGGGCAGCGCGCGGCCGTCGTTGGGGCGCATGCGCGGGCCGTAGGTGTTGAAGATGCGGACGATGCGGGTGTCGACGCCGCGGGCGGCGCGATAGCCGCAGACGAGGGCCTCGGCGAAGCGCTTACCCTCGTCGTAGCAGGCGCGCGGCCCGATGGGATTGACGTTTCCCCAGTAGGACTCGGGCTGGGGGTGTACGGTCGGGTTGCCGTAGACCTCGCTGGTGCTGGTCTGAAGGAAGACGGCCTGCTGTGCCGCGGCCAGCTCCAGGAGGTTGGTCACGCCCTGGGAGCAGACGCGCAAGATCTCGAGGCGTCGCGGCGAGAAGTCGACGGGCGAAGCCGGACAGGCGAAGTTGCAGACGAACTCGAAGCGTCCGCGATCGGGCAGCGGCGCGGTGACGTCGTGGCGGACGAACGTGAAGTTGGGGTGTTTCACGAGGCTGGCGACGTTGCCTTCCTGCCCGGTGGTGATGTTGTCCATGCCGACCACGTCGTGGCCGTCATTGAGGCAGCGCTCGGCGAAGTGATAGCCGATGAACCCCGCGCAGCCGGTGACCAGTACGCGCACGGCAAGGCTCCCTGCCGGGCGGGCGACGGCGCTGCGCCGTTCGCGCACGCCCGGCGCGATTATACGGCGGGGCTTGTGGGGGAGGGCGTGCGGTGGCGAGAATGCGGAGGCAGGGTGTCGTGCGGATTGAGCGACCGGAGTTGGCATGCGAATCTGCGTTGTCGGGAGCGGGTACGTGGGGCTGGTGACGGGTACGTGCCTGGCCGACGCGGGGAACCAGGTGGTGTGCGTCGACGCCGACGCGGAGAAGGTCGCGCGGCTCTCATTGGGCGAGTGTCCGCTCTATGAGCCGGGCCTCGAGGAGCTGATGCGCTCGAACCTGCGGGCGGGCCGCCTGCGGTTCACGAGCGACCTGGCGGCGGGCGTTCAAGCCGCCGACGTGGCGTTCGTCGCGGTGGGCACCCCGCCGCGCGGCGACGGTTCGGCCGACCTGACGAGCGTGGAGGCGGTGGCGGCGGGGATCGGGCAGGCGGCGCGCGACGGCACGATCGTGGTGATGAAGAGCACCGTTCCGATCGGCACCTGCGACCGGGTGGAGCGGATCATCGCGTCGCAGCGGCCTGCGGGCGAGACGCTGCCGGTCATCAGCAACCCGGAGTTCCTGAAGGAGGGCACCGCGGTCGAGGACTTCCTGCGGCCGGACCGTGTCGTCATTGGCGCGGAGGTCCCGCACGCGGCGGACGTGATCGCCGAGCTGTACCGCCCGTTCGTCCTCAACAACAAGCCCATCATCCGGATGGGGCGGGCGGCGGCGGAAATGACCAAGTACGCCGCCAACGCCTATCTGGCCACGCGGATCAGCTTCATCAACGAAGTGGCCTGCGTGTGCGAACGGCTGGGCATCGACGTGGACGAGGTGCGGCGCGGCATCGGGGGCGACGCGCGGATCGGGCACCACTTTCTGTACCCAGGCGTCGGCTACGGCGGGAGCTGCTTCCCCAAGGACGTGCAGGCGCTGGCGCACACCGCTCGCGCCGCGGGCGAACCTTGCGATATCCTCGAGGCCGTTCACCGCCGCAACCAGCGCCAACCGTCGCGGCTCGTGGCGCGGGTGCGCGAGCGGCTCGGGCTGGACCTGCACGGACGGACGCTGGCGGTCTGGGGGCTGGCGTTCAAGCCCAAGACGGATGACGTGCGCGAGGCGCCGGCGCTGGCGATCATCCGCGAGCTACTGGAGGCGGGCGCGGCGATCGCGGTTCATGACCCCAAGGCGATGGCCAACGCGCGACGCGAGCTGGGCGATCGCGTGCGCTACTGCGAGGACGCATACGGGGCGCTGGATGGCGCGGATGCCCTTCTGATCGTGACCGAATGGAACGAGTTCCGCAGCCCGGATTTCGAGCAGATGCGCATCCGGCTCAGGCAGCCGCTGGTGTTCGACGGGCGAAACGTCTTTGCGCGGGACGCCATGGCGCGGAATAGAATCGAGTATCACAGTGTGGGGAGGCCGGCGGTCCGGCCCTGACGGCGCGGCCGACCCTTCGGAGGAACGCCATGTCGATCCCGCTCGCGGAAACGGCCCGCATGAAGCTGCGGGACCTTCTGGGTCGCCACACCATGCCCGCGGCCGGCGAGCTGATCGAGACCGGCCCGGACGGTCGCGTCCGCTGCCTGGCGTGCGGGCATCGCTGCCTGGTCCTCGACGGGCGCTGCGGTGTGTGCCGCGTTCGCTTCAATGAGGGCGGGACCCTGCGCGTACCGGCCGGCTACGTCGCCACGGTGGCGATCGACCCCATCGAGAAGAAGCCGTTCTTTCACGCGTACCCGGGGCGCGAAGCGCTGTCGTTCGGCATGCTGGGGTGCGACTACCACTGCGGGTACTGCCAGAACTGGGTGACCAGCCAGGCGCTGCGTGATGACGACGCGGTTTCGCAGCCCTACTTCGTCACGCCGGAGAAGATCGTCGCGCTGGCGCTCGAGCACGGCTGTCCGGTTCTGACCAGCACGTACAACGAGCCGCTGATCACCAGCGAATGGGCGGTCGAGATCTTCCGCCTGGGCCGACAGCAGGGCCTGGTCGGCGCCTACGTGTCGAACGGAAACGCCACGCCGCAGGTGCTTGAGTACATCCGCCCGTGGGTCGACCTGTACAAGGTTGATCTGAAGTCGTTCCGTGACAAGACCTATCGCGAGCTGGGAGGCGTGCTGGACAACGTGCTGGCGACCATCCGGCTGCTGAAACAAATGGACTTCTGGGTGGAGATCGTCACCCTGATCGTGCCGGGGCTGAACGACTCGGACGACGAGTTGACGCAAATCGCCGATTTCCTGGCGGGCGTCTCGCCGGACATCCCCTGGCACGTCACCGCGTATCACCCGGACTACAAGATGATCGACCCGCCGCGGACCCAGGCCGATGCACTGCTGCGCGCCTACGAGATCGGCCGGCGCGCCGGGCTGCGGTACGTCTACCCGGGGAACCTGCCGGGCATGGTGGGCCGCCACGAGAGCACGCACTGCCCGTCGTGCGGCCAGGCGGTGATCGAGCGCATCGGGTTCGAGGTGTGCCGGAACCGGCTTGGGGACGGGTGCTGTCCCGAGTGCGGCGCGCCCGTGCCCGGCGTGTGGGAGTCGGCCGCCCCGGCGCGCTCGGTCGGGCCGGGCATCCCGCGCCGCGTGCGTCTCAGCGGGTAGCCGGCATCGGTATGATTCTCATCCGCGCGCGGCATGCACGCCCGTTTCTGGACATGCTGACTCACTTGGCGCCGCGGCCGCCCGTGCGGGGGCACCGCGGCCGCGGCATGCGGCGATTCCGCGCCTTGCCCAAGGCCGCTGCGATCCCTATAACCGGTCCGACGCCGTCGTTACGGAGCCGGACGCATGACCAACGCCGACGTGGCGCGGGTTTTCGAGGAAGTTGCCGATCTGATGGAGATTTCGGGGGACGACTCCTTCCGCGTCACCACCTACCGCCGCGTCGCACGGACGCTGGCCGATCTGACGACCGACCTGCGCGAGCTTGCGGCCCGCAAGGAGTTGGAGTCGCTTCCCGGCGTCGGGAAGAGCTCGGCAGCGAAGATCCGCGAACTCCTGGAGACGGGCCGGCTGGCGTTGCGCGAAGAGCTCGCGGCCACGGTTCCGCCGGGCCTGCTCGAACTGCTGCGCATCCCGCACCTCGGGCCCAAGAAAGTCGCGCTGCTGTGGAAGGAGTGCGGGCTGGCGTCGCTGGACGACCTGCGTGTCGCGCTCGACCGCGGCGCTCTGGCCGGCGTAAAGGGGCTCGGCCCGCGCAGCGTCGAGCAGCTTCGCGAGGGGCTGGAGTTCGTCGCCCGCAACACCGGCCGCACGCGGCTCTCCGACGCTTTTCCGCTGGCGGAAGTGATCCGACGACTCGTTGCTGGCATTGACGGCGTGCGCCGCGTCGAGCACGCCGGGTCGCTGCGGCGCGGGTGCGAGACGGTGGGCGACCTGGACCTGCTTTGCGTCGCCGACGACGGGGCGCGCGTCATCGGCGAGTTTGTCCACCTGCCGCAGGTGTCGAAGGTCATCCTTGCGGGCGAGACCAAGGGCTCGGTCCGGGTCGAGCGGGGCAAGGGCGGTGCCATCCAGGTGGATCTGCGGGTCGTGCCGGAAGCCTCGTTCGGCGCCGCGTGGCAGTATTTCACGGGCAGCAAGCAGCACAACGTCCGGTTGCGCGAGATGGCGTTGAAGCGCGGCTGGAGCCTGAACGAGTACGCGTTGAGCGACGGCGAGCGGGTGATCGCGTCGCGCGAAGAAGCCGACGTCTACGCCGCGCTCGGGCTGCCGTGGTACCCCCCGGAGCTGCGCGAGGACCGCGGTGAATTCGAGCTGAAGAGCGTGCCGAGCGACTTGCTGGCGATGGATCACATCCGCGGCGATCTGCACCTGCACACCACCGCCAGCGACGGGAAGAGCACGATCGAGGAGATGATCGCCGCGGGCAAGGCGCTCGGGTACGAGTACCTGTGCATCACCGACCATTCGCAGAGCTCCGTGATCGCCAACGGGCTGAAGCCCGACCGCGTCCGGACTCACGCCGCGGAGGTGCGTCGGATCGCCGCCCGCACGCGGGGCATCCGCGTCCTGGTGGGCGCGGAGGTGGACATCCTGGCCGACGGGTCGCTGGACTACGACGCGGAGACGCTCTCCGGGCTGGATTTCGTCGTCGCGTCGGTTCACGTGGGTCAGAGTCAGGACATGGAGAAGAACACGCGACGGACCCTGGCGGCGATCCGCAGCCCCTACGTCAACCTCGTCGCGCACCCGACCGGCCGACTGCTGGGCAAGCGCGACGCGATGCCGCTGGACGTGGAGGCGGTGGCGCGCGAGGCGGCGCGCACCGGGACGGCCCTGGAGATCAACGCGTCGCCGCTGCGGCTCGATCTGAAGGATACCCATGCCCGCGCCGCGCGCGACGCCGGCGCGGTGCTGTGCATCGATACCGACTCCCACTCGGCGGACGGTCTCCAGACGATGGCATACGGCATCTGGACTGGCCGGCGGGCCGGGCTAAGACGCGATGACGTGCTCAACACCCGTCCCGTCAGCGAGGTGCTGGCGTTCGTGGCGGCCAAGCGGAAGCGCGACGCGTAACGGGACGGCGCCGCGCTGCGTCATGCCCAGCGCTCTAGCACATTCGGCGCGGCGTCGCGTCCGCAGCCTCAGCGCGACTTCTCGTCCGCCAGGCTGCGGTAGTACTGCTCGACCAGCTCGCGATAGCGCGACGGGAAGCGGTCGCGCAGCGATTGCAGGATCTTCTCACGCTCCGCCGGCGGCAGCTTGCCCCACACTTCGCCGGGCTGCACCGGCGGCGGTTCGTGCAGGTCGGATTCCTGCGCTCCTCCCGTCGGCAGCTTCGATTGCTGCGCCGGCGCGCGGGGCGTGCGCGTGGCCCGCTTCCGGCCCTGCGACGAGCCGGCCGAGCACTGGCTCTTCTCCTGCTCCTCGGCCGCCTTGATCAGCTTGTCGAGCAGCGCGATGGCATCGTCCTGCCGCGCGCGGACGCGCTCCTTCGCGTCGCTGACCTCAAGCCGCGCCGCGGCGTACCCCATCAGCTTCGATACTTCACCCAGCGTCCCCACGTCACGCCTCTCCAGCTCGATCAGCAACTGTCGTGCCCCGCCCAGCACCGATTCCGGCGCGTCGGCGAACTGCTCCACCAACCGCTTCAGCGAGACCGTCGCTTCGTCGAACCGCAGATTCGCTGACTCCGCGAACCCGCGCAGGAACCACAGGTGCGGTGCGTAGGGCGTATATCGCTGCGGGGCGGCGTCAGGACCGAGGGCCCCGCTCAGCACGACTTCCGCCTCTTCATGCAGGCCGCGCTCCACGCAGCTTCGCGCCAGAAAATAAGCGGCGTTGGCGGCCACGTATGGGTCCGCGTCCCGCGCCAGCGGCTTGAACCGCCGCGCGGCCTCGACGTAGTCCTCGGCGTCAAACGCTGCCATCCCGGCGCGAAACTCGTCGCTCAGCAGCGCCAGACTGTCGGGGACGAACCCGTCGCCGTTGTCGCCGGCGTACGTCGTCTCCAGGGTGCGCGCGATCAGCTCCGTCTTCTGGACCTGCGCCGCCGGCCCGTCGCGAAGGTGCGCCAGGAACCCGCGGTTGAGCTCCTGGATGCGGTCGGAGCGTTCCCCCGCCGCGTGCGCCAGGAGGCTCGCCGCCAGCATCCCCGCCGGCCCGGCCCACCGTAGCGGGCCGACCCCCGCCCGCGGCACGGATCGGTCTCGTACGGCTTGCCGTAGTCCACGGTTGCGCATGGTCGTCCTCGCGTCCCGCTCCGGGGTGGTGCGGTCACACCGCCGCGGTTGCTACGGTTGACGCTCGTTCATCTTTCCGGCCAGCTCCGCGAGCTGGCGCTGGTAGGCGCCGAGCTCGCCGAAGCGTGCTGCGCGCGCGTCGTCGGGTGCCGCGTCCTGGACCGCCAGCACTTCGGTCTGTCGACGCACGATGATCTGACGCGTGCGCAGGAGCTTGAGTTCCGCGGACCCGGGCACGAGCGGCTGCGAGTCGTCCGGCTCCGGCTGCTGCCCGTCCTCGTTCGAATCCTGCTGGCGCTGGCGGTCGCGCTGCGCCTCGACGGCGGCGAGCAGCTCCTTGAGCACGGTGATCACGTCGTCGAGCCGGGACTGCGTGGCCTTTGAGGTGTCGGCGTCTCGCAGCCGGCGGGCGATCGCGGCGGCGTCGGTGTGGAGCTGGGCCATGATCTCGGGGAAGACGATCGTGGTTCCCTCCTGCACCAGGATGCGCTGCACGTTGCTGCACTCGTCGGCGACGTCGCTTTGCGTCTGGGCAGTTTCCGCGAGCTGAAGCTGTTCCGTGCGACCCCAGCGGGCCGGACCCTTTTCGTCGAGCCCGGCCACGATCGTTCGCACGCTCTCTTCGCGCGCCAGCATGGAGCGCAGGCGCGTCTCCAGAGCGGCGAGCGTTTCTTCCATTTCCTCGCGGCGCAACTGCCGCAGGGCCGCGTCCACCTCGTCCAGCGCCGTTTGCAGCTCGTCGGCGGCGTCCTGCATCTGCGGCGCCGCCTGGTCCGGCGCCGCCTCCCCCAGCCGGTCAGCGGCGCGCTGCATGTTCTGCTGCGACTTGCCGACGTTCTCGCTGCCGGGCAGTGCCTTGCGGCCCGCGGCGCGGTCCTCCTGCATCTGTTGATGGGCCTCGGACGCCCGCCGCTGCGTGTCGCGCTGCAACCGCTCGATGCGGCCCGTTTCGTCGCGGTCGCCCAGGCGGTCGGCCTCGGCGCGCAGCTTGTCGGCCGCTGCGCGCAGGTCCCTCTCGGCGCGCTGGGCGGACTCGTCGGCCGCGGCGCGGTTCCCGCCCTCGATCGCCTCGGTGGCGCGCTGCATCTCGTCCGCGGCGGCGCGGGATTCCTCGGCGGCCGAGCCCGCCGACGCGGCGGTCTGGCCCTGCTGCCCCTCGGCGAAGGTGCGGATGGCCGCCGCCGTCTCGCGCGTGCGGCGCTCCAGCTCGCGCTGCGCCGCGGACTGCTCGGCGACGCGCGGCGCAGCGGCGTCCATCGCCGTACGCTGCTCATGTTGGGCCTGGTGCAGGCGCTCCAGCTCCTGCGCGAGCTGGCGCAGTTGCTCCGCGAGCGCGAAATCGGCGGCAATCACCTGCGTGCCGCGGAGGTGCTGGACCTGCTCTTCCAGCATGGCCCGGATCGCCTTTCGGGCGGCGTCCAGACGTTCGCGCTCCTGGCGCTTGCGGTCCAGGTCGCCGCTGGTGTCAATCAGCAGCTTCAGCACGGCGTCCAGGTCGGCCAGCACCTCGCCCTGGCGTCTTTCGGCGTCGGCGAACTGGCCGGCGCGGAGCAGCGTGACGAGTTCCCCGAGCCGCACCTTCAGTCGGTCCCGGCCAGCCAGTTCGACCGCGTCGCGGAGGCGGTCGGCCTTGTCCGGCTCGGTCTCGGCGAGCAGCTGCGCCAAGCGGAGCATCCGGTCTTCGAGCCGCTCCAGCCGCGCCCGGACTTCCTGCTGCCGCGCGTCGAGCGGCTGGGTCACGCTGCGCGCCGGGACGGAGGTCTGGGCCGACGTGGCCGAGGCGAGGAGGACCTGGACGCCGGCGGCGACCAGGACGCCCGACCGGAGCGGTTTGCCGAACCTGCGTGCCGCGCTGCGCATCGGACCGATCCCTCGACGGCCGCTGGTTGCGAGTCGATGCATCCTATTGTAACCGCGCGGCTTGGGTGCCTGCCGCCGCGGCGCAGCGCAAGCCGGTTGTCGCGGGGTGTGGGCGCCAGGCGAACTGCGGCTGGCGACGCGCGCAGCCGCCCCAGCTCCGGGTCCGGAGGCGCGACGCGGCGCTCCGTCCGGAATCCTGCGCGCCGGGCTCACGCGAAGTTTGCGCACGTCCGATAGGTTGAGTGCGAACATTGCGGCGGCGACGGGACTTTTGGTTCACGTTTGCCATAACGCATATAATAGTATCGGCGTTCGTGAAGCCGGTGAGAGGGCTCGAAGGCTGTGCCCAGAATGACGCGGATCGGAACGGTAGTTCGCTGCGTACCCCGGTACGGGTATGACTTCGCGGAGGTGCGCGCGGTCGAGCTGGGGGTGTCGCGCGACGCGGGCGAGTCGGAGGTCCACGCCGCCCTGGAGCGCTGGTTCGCAGCGATCGGGCTGGACGACGCGGTTTTCGCGATCGAGACGGACGCGAACGGCGTATTCGCGATCATCAACGACGAGGCGTATCACGTCCGCTGGGGCAAGTCGCTGGGGCTCTAGAAGCGCGGCGCGGGGCCGGTCCGTCCCGCTTTAGGACGAATCCATGCGGGCCGAGCGTGCGTATGTACTCGATAGACGGGACCGGTGCGCGCGCGTGCGCGCTGTTTGTACTACTTCGCGCATCATCTATGATTTCAGCGTCGAGCTTCACTCCGCGGCATGAAGATGCCCGTGCGCATCGAATGAACCGGCGCGGCGAGCCGTGCGGGATACGCTCCATGGGCACAGGACCGGCGGACGATTCCGCCCCGAAACCGAACGACGGCGCGGCGGGCGTGGCGCTGCTGTCCCGCATGGCGGCCCGGGATGCGTCGGCGCTGGGCGAATTCTACGATCGCATGGCGCCCCGGATTCTCGGGCTGCTGGTCCGCATCCTGCGGGACCGCAGCGCGGCCGACGACGTGCTTCAGGACACGTTCATGGAGATCTGGGAGCGTGCGCGGCAGTATGACCCGAAGCGGTCCTCGCCCTTCGCGTGGGCGACGCTCATTGCGCGCTGCCGAGCGTGCGATGCGCTGCGTCGCGGGCGCCGGCGCGAGGTGGAAGGTCGGCCCGCGGTGCAACTGGGCGACCCCTCGGATGCGGAACGGGCGGAGGCGCGTGCGGCGACGCGCGGTGCCCTGGCCAGGCTTCCGGATGAGCAGCGGACCGCGATCGAACTGGCGTACTTCAGCGGACTGACGCACGACGAGATTGCGCGGTTCACGTTGGTTCCGCTCGGCACCGTGAAGACGCGCATCCGGTTGGGAATGCGGCGGATGCGCGAGATGCTCGACGAGTCTCGGAGATTGGCGGCCTCATGAACCCGGCACATGCGATCGGCGACCCGGACGAACTGGCGGCGCTGTACGTCGTCGGCGCGATGGACCGCGCCCAGCGCGACGCGTTCGAGGCCCACCTGGCTGGTGGGTGCGAGCGCTGCGCCCGCGAGGTGGCGGCGCTGTCCGAGGCGGCCGAACAACTGGCGGCCGACGCGCGTCCCGTCGATCCGGACCCGAAGATTCGGGCAGCGCTGATGGCCCGCGTGTCGCGTGTCGAGGCGCCCTCGTCGCCGCAGGTGTGGCGCGAGTGGAGCAACGACGCACCCGGATCGTCGCTGTTCATCCGGCGGCGCGACGAAGGGGAGTGGGAGGAGAGCGGCGTGGCCGGCGTGCGGGTGCGGCGGCTGTTCGTCGACCGGCCGCGCAACCAGATCACGATGATGGTGCGCATGGATCCGGGCACGTCCTACCCGCGGCACGTTCACCACGGCCCGGAAGAGTGCTACGTGCTCGAAGGCGACCTGAGCGTCGGCGACGAAACGCTGTCCGCCGGCGACTACCAGTTCGCGCCGGTCGAGAGCCTGCACGGCGTCCAGAGCACGCGCGGCGGCTGTACGCTGTTGATCGTATCCTCCCTGTCGGACGAGATCCTCTGAGGCATCCCCCAGGGGACTCGTGCGGTGGGGCCAGCCTGTCGCCGCGTCGCCCGACCCGCGCGACCAGCCACACCCCGGGGGCGCGCGAAAACGAACTGCGCCCTCGTCTCGCGGACGCGGACGGATCGCCCGGAAGGGCCTGCCTTGGCGCGGTGGGCCGAGCGAAGTAGAGTTAGATTGCGGGGTGGCGGTCGCAGCGGCGAGCCGCCCCGGAAGGATCGAGCCGGACCGAAGATTCGCCGCGACCCTGCGTTGCGGGCAGCGCAAGCGAGGTGGCCCATGGCCAAACCGTTCTATACCCTCGAAGAAGTGAGTGCGCGACTGGGCAAGACGGCCGACCAGGTCCGCGCGCTGGTGCGCGACGGCAAGCTGCGCGAGTTCCGCGACGCGGGAAAGGTGTTCTTCAAGGCCGAGGACGTGGACAAGCTGGCGGGCGGACGCAAGGCGGACTCGGGCGAGATCGCTTTGGAGCCGACGGACGAGATGCCGCCCGCGATGGACGCGGGCCCGGGTGCGTCGGATTCGATCACGCTGGAGCCGATCGGGGACGAGGGAGGCGGGGGTGCCGACAAGCGCGAGGGGACGGCGATCACGGCCAAGGGCATCAGCGTGTTCGATGACGACGAGTTGGAGATCGACACGGACCCGATGGCCAAAACGCGCATCTCGAGCGCGGTGGGCGACGAGGTCCCGCTGGACAGCGCGGGCAGCGGTTCGGGGCTGCTCGACCTGACGCGCGAAGCCGACGATACGTCTCTCGGCGCGGAGCTCCTGGACGAGATCTACCCGGGTGAAGACGCGGAATCCGGGGCCGCGGCAGCGCCGCGCGCGGCGGCGGCCGAGGAACCGGAGGCGGAAGAGGAGCCGGCGACGGCGGGGGAAGTGATCGCGATGCCGATCGACACGTCGTACGACCCCCAGGAGGGCATCATCGGCGGGGTGATGGTGTCGGCGATCGTGCTGCTGGCGCTCGGGGCCAGCGTGGCCGGTGGCGTGTTGCAGGCGCCGGGGTTTGTGCCGGGGTACGCGACGACACTGGCCAACAACTTCCTGTACTTCCTGCTCGGTGCCATCGCGCTGGGCGGCGTCGCGGCTGCCGTGGGCTGGCTGGTGGGCAAGGCCTCCGCCCCGCGCCGGCGTTGACGCCCACCTCTGCCATGGACCTACCGGCCTCATCACGTCGGGGCGGCGCGACGCGCGTGCGGGGGGTGCTTGCCGGCCTCATTGCAGCTTGTCCGCTCGGGGCCCTGCTCGCCGGCTGCGTCGCCCCGCAACAGCACGACGACCTGCGGCATCAATACGACAAGGCGATCGCGGAACGCGACGACGCGCGGCGCCGCCTCGACGACGAACGCGCCCTCAACGCGGCGCTGCGCGAGCAGTTGGCCGCGTCGACCCGGCGGGATGACGCGGCGCGGAGCGAGGTCGAGCGCGCCCGGGCGCGCGTCGAAGAGCTGGCCGCCAGCAACCGCGAGTTGCAGGCGCTGGTCGAGAAACACACCGGCCGGGCGCTCGAGCGGCCGCAGGCAGTCGCCGTCCCGCTCCCGCCGCGCGCGGACGCGGCGCTGCTGAAGCTGGGGGAGGCGTCGACCGGGCTGCTGTCGTACGACCGGGAGCGCGGGGCGGTGCGTTTCACGGGGGATGTTCTGTTTCCGGCGGGCAGCGATGTGCTGAGCGACGCGGCGCGGCCGGCGCTGGCCGCGCTGGCCCGCGTCGCGACCAGTCCGGAAGTGGCGGGCTTCGAGGTCATCGTGGTGGGGCGCACGGACGACGCGCCGATCACGAAAGCGGAGACGCGGGCGCGGCACGCGACGAACTGGCACCTGTCGGTGCACCGCGCGATCGCGGTGAAAGACGCGCTGGTCGAGGCCGGGGTGCCGGGGTCACGGGTGGGGGTGATGGGGTATGGCCCGGCGCCGAGCGGAGGCGCGGGCCGTGCGGGGGATCGGCGGGTGGACGTGTACCTGGTACGCGAGGGCGACGTTCGGCCGCTGGGCGGGCGCTGAACGGGACCGGCGCGCTCCCGGATACGAGAGTCCCGCGGATCGGACTACGCGATGAAAGTCTTCCGCACCCGGCCCGTCAGGTACGACTGCATCACGCACGACGTCAGGTCGCCACTGGCGCAGTTGAACGTAACGCCGCGCGTCACCCGACCGAGCTGGTCGATGAACCCGAGCCAGTCCATGTCCCAATAGTCGTCGGTCAGCGCGAAGGCGGCGACGCGCACGCCGCTGCGCGCGATCAGCAGCGCCTCCTTGAGCGTCGCGACGTGGCTGGACTGGTGCGGCGGATAGATCAGGTACGCGTAGTCGCCCTGAACGTGCGCGGTCGGCTGGCCGTCAGTGATGATGAAGATCAGCTTGTTGTCGCCGCTGCGCCGTGCCAGGAGCCGCCGCGCTTTCATCAACCCCAGGTGAAGGTTCGTGAAGTGCTGCGGCGCCTCGCCCAGCTTGTCGAGCGGCACGCGCAGATGGATGCGCGGGTCGAACATCGAGACCTGTTTGGGCATCAGCAGCGGAAGCCGCTCCTCCTGAATCTGCTCCGCGCCGGAGTAGAAACCCACCAGGTCGACGGTGTCCAGCGGGAAGCGCTGCCGGATCAGCGCGTGCAGCGCCATGGCGCACTTCTTGGCCTGAAAAAAGCGCCCGAAACGCGCCATCGACCCCGACATGTCCAGCAGCACCACCGTGCTGCAACTGCTGCGCGACTCGGCGTTGTGCAGTTCGAGGTCGGCGTCGCGCAGCCGCAGCGGCAGCAACCCCGCTCCCCGCTCCCCGCTCCCTGAGCCCTGGCCCTCCCCCTGCGTGCCTGCGTGCCTGCGTGCCTGCGCGACTTCCTCCGTCGCCATCCGCCCCAGCGCGTTGCGCAGCGTCGCCGCCAAGTCGATTTCGCTGACCGGGTCGCCGAACTGGTATGGACGTGTGCCCTCGGCGCGCTCGCCGCCGCCGCTCAACTCGGGTGATGCGTGGCCGTCGCGCGTGCCGCGCTTGAGTTGGGCGAAGACCTCCATCAGCGCCTTGCGCTGCATGGCATTGATGGCCCGGGGGGTCAGCCGCCAGCGGCCCCTGATCTTCTCCAGCAGGCCCTGGTCGAGCATCTGCTGGAGCATCTCGGAGTAGTCCGCGTCGGACTCCATCTGGCGCAGAGCCTTCATCGCCTCGTCGCCATAGGCCAGAATGAAGTCGAGGAACTCGCCCGGTAGGCCCAGGTCGCCCTGGAACTTGAACTTTCGCCCGTTGAATTCGTAGTAGCGGCGTCGCACGGGCGTATTGTAGGGCGCTGCCGTCGATCGGGGGATCGGTTTGTGTGGGGGCGTCCGGGCGGCGCGCACAATATGCGTCGCGGCAGCGTCTGCCGGATTCTCGTTGACGGGCGCCCATTCGCAGCGTAGCCTTCTGAACGTTCGGGTCAGCCTGCGGCCGGCTGGACGAGAGGCTCACTCGTGGACGCAAGGGGTTGCCGATGGCGGGTTCGGCTCCTGCGGGATTTGCCTTGGGGGGCGCGCAAGCTCATTGCTGGTTTCGCGGTAGTGGCGCTGATCGTCGCGTCCTTTTTCGCCGGGCGGCTGGGACAGTTGGTCTCGATGCCGGTCGCGACCGCCACGGGATTCGCACCGGCGGTGATTGACCTGGGCGCGCGAGCGTGGGGCCAGGTGATTCCGATTGAGCTGACCTTCGTCAACCGCGGCTCCGAGCCGTTGACGGTGCGCGAGGTGAAGTCATCCTGCGGCTGCACGGTGGTGTCGGAGGGCCTGCCGCCGGGGCACGTCATCGAAGCGGGCGGGTCGCGGCGGATCGCAGCCAAGCTCGACACGCAGTTGAACCCCGGACCCAAGCAGCGCACGATTTCGCTGGTTGCCGAAGGCGGCCGCACGTATGCGGCCGCAATATCCGTGCAGGTGATCGGTGCGTGGTCTGTCTCGACCGACGCGGTTGACTTCGGGCAGGTTGTGATCGACGCGCCGAGCGAGGTCGCGGCGCTGGAGCGCGACATCGAGTTTGCCTCCGGGGAGTTCGACCTGCTGAGCGTGGCTTCGTCGGCCGGTTGGCTGGAGTGCGCACTTGGCGAACGAATCGGCGACAGGCGGTCGATCCTGCTGCGAGTTCAGCCGACGGCGCTTCGGCGGGGCGCGAACTCGTGCGTTGTGGCGCTCGTAACGAATTGCGACGTGAAGCCGAACGCCACGGTGTTCGTCCGCGTTCGGGCGGCGCACGCGCTGGTGAGCTCCCCGGACGCGTGTTGTTGACGAGCGCATCGGCGCGTGAGGTCAGGTTTCATGCGCCCGCGAACCGTCGGGTCGAGATCGCGACCGCGCACGTGAATTCCGCAGCCATCATCGCGGAACTCCTCGGGACCGATCGTGTCCTGCTGCGGCTGGTGGACGAGTGCGCGGTCGAGGCTGAGCTTGCGATTACCGACTCGGCTGGTAATCGCTGCATCGTTCCCGTTTCCACTTTCACAAGATGAGGTTTCCATGACAAGAGTCTCGCTCGCCTGTTCCATTGCCGTCATTGCGGCCCTCTTGTTCCCGCCACCTCTCCGCAGGTCCGATGCATGACGCTATGCCCACTTTGGAACAAACGGAGAGCGCTGCATTCCGTGTCATCGTGGGCGAACCGAAGTTCACCACGGGTGGACTGCCGAGGGGCACGATATTTGATGCCTCACAGGGTGGGCTATTGGAAATCAAAGGCGGAACAAGCGTTCTGGATTCTTCCTACCAACTCCGACTTCAAACGTACCGAAGCCTGATAGAAAACCGCCCATTAATCATCGAAACAACGCGGCCCGTCAACCCTACGTTCCAACGCTGGTTGCAGCGATGGGGAGCGACAGTGCAACAGCCCCAGTAGTATGGCAACCATGATGGACTTTCGATATACCAAGCATCAGGTGCCTCGCGGAGCACGTCCGGACGGCGAAACCTATGACACCCTGTTCCTATTGAAAAACGTCTCAGTCCTTCGACTTACGTATCAGATTCGTCTATTGGCTTTCAAAGCGTCAGAATCAAGGAAGAGGCTTGTCGTTCAGGTTCCAAAGCACTGCGAGATACGCTCTTCGTTGCGCGACTTTGCCAACGGATTCGCACAGTTCGTACGGCTTGAGAGGGTATAGGATGGGTCTGTACCTTTGCGTCTTTGATGGGGACGAAGAATTGGACGGCGTCGACGTCGGCAGTTATGCCGATTACAACGCGTTTCGTAACCTCGTGACGAGCCGACTTGAACATGGCAGTTCAGGAAGCAAGTATCCTACCCTGATTCTCCATTCCGACTGTGATGGTGAATGGAATCCGAAACAGTGCATGGAACTGGCAAAGGAACTAAGTTCCATCGCGATTGTCTTTCAGAACACGCCACCTATAGAATTCGCGTCCGACTGGCAGAAAGAGGTCGCTAGGTCGGTGGGGTTACGACCTCAGAATCTCTACGAATCGCTCATTGATGTGGATGGCGAACCGTTGATTGAGCGACTAATGACGCTCTGCCGGCTGGCACAAGACTGCGGCCAGCCGATTCTCTTCCAGTGATGGGACGTGAGGCTATCTCAAAACCTCTGAAAGCAACAGAAGCGTGCAGGTCAGATGCAAGAAGCCGCTGAACAGGCAGCTCGACTTTTCCCAGCGGATGCAGAGCCGGCGGTAGTTCTGGATCCAGGAGATCGTGCGTTCCACCGTCCAGCGCCGCGCGGTGCGCCGCAGCGGCCGGCGGCCCTGCGTCACGTTCTCCGGTCTGCGATTATCGCGGTGCGGCGCGATCAGCTCGATGCGAACAATGCCTGCAAGGGTGGAGCGGCATACAGTTCGTCATCGAGCGAGTTCAGCGACTGGGTTGGCAGTGGCGAGTGCGGCCCAATCGGGTGATCATCCATCTGCTGGAGAATGAGTCGTGCCGATCCTGTCCGTGCACCTCGTGCTCATGCTACTCCTTGGCGGTGACGGCTGGTCAAACGAGCCGCCGGAATCCCTGCGCCGCATGTTTGACGGGCGTTCGCAGATCGACACCGCGGAAATCGACTTGGCGCACGAGCGCTATTTTCCGGAGCTGCGGACTCCCGAAGGGACGATTCCGGAACAGTTTCTGAAGAAGAACATCACCGGACGCCTCGCCGGTCCGGATGTCATCTGGGTGGATCGCGGCGATGACGACGGCGTCATCATGCGCACACCCGACGGTACGCCCAGCCCCGTGTACAAGTATCCGTTTCATCGCTTGTGGAAGGATGGGCACTGGTGGGAACACCAGGAATTGACGCCCTATGCATCAGGATCGGATCGTTGCCGTTTCGGAGTCGTTGACTATCGTACGCTCGGGGTGAACTACGGCGTGTCGCTCCGCACTCTGGACGAGAGTGTGTGGCGCGACCCGGTCAAGCAGCCGTCGGCGCGGCGCTATCGAGAGGAGATCGAGGCGGGCGGCGTGCACGTTGTGACGGCCGAATCCGACGTGGGAACGATTCGTTGGTGGATCGATCCACAGAAGGGCTGGTCCCCGGTTCGATGCACCCTGACGGTGAACGGCGAACTCATCGCCGAGTCGCGATCGCACATCCGGCAGTTCGACGGGTACTGGTTTCCGGAGACGGTCGAGTATTACCTCAAAGGTCACAAAGACGGGCGCGAACCGATCGAGTCGTTCACCGTTCGCAGCGCGGAGTTCAACCGCGAGTCGCATGCGCGGCGCTTCGTGCCGGAGGATGTCGGTATCGTGCCGTTCGTCACGGGCATCAAGTTCGTGAACGCCGACGGCAACGAGACAGCGTCTGGGCTCTGCGACGGTACCGCGCTTGTGGATCAGAAGGAGGCCTACAAGCGGCGGCGCGAGTTGGCCGCCGCAGCGGACGCGGCGCGCCACTCCACAGGCGACGGCGCCTCGCCGCACGATGATGCTGCGACTCCATCTGGTAAACAAGGCGCCGCCTCGGCCCAGGAGACCGAATCGGCGTGGGAAGCCTATACGCGCCGGTTCATCCAGAGCTACGGTCTGAGCCAGGAGCAATCGCAGGCGGCCTGGCAGGTGTGCCGCGACTGCCAGGAGCGCGCCCGGCAGTACCTGGCGCGGACCAGGGTCGATTTCGAACGCGTCGAAAAGGGCCGCGCAGAACTCGACGCGCGCGAGATGCCGCCCAGGCAGCGCGCGCAGTCCGTCGCTCAGCTCGACGGCGAGGTCCGCCGCCTGCGGCGCCCGATCGACGACATCTTTGAGCGGCAGCGCAAGCCGCGGCTCGACAAGCTCCCCACCCGCGCCCAGCGCGAAGCGGCCGGCGCGACCACGCAGCCGTCCGGGCGCAAACCGTAATCGCGACGCGGTACGTATTCGACCGGCCGCAGCGGCGGTGCGTTGCGACCGCGGCGATTCAACCGCTCGGCCTACATCTTGCCGTGCCGGATGATCGCCCGCAGCAGCACCGCGCCGGTCAGACCAGCGGCGACGAACCCCGCCAGGCCCAGGATGGGGATGTCGTGCCAGGTCGGCGGGAGCCGCGCGTGCACCAGCAGGGCCGAGCCGATGGTGAGCGCGGCGACGATGATGGCGAACGAGATGCGGTTGGCGATGCGCTCGTTGGTGTGCAGCATCTCGTCCAGCCCACGATGCTCGAATCCGATCTTCATCTGCCCGCGTTTGGTGAGTCGCAGCAGGTCGCGCAGCGTGCCGGGGATTTCGCGCGTCAGGTGGATCAGCTCGACGCTGGAGGTGACCAGGTCGCCCGCAACGCGCCGCGGGCTGTAGCGCGCGGCGATCAGCCGCCGTACGTGGGGCCCGGCGGCGGTGACCATGTCGAGCGTCGGGTCGAGGTCGACGGCGACGCGCTCGACCGTGGCCATGGCCTTCAGCATCGTCACCAGGTCGGGCGGAATGCGCAGCCGGTGACGTCCCACCGTGTCCAGCAGACTGGTCATCAGCCCGGCCATGTTGAAGCGGCGCAGCTCCCCGACCAGGTGCGCGTCGATCATCTCGGCCATGTCGCGGGCCAGGCGGCGCTCGTCCGGCTCGACGTCCTCGTCGTGCTCCGTGAGCCGCAGCAGCGCGCCGGTGGCGGCCGCTGCGTCGCGCTTTCCAACGGCCGCGACCAGGTCGGCGAAGTCCTCGCGGGCGCGCTGGTCGAGCCGACCCATCATGCCGAAGTCCAGCAGGCAGATCACGTCACCGGGCAGCGCCAGCAGGTTGCCCGGGTGCGGGTCGGCGTGGAAGAACCCGTGCTCGAACACCTGCCGCAGCACGAGCTCCGCGCCGCGCTGCGCCAGCGAGCGGCGGCTGTGCCCGGCGGCGTCCAGGGCCGGCAGGTTGTTGAGCCGCGTCCCCTCGACAAACTCCATGGTCAGCAGCCGCGGCGTCGTCAGGTCGCGGTAGGCCTTCGGCACATAAACGGTGTCGTCGTGGACGAAATTCTCGGCGAAGCGCGCCAGGTGGGACGCTTCGATGGTGTAATCCAGCTCGCGCTCGATCAGTCGGCCGAACTCCTCCACGATGCGCGTCGGCTTGTGCAGGCCGAACCCCTCGACGTGCCGTTCCAGCAGTCCGGCCAGGTGCAGCAGGATCTCGAGATCCACTTCGATGGTGCGTCGGATGCCGGGGCGCTGCACCTTGACGACGACTTCCTCGCCGTCGGGGAGTGCCGCGCGGTGCACCTGGCCGATCGACGCCGCCGCCAGCGATGACTCGTCGAAGCGACTGAACGCGGCGGCGATGGGGCGGCGCAGCTCGCCTTCGACGATTTCGCGGACCTGCGCGAACGGAAACGGGGGTACGCTGTGCTGGAGCTTTTCGAGTGCGGTGACGAAATCGCGCGGGATGAGGTCGGGTCGCGTCGACAGGAGCTGCCCCAGCTTGATGAACGTGGGGCCGAGCTCTTCGAGCATCAGGCGCACCCGCTCCGCGGTCGACTGCTTGGCGACCTGCGCGGGGGCCGCCCCGATCATCTGGAGCCCCAGCTCGATGTACTGGTGGATGTGGAGTCGCTCGATCAGGTCGCCGAATCCATACTTGACCAGCGTGGTGATGATCTGGCGATAGCGGTTGACGTAGCGGTAGGTGCGTGAGACGAGGCCGATGCGTCGGATCGCCATGGCTCGGGTCCGGGCGGTGCGACCGCCTGCCTGTGCTGGTGCTGCGGGGGGCGTTGTAACGCGGCGGCGGGCGCGGCGAAAGGCGCGACGGCGGCCAGGTGGGAAAATCGGGCGGGTACGTCGAGCGTCCGTGGAATAGACTGATTGGCGGGCGCGTGGGTAGGCGTGATGCGCACCCGGGAGGCGATCGGATGCAGATTTGCCTGATGCGGCACGGGATCGCGGTGGAGCGCGGGTCGCCCGAATATCCTAACGACGGCGACCGGCCGCTCACGCCGGAAGGGCGGCGCAAGACCCGGGCGGCCGCGTGGGGCCTGCGCGAGTTGGGCGTCAGCCCGGGCGCGATCCTGACCAGCCCGCACGCGCGGTGCCGCGAGACGGCGAACATCGTGGCGGACGTGCTTGGCGTCGCCCCCGGCAAGGTCCGTGAGACGGACGCGTTGTTGCCGGACGCGTCGTCGCGCGAGTTGCTGGAGGACGTGGGGGCCCTGGCCGAACACGATGCGGTCGTGCTTGTGGGTCACGAGCCGGCACTTGGGGAGCTGGCGTCGCTCGTGCTGTGCGGGGACGAATCCGCGCTCGATGTGCCGCTGAAGAAGGCGGGCGCGTGCCTGATCGAGTTGCGCACGGGGGTGCGCGGGTCGTTGCGGTGGTTGCTGCCTCCGCGCGTACTTCGCGCCGTGGGGAGATAGCCCTGGGGTTTGGGGGGGTGGTGACCTGTGCGAGACCTCCGGGAACGGCATGGGCCGCCCGGGTTTGGTTCCGGGCGGCCCACGCTTCGAACCAGGAGCACTGAGTGGGCAAGAGGCTACGGGGTCAGGCAGGCGATAAAGTCGTCGATGTCCTGACCGTTGGTCGAGCCGTTCCCGTCGGCGTCGGCGGCGCAGGGCGAGCAGCCGGGGCCACCATTCAGGATGTTGATGAAGTCGTCGATGTCCTGGCCGTTGACGGTTCCGTTGCAGTCGGTGTCGCAGGGGTCGCAGGTGCTGGGGCACTGGGGAAGCGCGCCGCATTCGTCGCCGATGGCGATGCGCAGGTTGTCCCAGGCGATGGTGTTGCCGGCCGGTCCGGCACCCGATCCGCCGCCGGTGAAGAAGCGGAAGGCGGTGGGGCGCGGCAGGGTCGGGCTGGCGCCGCCGGTCATGTACCAGCCGAGCGCACCGGTGTCAACGGTTGTGGTGACGTTGGTCGCCAGGTCCGTGATGCTGGTGGAGAGGATCTGGTTGGTGCCGAAGTCGATGGTGATCGACTGCCGATACCAGCCGTTTGCATTCAGGTTCGTCCACTCCGGACCGGGCGGCACACCGGGCAGGGGGACCTGCACGCCGGCGGCGTCCCAGTAGACCATGTTGGCGTCGAAATTGGTTGGATTGAGCAGGTCGACCCAGGTGTACAGCGTCTGGAAGTAAACGGCGGCCGCTGACGGCTGCAACGAGACGCTTCCGAGGAAGTCGTTGGCTTCGCCGGGGGTGCCGGTAAACTGCGGGTTCAGGTCAAAGCAGATGGTCCAGCGATCGGCCGCGGTGAAGGTCACGTCGTGCTGAGCGCGTGCGAACTGCGGGCTGGCGCCGTTGTTTCGGCCGGTAATGAACTGGCTGCACCCGTCCGGGTTGAGCGAGAACCCCCAGACGTCGGAGCCGTAAAGCTCGACGTCGCAGGGCGTACTGAGCGCGACCGGCAGGTACCACCCGTTCTGGCCGCTGCCAGTAGGGGGAATGTCGGCATCTGTCAGCGGCCCGAGCACGTAGGCGGGCGCTTCGAATCCGCCGACGTCCAACTGGGCCTGAGCCGCCGCGCAGAGGGCCAGCGCGGCGCATACACAGGTAATGCGTCTCACCATGACTTCCATACCTCCGAACAAAGAAGTGCTGCCGCCGCAAGCGCATCTCGCTGGCGCCGACCGTCGGCGCAGACTACATACGGGCGCACAGTACCACGCGCGTGAGATGATTCGCGGGCGACATTCTGAACCGAGCACGGCCTAGAGATGTACCGTCTAGCCTCATAATGTAACACACTCGCGAAGCAGTTGCAAGGGAAATGCGGCCCGGGAATGCAGACCGTGAGTACCGCGGCAGCCCGCTCGAACGTGCCGGGGCCGGCCCGCGGCGATCCAGATCCCACGTCCGTGTGGCTAGGACGGCTCGCGCCGCGTCTCCGGGAGCGGCTGAAGCGGGTCGGGCGCGGGGATCTCTCCACCCACCGGCAGCAGCGCGCCGGACTCCCCGAGCTCCAGCTCGAACCGCCCGGTGAGCGGTGCCGGGAGCTTGTCGGATGCGGGTCCGAGGAATCGAAGCTCGAAGGGATCCCACACGTAACGTGCCACGACGACGTCCTCGCCCCGGTCGGATCGGCCGACCAGCGCGACATGGTCGAACCCGTCGCCGGAACGAACGGCGAATCGATAGTCCACCGGGTGTCGCACGGTCATCGCCGGCTTGTTGGTGGCCGTCGCGAGAAAGATGCGCCGACCGGCCAGGATGAGGTGCGGAAACACCTCGCCGTCCGCGGAAACCCGCAGCCAGGCCGCGGCACCGGCAACGTCGCTGCTCGGGGCGCTGGACGGCGGCGCGTCGGCGCGGACCACGATCTCGCACACATTCCCCATCGCGTCGATCAGAACCGGCGCGTGCAGCGCGCTCGGATCCTGCGCGTCCGCCGCGCCCAGCGCGAAGTGCCCGGCATCGAGTCGGACCACGCGCAGCCGGGCAGCGTCTGCCTCGTCGAGGTGGCGCGGCACCACGGCGCACCCCTGCCCGGACAACCGGACCAGTTGCACGGCGGCGCTGATGCACAGCGCTTCATCGTCCAGGTTGGCCAGACACTCGTCGGTCGACCAGTCGGCGGCTTCGGCGACCAGGACGGGGTGCGTGGCCGGCGCGGACGCGCTCCCCGGTCGCGTCGCGAGCGAAGTCGTCGGGCGCGACGTGGGGGACGAAGTCGGCGGGCGCGAACATCCCGCGTGAAACAGTGCCGCGGCGACGAGCAGCCCGACCGCACGACCCTTCGCCCCCGGGCGCGCGATCGGTCGGAGCGGCTGGCGGGAGCGTCCCATGCGTGCACCCTGTGTTCTCGCCCGTTCGCTCGGAGTCGGCGGCCCGCTAGATCGGGTCGTGCCAGGCGCTTCGCCCGGCAAGCCACAGGTCCTTCTTGAAAATCGGGACCGACGCCTTGATCGCCTCGATCAGCCATTCGCATGCGCGGAGCGCGGCGCTCCGGTGAACCGCGGCACACGCGACGGCCACCGCAACTTCGCCGATCGGAAGCACCCCCAGGCGGTGAACCGCGACCGCCTTGTAAAGCTCGAACTGCTCGACGGCGTGCAGACATTGGCGGCCCATCTCCGCCAGCGCCATGGCCTCGTGCGCGCTGTACTCCAGGCCGCGCAGCACTTCCCCCTGCGGCGAAGTCTCGAAGCGCACGCGTCCGACGAAGCACGCCACCCCCCCCACGGTGGGGCTCTCCACCTCGCGCATCAGGGCGGCCACGTCAACCGGCTCGCGCACCAGCCGCGCCGCCGGGACGGCCCCACCCGAGACGGGCGGAATCACTGCAACCTCGTCGCCCGGGTTGAGCGCGGTATCCGGCCCGGCGTACTGGAGGTTGACCGCGAAGCGGACCCGGCCGTGCGCCTCGGCCAGTCGCGGGCAGTGCCGTTCGAGGTCGGCGATCAGCGCGGCCAGCGTGGCGCCGGGCGGCAGTTCGTACGGGCGCAGGCGCCAACCGAGCGCGTCAACCGCGCTTCCGAACGCCTGAACGTTGATGCGCACGTTTTGCGCCATGCTCAGCAGTGCGGCGCGGCGGAGCGCCGGGGTCGAGGGGTGCCGGATCGGATCGGATCGGGCGGCGCCGCGGACGCCGCTGGTCCGGCCGGGGTGGGCCGCTGCCGCGGATCACCCGCCGTCCTTGGGGCACTGCGGGCAACCCGACGGCGCTCCGTTCGAGTCGCGCGGATAGTACCAGACGTTGTGGGTGTGGCAGTGCCGGGCGCGAACGACCGAGAACGTGCCGCACTTCTCGCACTTGTAGACGGTCTGCTTGGCGTCGAACTCCGCCCCGTAACGGGTCTTGGTGGGGTCCTTGCGCATGTCGTCGCGCTGCTTGGCGGTCAGGTTGATGACCAGCCCGCACTTGTCGCAGATCCACTCCGTGGTGGTGGCGGCGGTGTCCGGCATGACCTGATCGCTGGACGCGGAGGTGAACCGCCAGACGGCGATGGCGCCGCCGATGACGATGATGCCGAACAGGATCGTGTTCTTCATGACCGGGGACACGGTTGACCTCCGATGGGATCGAGGCTGTCTCGGATGGGCAATGGCAGACCGGTGCGACGGCGCGCTGTTCCGGCAGAACCGCGGCGCCGACCGGATGCCGCGCCACGTGCCGCCGGGGCGTGCGCTTCGCGCCGCTGAAGCCGCGCAAGCGCCATCCGAAGGATACGTTAGCGTGATCTGCATGGGCTGTCCATTCGCGCGCCACGCCAACTCTCGCGTGTGCGGGTCGCCACGCCGAAAAGTCGCGGATAGAATATCGGACACGGTGTTCGGCGCGCGTGCGCGCGAACGGGTAGATCAACACAGGAGACGATCGATGCGACAGTTTGCGTTGGGTACGATGATTGCGCTTGTGGCGGGCGGAATGGCGGGCTCGGCGCTGGCGGGCGGCGAGTGCTGCGAGAAGGCCAAGGCGGCCAACGCCTGGTGCGGGCACTGCAAGACGGGGTTCTTCGCCAATCAGACCATCAAGTCGGAGAGTCTGCACAAGGCGCTGGCCGGCGCCCCGGCGCCCGCCGATGCGAAGTGTGAAGGCTGCAAGAAGGCGATGGCGTCCAACGGTAGGTGCGACCATTGCCACGTCGCGTTCGCCAACAAGCTGATGTACCACTCCATGGTCGCGCACGACCTGGCCGTCGGCACCTGCACCGCCGAGAAAGACATGAAGTGCGACGCGTGCAAGAAGAACGCCGCCGGCAACGGCTGGTGCGACGCGTGCAAGAAGGGAATGGTCGGGTGCTTCGCGTTCACGGACAAGGCGGCCTACGACAAGGCCGTCGCCGCGATGACCACCTTGAAGGAGGCCATGAAGGCCGCCTGCGACGGGTGTGCGGTCGCGATGGTGACCGACGGCACCTGCGCCCACTGCAAGGTGAGCTACAAGGGCGGCAAGAAGGTCGGCGGCGCCGCCAAGCCGTGACCCAAGCGGGCCGGCACCGGCGACCCAACCCCCGCGCCACGTCGCACTCGTGCGGCGTGGCGCGATGGTTCCAGGGCGTCGTCGGTTTTCGGAAGGAGATCGGTCCGGGCCGGTCCCGCGGACGCGCTCGGGCCGTGTGCGGACGCCCGGACGCCCCGGCGACGGGCTGGTCGGGCTTCCCCCCGCCCGCTATACTACCTGCCTTTCAGTGGCGCCGCCGCGCCTCACCGGAGCACGCAATGTCGCTCGATCGCTCACTCAAGTCCAAGGCCTCGCTGGCCCGGCACCGTAACGTGCTCTCACGCGCCGAGCGCATCGCCCGCCTGCGCGGCGAGGAGCGCTGGAAAGAGGAGGACGGGGTCCTCGGCCTTCCGAAGGTCAGCAACATCAAGCCCAAGGCCGGCCGCAAGAAGGCCAAGGACGAAGCCACCGCCGCGGAAGGCACCGCCGCTGCACCCGCCGCCGGCGGAGCCGCCGCTGCGCCGGCGCCCAAGGACGAAAAGAAGAAGTAGCGCCCGACCCGCCGGAAGGGCCTGTGTCCGCCGCCGTGCATCCGGTCCTGGCGCGCAGCGCGATGTCTGCGATGGGAGCGCGTCGGTTCTCCGTGCTCGCCTGACCCGGCCGCAGCCCCGGTTCAGGCAACCGAAATAGAGCGCGCCTCGCCGGCGGGGAAACCGGGTATAGTAGAGGCCGGCGGCAATGACGCCGCTCCCGCGGATACGGCTCAACCTGCGAGTGTCCCGCGGCGATAGAAGGGTTGTCTGTCCGGCCCATGCCGGAAAGCGCTCGCCGGGATCGAGCGCTTTCCGCCCTGGGTCAGCCAGGGGCCGCAGAACATGTCACAGGCGCTTCGGGCTCTTCAGAGCCGATTGGGCTACGAATTCCGCGACGTCGAGCTTCTGAAAGCATCCCTGACGCACGCCTCGTCGGCCGTCGAGCGGGGCAAGAGCAACGAGCGGCTCGAGTTCCTGGGCGACGCCGTTCTGGGCCTGGTGGTGTGCCAGGAGCTGTTCGAGCGCTTCCCCAGCGCCCAGGAAGGGGAGCTGACGAAGATCAAGTCGGCGGTCGTTTCGCGCCGCGCGTGCGCCAATGTCGCCGACCAGCTTGCGCTGCCGCTGATGCTCACGCTGGGCAAGGGGATGGACGGGGGGCATAACCTCCCGCGTTCGCTGGCGGCAGCGGTGCTGGAAGCGGTCATCGCGGCGATCTACCTTGACGGCGGACTGGAAGCGGCGCGGACCTTCATTCTCGCGCAGATGGGGGAGGAGATTCGGACGGCGGCGGATTCGGAGCATCGCTTCAACTACAAGTCGCAGTTGCAGCAGCTTGCGCAGCGGCGCTGGAATCTCACGCCGCAGTACGAGCTGCTCGACGAGAAGGGCCCGGACCACAGCAAGTGCTTCGAGGTTGCGGTCACCGTGGGGCCCAACCGGTTCGCCGGCGCATGGGGCCGCAGCAAGAAGGAGGCGGAGCAGAAGGCGGCGCGGCTGGCGCTGATCTCCGCCGGGGAGCTCGGCGAGGACGAGCCCGAGGTCGATGAACGCGCGGGGGACTGATCCGCGCCACGGAAGCGAGCGATTCTGGGACGGTCGCGCGGGCGGCGTCCGCGGCGCCGGGTGCGGCTTGGCGGCGGCCGTCGCGATCCCTTACAATGCACGCGAACCGGGAATCCGCGCGCATGAAACCAGACGAAATCAACGCACACATCCGATTGGCGGGCGAGCTGCTCGGCGACGGCCGCGCCGACGCGGCGCTGGAGCAGCTCGACGAAGTGGACGCCGCCCTGCTGGAATTCGAGCAGCGGCTGGAGATCGGCTCGCTGCGCGCCTGGGCGCTGGCGCAGCTCGGCCGCTCGAGCGAGGCGCTGGAGCTGCTCGCTCCGCTGATCGATGAGAACCCGGACTCGGTGCGCCTGCACACGACGCGGGGCATTGTGTTGATGAGCCTGGATCGCTTCGACGAGGCGTGTGACGCGCTGGAGTTTGCGGTCACGCTCGACCCGGGCGACGCGGTGGCGCTGGCCAACCTGGGCAACGCCTACGAGAACCTGCGCGAGTTCGACGACGCGCTGCGCACCTATCGCGACGCGGAGTCCCACGGCGCGGATCTGATCTGGCTGCTTCAGCGGCGGGCCGCGGTGTACCGCGAGACGGGCGATTTCGTGGCCGCGCGCGGAACGCTGCGACGGTATCTCTCGCTGATGGACGAAGACGGCGACGCGTGGGTATCGCTGGCGATCGTGCTGAGCGAGCTGGACGACTTCGAGTCGTCCTTCGCCTGCTACGAGCGCGCCAGCCAGCTCGATCCCGAGTCGGAGGCGCTGCATTTCAACTGGGGCCTTACCGCCGAACGCGCCGGCGAGCTCGCCGTTGCGCGGCGCGAATTGCACTGGCTGGAGCAGAACGTTCCCGACTCGGCCCAGGTCCGCATCCTCCGCGGCTACATCCTCGAGCGTGAGACGGACGTCGACGGGGCCGCCGAGGAGTTCCTGGCGGCGGTCGATGCGGCGGACCCGGGCGACGCCGACGAGCTGTGTTACGCCTACGAGCAGGCGATGGGCTTCTACGCGGACCACCGTCTGCGGCGCCGCGCGGACGCGCTGCTGCGCCGCGCCTACGCGGACGACGCGTGCGGGGTGGAGTTGTGCGAGGCGTATCGCGAGCTGACCGGCGAGCGCCTCGCGTCCGGCATGTGGTACAGCATCCTGGCCGAGGTCGCGCAGCGCGCGCACTCGCGCTCGCACCGCGCGGGCGGCCGCGCGGACGACGCGCGCGAGACCGCCGCGCGGACGTTCCAAGTCGTCGCCCGCGATCGCGAACACGCGGCCGAGCTGCTGCGGCAGTTCCTGCGCCAAATGGGGCAGGTGGTGACCTCGTCGCTGGAGTTCGCGGACGAGGAGCGCGTGGAGGACGTCTTCGCGGGAATCTACGAGGTCGAGCCGGTCACCGACGACGGCTCGCGCGCCTAGCCCGGAGCGCGGGTGAACGCGGCGCGGGGGATTCCGCCTGTTGCAGGGTGTGGTGCGTCCCGCGGGGCGCCGCGGAGCGGGGCCGATTCGTGACCGCGCGACGGCGCTCCCCGCTCGGACGCCGGATCGCCGCCGGGGATGCCCGCCAGCCGCCCCCGCGCCTCCCGCGACGGCAGAGTCGCGCGCTGGTGAACGTCTCGCGGGGCGGACCTGCTTTCGATCGGGGCGACGGCGCGTTAGCTTGGCGCATCCGGGAGGACTCGCACCCGCTCCACGGAGGCGCAGATGTCCGAACTGCCCATTTCGCAGCGCGTGGCCGGTGACATGAAATCGGCGTCGTGGGTCCGCGCCATGTTCGAGGTGGGGCAGAAGCTGCGGGCGGAGCTGGGCGAGGAGAACGTCTTTGACTTTTCGCTCGGCAACCCGAACGCATCGCCGCCGCCGGCGTTCTTCGAGGCGCTGGCCCGTTGCGCGACGCGGCGCGAGCCGGCCCGCCACCGATACATGAGCAACGCCGGTTTTCCCGAGACCCGTGCCGCCATCGCCGCGTTCCTGGCGCGCGAGTACGGCCTGCCCTTCCGGCCCGAGCTGGTGATCGCGACTTGCGGGGCGGCGGCGGCCATGAACATCATCATGCGGGCGATCCTGGACCCCGGCGCGGAAGTCATCGTCCTCAACCCGTACTTCTCCGAATACCGCTTCTACGTCGAGCACGCGCAGGGCGCGCTGGTGACCGTGGAGAGCGACCGCGCCTTTCAACCCGACGTCGATGCCGTCGAGGCCGCCCTCACGCCCCGCACGCGCGCCGTCGTCCTGAACACGCCCAACAACCCCACCGGAGCCGTCTACGGCGAAGATACCTGCCGGCGGCTGGGCGCGATGCTGCGCCGCCACGACCGTCCGGACCGGCCGATCTACCTGCTCTGCGATGACATTTACCGCCGGGTGATCTACGACCTGGACCGTTGCCCGGCGCCGGCCCGTCATTACCCGCGCTCGATCGTCGCGTCCAGCTTCTCCAAGGACATCAGCATCCCCGGCGAGCGCATCGGCTACGTCGCGGTCCACCCGGAGCTGCCCCACGCCGGCGTGCTCATGTCGGCCATGATCATGCTCAATCGCACCATGGGGTACGTGAACGCCCCGGCGCTGATGCAGCGCGTCGTGGCTGAGTGCATCGACGCCTGCTGCGACGTGGCGTTCTATCGCCGCAACCGCGACCTGCTCTGCGGCGCGCTGCGGTCCTTCGGATACGATCTGCCCACGCCCGGCGGTGCGTTCTACGCTTTCCCGCGCTGCCCGATCGACGACGACGTGCGCTTCGTGGAGATCCTCCAGAAGCACGGGGTGCTGGCGGTACCAGGCCGCGGGTTCGGCCGGCCGGGACACATCCGGCTTTCGTACGCCGTCAGCCCGGAGACGGTGGAGCGGAGCCTGCCGCGGTTCAAGGCGGCCCTGGAGGAGGCGCGGCGGGGGTAGGCCGCCGCTCGGTTCGCTCGCGCGCCGGGCGGCGCATCACGACGGCAACGCTGAACTTACGGCGACGGCGCTGCAGGCGGCGTGCCGGCGGCCTTGCGCACCTGGCCGAGCAGCTCCCGCGCCGCCGCCGCGTGCCGGCCGTTGGGATCCAGCTTCAGCACCATGTCGAGCGACCTTTCCGCGTCGGTGAACGCCGTACGGGCGGCATTGGCGTCCTTCTTGGCAGTGTGGATCGTGCCGATCATGTACATGCAGCGGCCGAATTCGAGATACGCCCAGACGTAGCGCGGATTGGAGCGCAGCGCGTTCATGAAGAAACCGCGCGAATACGCGAGAAGCCGCATGCGGGCGTCGGGGTCGGTCGGCGCGCCGGCGCCGGTGACGCGTGTCAGCCCCAGCATGCCGAGGTTGAACCACGGGGTCGCATATCCGGGACGGATCTTGGTCGATTTTTCGAAGCAGCCGGCAGCCTCCGACAGCTTTCCGAGCCGCATGAGACACGCGCCCTTGGAATTCCACGCCAGCGAGCGACCTTCGTCGTCGTCGTAGGTCTCGAGCGCCTTATCGAAGGCGGCGATCGCCTGGTTGAGCATGTCGGAGGCCTGCGGGCCCGACAACTCGCTGGCGCGCGCCATCCGGGCCTGGCCCAGGGAGTGCCACGGCAGCCCCGCGTCGGGCTCGCGCTTCACCGTCTCGCCCCACAGCGCCAGGTTGCTCGTCCAGATCGACGCGCGCAGGAGCGTCGCGACGGACGAGCCGCCGATCGCCACCAGCACGACCAGCACCATCGGCACGGCCAGTGCCACGCGCGGCAGCGCCGCGGCCAGCAGTCCGCCGACCAGCAGGCACACCCCGACGGACGGTGCGTACAGGTAGCGCTCCGCGACCGGCGTCTCGGCGATGTTGCGCACCGCGATCGCCAGCGACGGCGCGACGCACAGCAGGGTCCAGCCCATCGCGACCACCAGCGCCGGGAACCGCCGATACAGCAACAGCCCGGCCACCGTCAGCACTGCGGCGATCGCGACGGCCGCGTACGGCAGAAACCCGTTCCGCGCGTCGTCGCCGCCCAGCCCGCGGACCCGGTGCGGGAACGCCGACTGCGGCCAGGGCCACACCGACTTGATCAGGTAGTAGTCCAGCGCTGCCGCCGCCCGGGAGAGCGGCGTCCCCACGGCATCCGCCTTCAGCGGGGGCGTCGGGTTCACGTTGGACTGCTGCCGAAGCTGCGCGTACGCGACGGTGCTCCCGCCGAACAGCGCCAGCAGCGCCAGCGAGCCCAACAGCGCGCGGCGGTGCGGCCCGAAGCGCGCCATCGCGAATGCCGCCCCGCCCGCCAGCAGACCGGCCGCTACGATGCTGAGCAGCACGACGCCGGCCGGCGACTGCACGAACGGTGCGCTGCTCGGCTGCGTCGCGGCCAGCAGTGTCGCGCCGTTCCACGCCGCGGTCCCGGCCAGCGCGCCGGCCACCGCACAGACGGCCAGCCCGCCGAAGATCAGGCCTCCGTGCATCAGCGGCGGGATGAACAGCAGTAGCCCGGGCAGCATCAGCAGGGTCGCGATTCCGACCTCTTTCGACAGCAGCGCCGCGAGGAACAACAGCGGCGAGACGACCAGCGGCAAGGCTCCCCGCGCCCAGGCCCCCCGCGCGGCGCAGTCGCGCCACGCGATCGCGGCCACGACCGCCGCGATCATGAACATCGTCGCCAGCGGGTCGCTGCGCCCGTTGATCTGGCACAGGGACTCGGTGTGGATCGGATGCGCGGCGAACAGCAGTGCCGCCGCCACCGCGCCCGGCTCCAGGAACCGATGCGTGCGCAACACCTGCCGCGCCAGCATCCAGACGAACAGCGTGGCCAGGGCGTGAATGGCCACGTTGGTGGCGCGCGGGCCGGCGATCGCGCCCGGACCGTACAGGTTCCGCTCGGCCATGTAGGTCAGCGTGACCGTGGGTCGATAGTACATCATCGACCACTGCGGGATGCCGCGGGGGAAGAAGAACGCGTCCTTGATCGTCCGGAACGCGACCATCTGGTCCTTCTGCACGATGCCGTCGTCCCAGACCAGCTCGCCGCGGATTCCTGGCGCATAGAGTCCGACCGCCAGCGCCACGGGCAGAACCCAGCCGAAGAACTTGAGCCGGTGCAGCAGGGCGCCCGCTCCGGTCAGCCGGATCGGCTTGCCGCACACGGCGCAGAAGCGCGACCCGGGCGGGTTCACATACCCGCACGCGGGGCTGTCGCAGCGGATCTCATCGGGTTGGGGTGCCTGGCTCATGCGGGTCCCGTACGATGGTCGCGGGGAGCGACGCCGAACGATCGGCGGCAGCTTTCCGCGCGATGATAATCACGTTCTCTCCGAACCGCGCCGGCAAAAGCGGCCGCGCCAGCAGGCACGTCAGCGCGCACGGGGCGAGGAAGATGGGCGCCTGCACCCAGCGCGGAAGCCAGCGGACGTAGGGCAGATCCCAGTACCCATCGGAGAACTCCCGTTGCACGGTCAGCCCCGCCGCCCGTACGAAGTCCAGCCAGGTCTGCGGCGCGAGCAACGAGCAGTGCGTCGGGTCCTTGTACGCGTACCAGTCGCGGCCCTTCCAGCGGTGCCCGATCGATTCGGTGTTGGGCACGGAAAAGAAGAACGTACCGCCGGGCCGCAGCAGTCGCGCCACGCGCGCCATCGCCGCGGGCGGATCGTGCAGGTGCTCGAACACGTAGCAGGCGAGCACCAAGTCGAACGTGCCGGGCTCCAGGTGCGGCGGCAGCCCTTCCTCCAGGTTGGCCACCGCGCAGCGCGATCCGGGCGTCACGCGGGCGCACTGCGCGATGGCGTGGTCCGAGATGTCCACGCCGAAGGTCTCGAACTCGTGTTCCAGGGCGGCCAGGATGAACCCGAACCCGCATCCGACTTCCAGCATGCGCCGTCCGGCGCTGCGCCGCAGCAACCGCCGCGCGATGCCGCTGTAGAGCCGCACCGACCACCAGTGCTGGCTGAACGGCTGGCAGTCGACGATGCCGTACTGCTTTTCGAAGTAGTCTGCGCCGAAGGACTCGGGTCGGTTGCGGGGGGTTGCCTGAGCGGTCGGATCGTCCATCGGAATCGCTTCGCCCCCGTCGGTCGTCAGTCGCCGAGCGTCGCGGGACGAATGACTTCCTCGATCGCCGCAATCACGTCTTCGACTCCGATGGCGTCCATGCACGCCACGCCGTACGGGCAGGGTGGAGTATAGCCGTAGCGCGTGCAGGGACTACAGGGCAGCCCCTTATTGATGACGACGTAGCGTCGTCCTCGCGGGGCCCATTTTTCCATGGCGCCGCTGCCGAACATGTGCACGGTGGGCGTGCCCACACCGTACGCGATGTGCAGAGCGCCGGTGTCGGAGCTGACGTAAACGCCGGCGCGCTCCACGATGCCGGCGGTCTGGGCCAGCGAGGTGCGACCGGCGAGGTTGAGCAGGTCGCCCTCGCGGTGGTGCGCGGCGATGGCGTCGGCGAAGCTCAGCGCGTCGCGCCCTCCCAGCACCACCACGTAGTAGCCGCGCGACACCAGCCAGTCCGCCACCTGCGCGTAGCGCGCCGGCGGCCAGTACTTGTGCGGCGTCGAGGCGCCCGGCACGATCACGGCGATGGGCCGCCCGCGATGCCCGGCCAGCGCTCCGTCCGCCCATTCGCGCCACCGCGCGTCCACTTCCACGAACGCCGCGTTCGGGTCGAACGGAATCTCGCGGCCGATCAGCTCGGCCGCCAGGCTCAGGAACGAGTACACCTCGTACACCGTCTCGCGATAGCGCACCCGGTGCGTGTGCAGCCTCCCGCGGCCGACCGTGTCGAACCCGCAGAAATAGTCGGGCCGCAGCCAGTTGCCCACGACGGCGGACATGTAGTGGTACTGCTCGGTGTCGATCACGATCGAGTAGCGCTCCTGGTGCAGCCGCTTGAGCGCGGCCAGGAAACTCAGCGGCCCGTCGTCGTACCGGTACGTGCGCCGCACAAGGCTGTTGATCGCGTACACGCCCGTGTTGCGCCGCTCGCCGAGCACGTCGAGGGCCGCCTGGGCGAAGTGCTCGCGCAGGGCGCGGAGCATCGGGAACATCAGGACCGCGTCGCCGATCCCCCCGGGACGGATCACCAGGATGCGCTCGATCCCTTCGGGCCGCACCGGTGGCGCCTGCCACGGCTGGCGGCCGTCCAGCGCCGGCATGTACCGCGCGCGGGGCGGCGTCGTGCGGCACAGCCAGCGGCCGAAGTGGCGGTCAACGCGTTTCAGGATGCGGAGCTTGATCGGCAGCATGCGGTCCGTCGCGTGGCCCGCGCCCGCTGGCGGATGCCGGCCGGACGCGTCCCGTCGAACATCCTAGCCGATGTCCGAACGGTCGACGGCGCGCAGCCCCGCCGTTGCGCTGCCCCGCCGGCGTCGGCGCCGCGACCCGCATTGGCCGCCGCGGTGCCGCGGGCTATCATCGCCGGGCCCAGGCGGAGCTTCCGTGCGCGCGGCGTTTCACGTTCCCGTCGGTGGAGTCGTACTGCTAGCGGCGGCCTGTGCCGCGCCGCCCGCAGCGCCGGCGAACGTGCGCCAGGAAGGATCCATGGCCTCACGACAACGGACGCGTGCCGCGGACGCGGCGACGGCTTCGGCGAACCTCACCGCACCGCACCCAGCCGCGCCGCCTGCGGCCGCGAGTGCTGGCGCGCCGCGCGCGCTACGGCCCGAGGATTTCAAGGGGCTGGCGTGGCGCTCGGTCGGTCCGGCAAACATGGGCGGGCGGGTGGCCGACATCTCGGTCGCTCCGGGAAACCCGAAACTGTACTTCGTCGCATACGGCACCGGCGGGCTGTTCAAGACCGCGAACGCGGGCACGACCTTCTCGCCGGTTTTCGACAAGGAGCTGACCGCGTCGATCGGCTCGGTCGTCGTCGCCGACGCGCCCGCGGATTGGCCGGGCTGGAAGGAGGATTCGGAGTCGAAGGAGCGGGCCGCGGCGGCAACGGCCGGCTCCTCGGCGCAGGACGCGGTCCGGCGGGCCGAGGCGGAAAAGAACAAGGGCAAGGCCAGGATCGTCTGGGTCGGTACGGGCGAGGGAAACGGGCGCAACAGCTCGTCGTGGGGGCACGGCGTCTATCGCAGCACCGACGGCGGCGCCACGTTCACCAGCGTCGGCCTGACCGACTCGCACGACGTTCCGCGCCTGGCCGTCGACCCGCGCAACCCGGACGTCTGCTACGTCGCGGCCCTGGGGCACCTGTGGGGACCCAACGCGGAGCGCGGCGTGTTCAAGACCGCCGACGGAGGCAAGACCTGGCAGCACGTGCTCAGGATCGACGAGCACACCGGCGCGTGCGACGTGCTGGTGAACCCGCAGCATCCGGACGTCGTGTACGCTGCGATGTACATGCGCCGCCGCTCGGCCTACAGCTTCCAGAGCGGCGGACCGCAGGGCGGCATCTACCGCTCGACCGACGCCGGCGCGACCTGGACGAAGCTGGCGGGCGGGCTCCCGGCGCAGACGGGCAGGATCGGACTGGACGTCTACCTCAAGGAGCCGCGAACGCTGTACGCGGTGGTGGAGTCGGACGAGGGCGGATGGGGCGTCGAGCCGTTCGATGATCGCAGCAAGGCGGGCGGGCTGTTCCGCAGCGACGACGGCGGCGACACGTGGACGCGGGTGAGCAACGTGACGCCGCGCGCGTTCTACTTCGCGAAAGTGCGCGTCGATCCGACGGACGACCAGCGCGTGTACCTGCTGGGGTGGGGGCTGTGGGTCTCCGACGACGGCGGTAAGACCTTCCGTGCCGGCGGGGCGCGCAAGCCGCACGGCGACCTGCACGCGATGGTCATCAACCCGGTCGATCGCGATCACCTGCTGCTGGGCACCGATGGGGGCGTCTATGTCTCCTACGACCGCGGTGCGACCTGGGATTTCCTCAATCACCTGGCTACCGGCGAGTACTACAACGTCGCCGTGGACATGTCCGACCCGTACCGCATTGGCGGCGGACTTCAGGACAACGGGACCTGGATCGGGCCCAGCGCGACGCTGCGCGACACGGGGCCGGAGTCGCTGGTCGAGGCCGGCGCTGCCATCACGAACGCCGATTGGGACTTCGTCTACAACGGCGACGGGTTCCACGTCGCGTTCGACCCCGCCGACCCGAACGTCATGTACGCCGAGTCGCAGGGCGGGTACCTGTCGCGCATTCACCTGGACACGTCGAAACGCAAGCTGCTGAAGCCGTCGCCGAAAGAAGGCCAGCCGCGCTTCCGCTTCAACTGGAACACGCCTTTCTTCATCTCTCCCCACGACCCCAGCGTCCTCTACCTGGGCGGCAACCACGTGTTCCGGCTGACGCACCGCGGCGACATGTGGGAGCGGATCAGCGACGACCTCAGCGCCCGCGCCATCGACCGAATCATGACCGTCGGGTCCGAGGCCGAGACCCATGGCACCGTCGTGTCGCTGGCCGAATCGCCTCTGGCGCCCGGGCTGCTCTGGGCCGGCACGGACGATGGCCTGATTCACGTCACCGCGGACGGCGGCCAGTCCTGGGCCAACGTCACCCCGCCCGACGTGCGCGGCCGCTACATCGCCCGCCTCGAGCCGTCCCATCACGAACGTGAGACCGCTTACGCCGCGGTGGACGGGCACCGAAGCGACGACATGGCGCCCTGCGTGCTGATGACAACCGACCTCGGCCGGTCATGGACCAGCATCACCGGCGACCTCCCGGACCGCTGGACGGCCAAAGTCGTGCGCGAGGACCGTACCAACGCCGGCGTGCTCTACGTCGGGACCGAAAACGGGTTCTACGCCAGCTTCGACCGCGGGCGGCGCTGGATTCGGCTCAACGGCGAGACGCTGCCCACCGTCGCGGTCGACGACATCGTGCAACATCCGCGCGAGCTGGACCTCGTGATCGGCACGCACGGCCGTTCGATCTACGTCCTGGACGACCCGTCGGCGCTGGGGCAGCTCACACCGGCGGTTGTCGAGTCGCCGCTGCACTGCTTCGAAATCCGGCCCGCCCGGCCGCGCTGGTTCCTGCCGAACGGCGGCCTGTGGGGGGACCGGATGTTCCGGGCCGCCAACCCGCCGATGGGTGCGCGGATCTGGTACTGGATCCGGGATTACACCGGTGAGGACGTGAATGTGACGATCGAAGATTCGCGCGGCACGGTGGTGCGCAAGCTGACGGGCAGCAACCGCCCGGGTCTCAACCGCGTGGTGTGGGACCTGCTGCCCGAGCCGCACGATCGCCTGCCCAACCCGGAGGCGGAGCTGGGCGTCACGCCGTTCGTGTCGCCCGGGCCGTACAGCGCGACGGTGGAACTGGGCAAGCGCAAGGCGTCGCGGGTGTTCACGGTGCTGGCGGCGCCGGGCGGATAGAATCCGGCGCGACCGCCCACGGCCGGCGGCGAAGCCTGCGAGATCGACGGAGCGCGGATGAATCGGTTGTTTCCGGCGGAGCTGGCGCGACTGCGGCGCGACATCGAGGCCCGGGCCCGCGCCGAGGGGCTGGACTTCTTCGAGACCGTCTTCGAGATGGTCGACTTCGACGAGATGAACCAGTTTGCGGCCTACGGGGGGTTCCCGCAGCGCTATCCTCACTGGCGCTTCGGCATGGAGTACGAGAAGCTTCGCAAGCGGCATACGTACGGGCTGGGCAAGATTTACGAGATGGTCATCAACAACGACCCGTGCTACGCCTACCTGCTCATGGACAACACCCTGACGGACCAGAAGACCGTCATCGCACACGTCTACGCGCACTGCGACTTCTTCAAGAACAACATCTGGTTCAGCAACACCAACCGCAAAATGATGGACGGCATGGCCAACCATGCCACGCGAATCCGCCGCCACATCGAGCGGCACGGGTTCGAGGCCGTCGAGCGCTTCGTCGACGTCTGCGTCACGCTCGAGGACCTGATCGACCCGCACGCACTGCTGATGAAGCGCGGCGCCACCGGCACGCCTGCCGCCGAGGAACGCACCCGCGAGCCGCACCCGCGCGAACTGGCCGAGAGGCGCGTCACGCGCTATCCGGCCAAGCCCTACATGGAACGCTTCATCAACCCGCGCGAAGAGCTTCAGAAACAGCGCGAACGCGGACTCAAGGAAATCGAGCAGCAGAAGAAGGCCTTCCCCCCCGCGCCCGACCGCGACGTGCTCGGTTTCCTTCTCCAGCACGCCCCGCTCGAGGACTGGCAGGCGGACGTGCTGGAGATCGTCCGCGACGAGGCGTATTACTACGCGCCGCAGGGGCAGACCAAGATCATGAACGAGGGCTGGGCCACCTACTGGCACTCGCGCCTCATGACGCGCTACCTGCTCCGCGACGACGAGATCGTCACCTACTGCGACCATCATTCCGGCACGCTCTACACCCACCCGGGCCAGCTCAACCCCTACAAGCTCGGCGTCGAGCTGTTCCGCGACATCGAGGAGCGCTGGAACAAGGGCCGCTTCGGGAAGGAATACGACGAGTGCGACAACATCGAGCGCCGCCGCACCTGGGACACCGGCCTGGGCCAGGGACGCCAGAAAATCTTCGAGGTGCGCCGCGTCCACAACGACGTCACGTTCATCGACGAGTTCCTGACGCCCGAATTCGTCGACCGCTACAAGCTCTACCACTATCGCTATGACCCCGCGTCCGGCAAGCTCGTCGCCGTCAACCGCGATTTCCGCCAGATCAAGGCCCAGCTCCTGTTCATGCTCACCAACCACGCCCGGCCCTACATCTACGTCGCGGACGGCAACTTCGCCAATCGCGGCGAGCTCTACCTCGCCCACAAACACATGGGCGTCGACATTGAAATCCGGTACGCCCTCGAATGCCTCAAGCACCTCCAGCACATCTGGAAACGCCCCGTCCACCTCCAGGCGACCATCGACGACGAACTGATGCTCTTCTCCGCGACCGGCGAAACCACCACGCAGCAGAAGATCAAGGACGAGAAGTTCAAGCCCGCACACGTGATCCGCTAGGGGCACGTGCCCGCTACCGGCACCCCGGGGTGTGCGAAATCGCGCACGCCGAGCGGGTATTTCCCGCAGCCGCGGCGCCTCCTTCATGCAGTCAGGCGCAACGCTGACGCGCCGGGTTGAAATCCGCCGGCTGGTACGCCGCGTGCGAACTCCCGCGCGATTCGGCGAGCCCCCCCAACCACAAGGGCCTACTCATGAAACTCGACTTTGCGCACCGGCTGTCCATTTTGGCCGGGATCTTGTGCGCCGCGTCCGCCTCCGCGCAGACCGTGACGGTCACGACGCTCGAAGACGTGTCCGACTTCGGCGGCGCCCAGCAGGTCAGCGACCTGCCGGGTCCCGACGGGCGCGTATCCTTCCGCGAGGCGATCCTGGCGTGTCAGAACACGGGCGGCGCGCAGACGATCGAGTTTGCGATCCCGACCGGCGAGTTCTGGCTCATTCCGGACATGGCGCTGCTCAAGCTGGAGATCGCCGCGTTCGTCGTCTACGAGAGCGGGTTGGTCATCGACTTCAGCTCCCAGACCCGCAACATCGGGGACACGAATCCCGACGGTCCGGAGGTCGGCATCTTCGGGCTTGAGCCCAACGGCTGGGGATCGCCCGCGATCATCGTCAATGCCACCGACTGCCTCTTCATCGGCCTCGGAATGGTGTGGCAGCGCGGCTCGGCGATCGCCATCTGGGGCGGTCACGGCAACCGCGTCGTCGGCTGTCAGACCAGCACGATCGAGATCGACGGGCCCTTCGGAGGCCCCGCCGTGACCGGGAACATCGTCGGTGGCACCACGCCCGAGGAGTCGAACGTGCTGGAGTCCGTCGAAATCCTCTGCTGGGCCGACAACAACGTCGTCATCGGCAACCGCATCCGGCACGTTCGTGTCGAGGGCAGCACCTACTGCGTCTTTCCCACCGGCAACCGCATCGGCGGCCCGACGCCGGAGGAGCGGAACGTCGTCGCCGGGTACGGCTACTACGGCGAGGAGGGTTTCCCCACCGGAACCCAGATCAGCGTCATATGGGCCAAAGACACGCTCGTCGAAGGCAACTACGTCGGTACGAAACCCGACGGCATGTCGCGCGAGTCGCAGATCGGGCCGGGAGGCATTGAAGTTACCGATTCCATCAACACGACCGTGCGGGGCAACCTCGTGGCCGGTCTGCGCACGGTCGGCACCGACCACTATGCCGGCCAGGTCTTCGGTGTGGCGATCAGCGTCGGCGCCACCAACCGCGACAACGAAGGCATTCTCATTCAGAACAACGTGGTCGGGTTGGCGGCCGACGGCGTGACGCCCATCCCCACGCTGCGCGGCATCGTCGTCTCGCCCAACCTCGGATCGCGCAAGACGCTCGGTACGCAGATCGGCGGCGGACAGCCCGGCCAAGGCAACCTCGTCGCCGCCGTCGAACGCGAGGGCATCCTCATCGCCAGCTTGTCCCTCGGGGTAGACATCTGGGGCAACTCGATCCACGACTGCGGCGGCGTCGGAATCGACCTGGCGATCAACAGCGGGCCGGACGGTCCGACCGCCAACGATCCGCTGGACAACGACACCGCGGGCGGAAATCGGCTGCAAAACTACCCGGTCCTCTCGTCGGCCAGCAGCAACGCCACCTCCACCACCGTCGCCGGTGAGTTGAAGTCGGCTGCCAACAAATCGTATCGGCTCAGCTTCTTCGCCTCCGCGGCGTGTGATTCGACCGGGTACGGTGAGGGCGAGCTCTACCTCGGCGACGCGCTGGTCCAGACCGATGCCGCCGGTGACGCCCAGTTCACCTTCCACGCGTCCGCCGCCGTTACCGCCGGCTGGTTCGCCACCGCCACGGCGACGGACCTGGCGACGCTCGATACGTCGGAGTTCTCCGCGTGCGTCGCGATTGCCGCGGGCGCGACGCCGGGCGATCTCAACTGCGACGGATCGATCAACGGGCAGGACATCGCGCCCTTCCGCCTGGCGCTCACGGACCCGGACCAGTATGGGCAGCAGTACCCGGATTGCGACGTCCACAACGCCGACACCAACGGCGACGGCTCGGTGAACGGCCAGGACATCGCGGGGTTTGTCGAGCTGCTTCTTCCGTGACACCGCGGTGGGGGACCGGCTGAAGGAAATGCAACGGACCCTGCGCGGCGTCGAGCCGCGCAGGCGTTGGCGCCCAGTGGGTCGACCCCGCGGATTCCGTCGCCGCGCGGGTTGGCGCATCTCGCTCAAGCAACCATACTCCCTCGTACGGCTCCTTGTCGGAGGCCCTCGCGGCCCGCCCCGCATGGAGCCGATCGTATTGAGAGTTCAGGAGACGTGGTTGAGCCGAGCCCGGGCATCGGACAGGAACAAACCCGAGAGCGCGCCATCGGTGCCGAGTCCCGCGCGGGAATCCCGGGCCGGTGCGGCGCTGCCCGCGGAAGCCGAACCGGTCGCCGACGGGCGCGTGCGCGTCGTGATCGAGGACGTCACGCCGGCCGTTCCGGGGAACGGCTTTGCGGTCAAGCGTACGGTGGGGGAGACGGTGCGCGTGGAAGCGGACATCTTCGCCGACGGACACGACCGGATCGGGGCTGTCCTGAGGCACCGGCTGACGGACGGCGGCCCGTGGCACGAGGTCGGGATGACGCCCGGCGTCAACGACCGCTGGCACGGCGAGTTCGAAGTGCTCACCGAGGGCGCGCACGAATTCACGCTCGAGGCGTGGATCGACCCGTTCGCCACCTGGCAGCGGGACCTGCGGCGGCGAGCCGAGGCCCAGCAGGAACTTGAAGCCGAGTTCTTGGTGGGCGCGGCACTGATCGAGGCCGCGATCCGCGAGGGAAGCCCGGGCGAGCTGCGCACCTACGCGGACGCGCTGGCGCGGTCCAATCACGCAGACCGGGTGGACGTCGCGCTGGACGACCGGCTTGCATCGCTCATGGGAACGCACGGGCCGCGCCGTCACGCGGCGCGCCTGGCATCGCCGGTCCGCGTCTGGGTGGACCGGGAGCGAGCGCGCTTCAGCGCGTGGTATGAGCTGTTCCCGCGGAGCGTCCGGCGCGCCGGCGCCGCGCACGGGACGTTGCGGGACGTCGTGTCGCGGCTGGACACGATCCGCCAAATGGGCTTTGACGTGCTCTACCTGCCGCCGATCCATCCCATCGGCCGGCAGTACCGCAAGGGTCGCAACAACACCCTCGAGCCTGACGGCGACGATGTCGGAAGCCCGTGGGCGATCGGGTCGGCCGAGGGCGGTCACGACGCGATTCACCCCCAACTTGGTAACCTCGAGGATTTTCGGCTGCTGGTGCGCGAGGCCGCAGCGCGCGACATCGAGATCGCCCTGGACCTGGCGCTGCAATGCTCCCCGGACCACCCGTATGTTCGCGAGCATCCGGAGTGGTTCCGGCACCGGCCGGACGGGTCGATCTGCTATGCCGAGAACCCGCCCAAGAAGTACCAGGACATCTACCCGCTGGACTTCGAGTGTGCGGACTGGCGCGGGTTGTGGGAGGAGGTCCGCCGCATCGTTCGGGTGTGGATGGACCGCGGCGTGCGCGTTTTCCGCGTCGACAATCCCCACACCAAGCCTTTCCGGATGTGGGAGTGGCTGATCGGCGAGATCAAGCGCGTCGATCCGGGCGTGCTGTTCCTCTCCGAGGCGTTTACGCGTCCGAAGGTGATGTACCGTCTGGCGAAGCTGGGCTTCACGCAGTCGTACACCTACTTCGCCTGGCGAAACGGTCCGCAGGACCTGCGCCAGTACTTCACGGAGCTGACGCGGACCGCGGTGGCGGATTTTTTCCGGCCCAACGCCTGGCCCAACACGCCGGACATTCTGACGGACTACTTGCAGCATGGCGGGCGGGCGGCGTTCATCGTGCGGGCCGTCTTGGCCGCGACGCTATGCGCGAGCTGGGGCGTCTACGGGCCGGCGTTCGAGCTGCTGGAGAACCGCGCGCTCAGGCCGGGCAGCGAGGAGTACGCCGACTCGGAAAAATACCAGTTGCGGGCGTGGGATACCGAGCGCCAGGACTCGCTTGCGCCGTTGCTGGCGCTGCTGAACGCAGCGCGGCGCGAGAACCCGGCGTTGCAGCACGATCGTACGCTCGCCTTCCACGACTGCGACAACCCGGCCATCGTGTGCTACAGCAAGACGCGCGGCGAGAACGCCGTCGTCGTCGCGGCGAACACCGACCCGCACCGCGCGCAGTGGGCCAAGCTGCACCTGGACCTGGACGCGCTCGATCTGCCGCCCGACCGGCCGTACCAGATGCACGACCTGCTCACCGGTGCGCGATATCGCTGGCTGGGACCCGACAACGTGGTCGGACTGGACCCGGCCGCCTGCCCCGTGCACGTGTTCCGCGTGCGTCGACACGATCGGACGGAGGCCGAGTTTGAGTATTTCCTCTGACACCTCGCTGGCCGACGCGCAGGCCGCGGCCCGGAAGCGCCGCCATCCGCGGCCCGGCGCCGATGCGCTGTGGTACCGCAGCGCGGTCGTGTACCAGCTTCACGTCCGGTCGTTCTGCGACTCGACCGGCGACGGGGTGGGCGATTTCAACGGGCTGATCTCCAAGCTGGATTACCTGGCCGACCTGGGGGTGACGGCCCTCTGGCTCCAGCCCTTCTACCCCTCTCCGCTGCGCGACGACGGCTACGACATCTCCGACTACGCCGACGTGCACCCGTCGTACGGACGGATCGAGGACTTTCGAACTTTCGTTCAAGAGGCGCACCGCCGCGGGCTGCGCGTGATCACCGAGCTGGTCATCAACCACACGTCCGACCGGCACGAGTGGTTCCAGCGGGCGCGGCGGGCCCCCAAGGACAGCCCCGAGCGCGCCTTCTACGTCTGGAGCGACGACCCGGACCGCTACCGCGAGGCGCGCGTCATTTTCAAGGACTTCGAGCCGAGCAACTGGACCTGGGATCCCGTGGCCGAGCAGTACTATTGGCACCGTTTCTACAGTCACCAGCCGGACCTGAACTTCGACAATCCGGCCGTTCATCGGGCCGTGCTGGACGTCTGCGACTTCTGGATGCGCATGGGGGTCGACGGGGTGCGGCTGGACGCGATCCCGTACCTGTACGAGCGCGAGGGGACGAGCTGCGAGAACCTGCCCGAGA
>CAYNYG010000013.1:81807-83703 GCA_964401365.1 uncultured Planctomycetales bacterium | reverse complement strand
CTCAGCAACCTCGTCTGCTGGGGCAACTCCGACATTGACGGTGCCGGCGAACTGTCCCAGGTCCGCACGACCGACGCGTCCGCCACCATCCGCTACTCCATCGTTCAGGGTTGGACCGGCGCGCTCGGCGGCGTCGCCAACAGCGGCGCGGACCCGGATCTCCTCGACGCCGACGGACTCGACGACGTCGCCGGAACGCTCGACGACGACCTGCGGCTCGCGGTCGGCTCGCCGGCGATCGACGCGGGGGATTCCGCCGCCCTGCCCGGCGGCGCGACCACGGACGTCGCCGGATTGCCGCGGCGCGTCGACGACCCGGCCACGCCCGACACCGGCGTCGGCCCGCCACCCGTCGTGGACGTCGGCGCGAACGAGTTCCAGGCGCCCTGCCTGCCGTGCGACGCGAACTGCGACGGATCGGTGAACGGCCAGGACATCGAGCCGTTCCGCAACCTGCTGCTTGGGGCGCCCGCGTGCGGCCCGTGCACCGGCGACGCGAACGAGGACGGCTCGATCAACGGGCAGGACATCGCCCCCTTTGTGCAGTGCCTCGTCGGGCCCTGACGCCCGGGCCGGCGCCGCCGTTTCGGCCTTACGCGCCGCGCGCCCCCTACCGAGGACCCGTGTGCTTGACGCGGTGAATCAGCGCCTGCGCCGAGGTCTTGATGCCGCGCAGCAGGCCGACCAGTTGCTCGCGGTTGGGGGCGTACTCCATCGCCGTGTCCGTGTAGACGTACTCCTTCTCGACCAGTTCGGCCAGGGAGTGCGTGAAGCTGCGCATGCCCATTTCCCGGCTTCCGTTGATGATCTCCGGCAGGTCGGTGTCAGCGCCTTCGCGGATCTTGTCTTTCACGATGGAAGTCCCCAGCAGAACCTCGGTCGCCGGGACGCGCAGGATCTTCTCGTCGATGGCCGGCAGCAGGCGCTGCGCCATGATGGCCTGAAGCCCGTTGGCCAGCGAGCTGCGAATGAACAGGTGCTGCTCCTGCGGGAAGAACTCCAGGATGCGCGTCAGGGACTGCATCGTGTCGGCCGTGTGCAGCGTGCAGAAGACGTGGTGCCCGGTCTCGGCCGCCTGGAGCGCGGCCAGCATGGTCTCCTTGTCGCGCATCTCGCCCACGAAAATGATGTCGGGGTCCTGTCGGACGGCGGAGCGGAGCGCATCGGCGAAGCTGGGCACGTCCAGCCCGATCTCGCGCTGGCTGACGATGCCGGCCTTGGGGACGAACGCGTACTCGACCGGATCCTCGATGCTGATGATGTTGACGTGCTGCGTCGTGTTGATGTGGTCGATCATCGCCGCCATGGTGGTGCTCTTCCCGCACCCCGTCACGCCGCAGACGATGACCAACCCCTCGTGCGTCTCATGAGCGATCTTGCGGTACACCTCCGGCAGGTGCAGCTCTTCGAAGCTGGGAATCTCCGCCTTGACCCGGCGGATGGCGGCGTGCATGTGATCCCCGGCCCGCATGATGTTGCAGCGGAAGCGCTCCCCGTTGGGAAGGTGATAGGCGAAGTCCAGCGCGCCGCGACGCTCGAACTCCTCCGCGCGCTTGGCCGGCATGATCGGCTGGATCAGCCCCTCGATCTGACGGCCGTCCACCCGGAACGACTCCATCTGCGTCTTGCGCAGAACGCCCGCGATGCGGTAGTGCGGCGGCACCCCCGTCTTCAGGTGCAGATCGCTGGCGTTCAGGTCATGCATCCGTTCGAGCAGCGGAATGATCGACTCGGGAATCGGCTGGAGCGACATGGTGAGAACTCTCCGGGTCAGGACACCCAGCCGATCATATCGCGCGTACGAGGCTCGGCGAAACCGCCGCGGACGAAGGCGGCGACACCCCGTTCCGATGCCCCCCGGCGCACCCGCGGCCGCCGAGGCGCCCGGCCCCGCGC
>CAYNYG010000013.1:69521-81707 GCA_964401365.1 uncultured Planctomycetales bacterium | reverse complement strand
CGCCCGGCCCCGCGCAACGCCCGGCCCAGGCACCCGTCACGGCGACTCGCCGCAGGTCAGCGCCGACCCATCGAAGACCGACTCGATGCTCACACAGGTCCCCACCAGCGGGCATTGCGTGAACGCGACCAGCGTCTGACCCAGGATCGCGTCGAACCGCACGGCCCGAACCATCACGCCACCCACGGTGTTCTCGCCGAGTTGCGTGTCGCGGGCTTCGCCGGGCGCCAGCGGCAGCAGCGGCAGGGCGGGCTGCTCGTCCCCGACGAGCAGGTACACCGTCGTGTCGCTCTCGTTTTTCAGCGACACGATGGGCCGATTCTGACTGGCACAGACTACCTCGGATCCGGTCCAGATGACCGGAACCGCTGCCTCGCTCATGCACACCAGCGCCACCTCGCACGGGAACGGCCCGCGCAGATCGTCCGTTTCCGCGACGATTGCGTACGCATCGAACCGGAACGGCACGGTCACCAGTTCAAGGGGCAGTTCGAACTCCTCGCCCGGTTGCAGCAGCGGCGTCAGGTCGCTGATCGCGCCGCTTCCGCCCTCCGCTCCGGTGAACGGGTTCCGGTCGATCCCCAGGCGAACCGCCGTCCGGGCTCCATTCCGCAGGTGCAGGCTCAACGACTCCTGCCGCGGGATCCCGCCGCCACCCGGGCGCACGCATCCGACCGCCAGCACCGCAGCGCCGCACGCCAACCCGACCGCTCGCAGCCAGCTCATGACGCGATCCTCGCACCCGCCACATGGGTGATACCCGGACCACCCGCTCGCGCCGCAGGCCACGCCGCACGAGGGGCGCCCTCCGCTCGAACTGCGTCGCGCCAGACCCGACCGACGCCGGTTACCATACCGCGCGTGCAACGCATCTGGATCGTCATTCCCGCCGCGCTGGCCGCACTGGCGCTGCTCTGGTGGAGCCAGCGGACCCCACCGGCCGATCTCGTATCGGGCGTGGTCGAAGCGGACGACGTTCGCGTGGGCTCGCGCGTGGGCGGGCGAATCGCCACCGTGAGCGTCGAAGAGGGCCAGGTCGTCAGACGCGGCGACCTCCTGCTTACGCTCGAGCCCTTCGACCTGGAGGAACGCCTCAGCGAAGCCCGGCAGCGGCTGGCGGCCGCCGAGGCGCTGGCGTCCAAGCTGCACAGCGGCTTCCGCCCGGAGGAGATCGAGCAGTCCCGCGCCCGGCGTGACCGCCTGAAAGCGCGGCTGGAGGAGCTCGTCGCCGGTCCGCGCCCGCTCGAAATCGCCATCCTCCAGGACAAGCTCGACGTGGCGCAGGCGGAGCTGCGCCGCGCCGAAATCGAGTACAAGCGCGTGGCCGACCTCGTTTCGGAGGACCGCGCCAAGCAGCTCGAACTGGACGACGCCACCCGCACCCGCGACACCTGGCAGGCACGGGCCGCCGAAGCCCGCAACGCGCTGGCGCTGGCGCGCGAAGGCACGCGTCCGGAGGAGCTCGCCCAGGCGCGGGCCGCCCTGGCGGAGGCCGAGCAGGCCCTGGTCATGTCCGAGCGCGGGTATCGCGTCGAGGAGCAGGCGGAGGCCGACGCCAACGTCGGCGCCGCGCAGGCCGCGGTCGCGGCCATCGAACGCCAGTTGGGCGAGCTGCAAGTCGTGGCGCCGATCGACGGTGTGGTCGAAGCGGTCGAGCTCGAGCCGGGCGACCTGATCGCGCCCAACGCGCCAATTGTGTCTATCCTCGACCCTTCCGAGCTGCGCGTACGCGCCTACGTTCCGGCCAGCCGCCTGAGCGTCAAGACCGGCGACGAAGTGGCGGTTCGCGTGGACGGATTTCCGGGCCGGCGCTTCCGCGGGCGGTTCGCTTTCGTGTCGCGCGAGGCCGAGTTCACGCCCACCAACGTCCAGACCCCCGAAGAACGCGTCAAGCAGGTCTTCCGCGTCAGGATCGAGCTCCTGGAGGGCCGCGACGTGCTGCGCGCCGGCATGACCGCCGACGTCCTGCTGGAGCACGCCCCATGAGCGCGGCGGGCGCGGACGACGTCGTCATCCGGGCCGATCGCCTGACGCGCCGCTTCGGAAAACTGCTCGCGGTCGACAACGTCTCCTTTACCGTCCAACGCGGCGCCATTTTCGGTTTCCTCGGACCCAACGGCAGTGGAAAGTCGACCGTCATCCGCATGCTCTGCGGCGTCCTGCGCCCCACCGCCGGTCGCGGCGCCGTCCTCGGCCACGACGTCGTTCGTGACGCCGAGGCGATCAAGCGCCGCATCGGCTACATGTCGCAGAAGTTCAGCCTGTACACCGATCTCACCGTGCGCGAGAACCTCGAGTTCTACGGCCGGGTCTACGGATTGCGCGGCGCGGCGCTTTCCGCCCGCCGCGACGACGTGCTTCACATGACCAGCCTCGTGCCGCGGCTCGAGCAGCTCACGGGAACGCTCTCGGGCGGATGGAAGCAGCGGCTGGCGCTGGCCTGCGCCATGATCCACGAACCGGACGTGCTGTTCCTCGACGAGCCGACCGCCGGGATCGACCCCGTCGCGCGACGCGAGCTGTGGGACCTGCTGTTCGATCTTGCGGGGCGCGGCGTCACCATGTTCGTCACGACCCACTACATGGACGAGGCCGAGCGCTGCTCGTGCGTCGGGTACATCGCCGCGGCGCGGCTGCTGGTGTGCGGCCGGCCGGACGAGCTGAAGCGCCTCGACGCGGTCACTCCGCCCGGGACGCGCCGCTTCGAGCTGTGTTGCTCGAATCCGACCCGCGCGCTGCGCACGCTGAAAGGGCTGGCAGGCGTCCATGACGCGACGCTGTTCGGCGAGTGTCTCCACCTGCTGGTCAGCGAAGACCTGACGGAGGCGACGCTGCGCGGAACGCTCGCGAGCCGCCACGGCCCGGTGGACACGCGCCCGATCGCAGCGTCGCTGGAGGACGTGTTCGTGACGCTCGCCCAGGCCGATGCCGCCCGTCGCCCGGCCTGACGCCGATCGCCGCCGCGCCGGACCGCGGTTACAATCTCCAACCGGCACGTGGTGGTCTCAGTCGGCCGAGTGACACGGGCCGGCGGCCCGCGCTTCAGCCGCGGGCCGAATCTCGTTCACCCCGTGCGGCGAGGATTGAGAAATGGGGTCACGATTACAACGCAGCCGCAGGGACCTGCTGGTCCGCGGCGCCGCCGCTGCCTCGGGACTCGCGAGCCTGCCCGGCCTGCTTCGCGCGGCGACGGCGGGCGACGGCGGGCGGCAGGATGCCGCCGGGACGACCCGCCCCAAGGAGACGGCCACGCTGTCGTTTGACATCTCGCTGGCCGCCTGGTCGCTGCACCGCATGTTCTACGCGGCCAGGCTCAAGCAGATCGACATGCCCGAGCTGTGCCGCAGGCAGTTCGAACTGGGCGGACTGGAACTGGTCAACAGCTTCTTCCCCAGCCCGCAGTACGCCTACTGCAAGGACCTGATGAAGCGCGCCGCGGACCATGGCGTGCGCATCCTGCTGATCATGTGCGACGGGGAAGGCGACCTGTCGCACGCGGACCGCGCCGAGCGACGCACCGCCGTCCGCAATCACCGCAAGTGGGTGGACGTCGCCGCGGTCCTGGGCTGCCACAGCATCCGCTGCAACAGCGGCGGCGACCCGCGCGACGCCGATTCGATCAAACGCTGTGCCGAGAGCTTCTCGGCCCTGGTCGAGTACGCGCGCCCGGACAACCTCAACGTCATCGTCGAGAATCACGGCGGGATCTCGCGCGACCCGGACGCCATGCTCGAAGTCATCCGGCGCGTCAACGACCCGCGCTTCGGCGTGCTCCCGGATTTCGGCAACTTCCCCGCCGAAGTCGATCGTTACGAGGCCGTCCGCAAGTGGATGCCCTACGCCAAGGCCGTCAGTGCCAAGTGCCACGACTTCGACGCGCACGGCAACGAGACGCGAACGGACTTCCCTCGCATCATGAAGATCGTCACCGACGCCGGCTATCACGGCTTCGTCGGCATCGAGTACGAAGGCGAGAACCCCGACGAGGTCGCCGGCGTCCTCGCCTGCCGGGACCTGTTGCGCCGCTGCCAGCGCAGCGCCTGAGACTCGCCCATAACGGCCGCGACCGGACCAACACTCAGCTTCATCCGTGTCCAAGAGCGCTTTCATCCTGATCCTCTCGGGGGACGAGCAGTCGGGCGAGCGATTGCGCGACCGCCTTCGCGGGCGGCACGCGCACGTCTGCCATCTCACCACCTCCATCGCCGAGGCCGTCGATTCCATACGCCGCAAGGTCCCCGACGTCGTCGTCGCCGACGCCCTCGTCGGGGGCGAACCGGCCGCGCCCGCGCTGATCGCGCAGCTCGACGCGCGCGCCCGGGACGCGACGCTCTTCGTCGTCGGACCGCCGACCGACGGGCAGGCCGACCACGTGCGCATCGAGTCCCTGGCCCCCGAAGGCCCCATCGACGACTGGGTCGACGCCATTCATCGCTGCGCCTCCGCGTCCGTCACGCAACGCGAGGACCGTCTGCTCCAGGAATCGCTGGCCGCCACCGAAGTCTCGGTGTTCGAGGGGATCGTCGGCGCGTCGCCCGGCATCCGCCGCGTGATCGACCGCATCCGCAAGTTCGCCAAGAACAAGGCGACCGTGCTCATCACCGGCGAGACCGGAACCGGCAAGGACCTGGTCGCCCGCGCCATCCACGCACAGTCCGCGCGAGCCCGCAAGCCCTTCCTCGCACTCAACTGCGCTGGACTCAACGAGAACCTGGTCGAAAGCGAACTCTTCGGACACGTACGCGGAGCGTTCACCTCCGCCATCGCCGACCGCCGTGGGCACTTCGAGGCGGCACACGGCGGCACGCTCTTCCTCGACGAGATCGGCGAGATGCCGACCACCATGCAGGCCAAGCTGCTGCGCGTCCTTGATTCGCGCGAGGTCACTCCCGTCGGCTCCACCGAAGTCCGCCGCATCGACGTGCGCGTCATCGCCGCCACCAACCGCAATCTGAAGGACCTGATCGACGACAGGAAGTTCCGTGAGGACCTGTACTACCGCCTGCGGCATCTCGTCATCGAGCTCCCCCCGCTCCGCGAGCGGCGCCAGGATATCCCTCTCCTGGCCCATTACTTCGTCAACAAGGCCAATCGCGCCCACGGCATGTCCGTCCCGGGACTCACGAGCGAGGCCATGGGGTACCTGGTCAAGCACTTCTGGCCCGGAAACGTCCGCGAAATCGAGTCCACCATCGAAGCCCTGGTGGTCGAGGTCGAGGACCGACACATCGGCGCCGACGACCTCCCGGAGATCATCCGCGGCTCGCGCGCCATCGTCCCGACCTCCATCAACAACCTCGGCGGTTTCTCCCTCGCCGACCTCGAACGTCTCGCCATCAACCAGGCCCTCCTCAATACCGGCGGGAACCGCGAACAGGCCGCCCGGATCCTCGGCATCGGGACACGCACGCTCTACCGCAAGATCAAGGAATACGGTTTGCCCTGAAACCCGCGCCGCCCCGCCTTCGCCCGCCGCTGCGCCCCCGCGCTACGGCCCGCCCCCGTCTTCGCGAGGCGCTTCGAGCCGCCTCCGCGGGCGGCTCGTCGGCGGCGACGCGTCGTCGTCCCCCAGGTAGCCCAGCGTCCGCAGCATTCTGTCAGCCTGCTCGTCCACTCCGCGTTTCTCGCAACTCATGCGCGCCGATCCCAGCCGTTGCCGCAGCGCGTCCATCTCCGCCCGCATGCGCCGGGCGCGCTCCGGCTCGACGGCCGCCAGGTTCACGCTCTCGCCGCGCTCTACGTGGTACAGCTCCAGGACGTGCGTTTTCTCCGCCGCGAGGCGCGTGGACGGCTTGGAATGCGCAATCCAGATGACTTTCCACCCGTCGCGCGCCAGCGCGGACGCCTCCGCGTTCCGCGGGTTCGCGATGTCCGCCAGCACGAATTGCTCCTCGGGCCGCGGGTCCGACTCGCCCCGCAGCAGCGGGACGAGCGATCGCCCCTGGATCGGCGGCGCCGCGGCGCCCGGCAGTCCGCACAGCTCGACCAACGTCGGCAGCAGGTCCACCTGCCGCACCGGTTCCGCACGCCGCGTCGCTCCCAGGCTCGGGTGCGCCAGAATCAGCGGAATGTGGAGCTGCTCCCGGTAGAGCGTGAAACCGTGCCCCGCCCCTTGGTGCTCAGCCCATTCCTCACCGTGGTCGGCGGTGACGATTATGAGGGTCTCTTCCAGTTTGCCCAGGCTCGACAGGTGGTTGAGCAGCTTCTCCAGGTGCGCGTCGGCGTTGCGGATGCACCCGTCGTAGCGGTTGTACGCGTTGTCCGGCTGCCAAAGCGCGGTCTCAGGCGGCGGGTAGTACGGCGCGTGCGGATCCGTGCAGTGGAAGTACATGAAGAACGGCTGGTCGCCCACGCGGCTCAGCCACTCCAGCGGCGCGGCGATCATGCCCTCGACCGGAACGAAGCCCGGGTGCTTGCGCTGCGGACTGGGGCTCTGCCACTCCTGCGGGTCGAACAGCGTGAACTCGTCGAACCCCTGGGCCGTGTTGGTCTTGGCCGAGATCGAGACGTTGCTGGAATAGCCGACCGTGCGAAACCCGCGGTCGCGGAATAGCTCGGCCATCATCACCAGCTCGTCGCAGGCGGAATCGTCCCGCGACAGGACGCCGTGTGCCACCGGGTACATCCCGGTAAAGAGCGACACCACCGTCGGACGCGTCCAGCTCGAGGTCGCCGACGCGTTCTCGAACACGACCCCGCCGGCAGCCAGCCGATCCAGTGTCGGCGTCGTGTCGCGGAAGTAGCCGTAGCACCCGACGTGATCCGCCCGCAGCGTGTCGATCAGGTACACCAGCACGTTCCTGATCGGCGCCGCCGCGTGGGACGGCGGGCGCGCAGCGGCGGCCACGGGCGGCACCGCCTTCGACGGCGCGGACACCCGTGACCCGCCCCATCGGCCAGCCGTCGCACGCCACCCTGGAACGAGAAACCCCGCCGAAAAGGCGCCCGCGACCAGCGCCGGGACAAGCAGCGCGCGGACCCACGCGCGAGCAGCCCGATTGGCCGAGGCCCCACGGACTGCATTCGGACTGCTCATGCGGTCACGCTCCTGCGCCAGCCCTCTCGACGCGCCACCCTCATTCGCGACGCGTTGGCACAGATCATGCTACCCGAGTCTTGCAGACTCTCGTACCCGGCTCGGCACGGTGCCGGTCCGGGCCACTTCCGCGCTGGAGCCGCACATGAAACCGATCTTCCGAATCGCGTGGGGCGGTGTCTCCATGATCCTCGCGCTGCCCGCCTACGCCGTCAGGCCCAACCTCCGCGATGCGTTCTTCACCGTCTACCCCGGCGCCGTCGGCTCCCACCTGGACCTGCGCGCCGACAATACCCAGCACTGCGGTGTTTGCCACTACGACTTCAACGGCGGCGGCACCCGCAACCCCTACGGTGCCCTGCTCGAAGCCGCACTTCCGAACTACCCGAACAACCCGAATGGACGCCGCAGCGCCGTCCAGTCCATCGAACAGGCCGATGCCGAGTCCGACGGCTATTCCACGCTCACGGAGGTGACCGACCTGGCCAACTTCTCCAATACACCGACCTTCCCGGGCCTGTCGAGCGCCAACGTCGGTCAAACCTCCAACATCGACGTCGCGGAGATCATGGGGTTCCTGACGCCCGTCAGCGGCAACGACACCACCCCGCCGATCGTGGTCGTGGAGTTTCCCATCGGCGGCGAGTCTCTCGCGAGCAGCTCGTTCCAAGTCATCCGTTGGCAGGCCACGGACGACAGCGGCGTCGTCACGTCCGTCGACGTGTTTCTTACCCTCGATGCAGGTAGCAGTTACGACCCGCTCGGGATCGGCCTGGCCAATCTGGGGGAACTCGGCTGGTTCGTCGCCAATCGACCCACGGCCCAGGCGCGGATCCGCGTCGAGGCCCGCGACGCGTCCAACAACGTCGGCGTCGGCGAAAGCGGACTCTTCTCCGTCTACTCGAGCGCGTCCGGCCGGGTCCCTACCACCCTTCGCGATTTCGACATGCCCGGAACTCAACCCCTCGGGGTCGCTCCGCTCAATTCACCGGCAACCTGCACGCAGTGCCACGGCGATTACGGGCAACCGGCCGTCGAGCCAGCTTTCAACTGGCGCGGAAGCCTGATGGCGCAAGCCTCCATCGACCCGCTTTTCAAGGCGGCGCTCCATGTCGCCAATCAGGATGCGCCGGAGTCCGGTGACCTCTGCCTCCGTTGTCACATCAGTGCCGGGTGGCTTGGCGGCCGATCCACTCCCACTGACGGGTCTGCGATGCTTGTGGAGGACAACACCGGCGTCAATTGCGACCTTTGCCATCGCATGCTCGATCCCGACTACGAGGCCGGGGTCAGTCCCATCGAAGATGTGGAAATTCTCGCAGCCCTGCGCGATATCCCGCAGGTCGTCTCCTCCGGGCAGTATGTCGTCGATCCGATCGCGTCGCGCCGCCGCGGCCCATTCGTCGACGCCGTCGCGCCGCACGGTGTCCTCGTGTCGCCGTTCCATGCCGAAGCGGCGATCTGCGGCACCTGCCACGACGTCAGCAACCCCGTCTTCGACCGCCTCGTCGACGGGACCTATTTCCCGAACCCCTTCGACGAACCTTCCGGCGAGTTCGGTTCCCATGCGATCGGCGCCGTCGAACGAACCTACAGCGAGTGGTTCCACAGCGCCTTCAACACGCCCCAGGGCGTCTTCGCCCCCGAGTTCGGTGGCAACAAGCAGTACGTCGCCAGTTGCCAGGATTGCCACATGCGCGACGTGACCGGCCAGGGCTGCAACGACCCGGCCGCGCCGACCCGCACCGATCTCCCGCTGCACGACATGACCGGCGGCAGCGCCTGGCTTCCGGGCGTCCTGCACCTGGTCGACCCGACCGTCGATACCGCGGCGCTCGCCGCGGGCGCAAGCCGCGCCCGCTACATGCTCCAGAACGCAGCGGACCTTGAGCTCCAGCGAGAGGCGTCGACCCTCCGCGTGCGCGTGATCAACCGCGCCGGACACAAGCTCCCGACCGGGTACCCCGAAGGCCGACGCATGTGGCTCAACGTCAGGTTCTTTGGCCGCAGCGGTGCTCTGCTCGCAGAATCCGGCGCCTACCAGGCCGATACGGGCACCCTGGTCACGGACCCGCAGCTCAAGGTCTACGAGGCCCTTCCCGTGATCGGGGAGAACATCGCCCCCATCGTCGGCCTTCCCCCCGACACGGAGTTTCACTTCGCCCTCAATAACAAGGTTCTCAAGGACAATCGCATCCCCCCGCTCGGGTTCACCAACGCCGCCTACGAGGAGTTCGGCGGCGCGCCGGTCGGCGCGACCTACGCAGACGGCCAGAACCACGACGACTCGCTCTACGTCATTCCTCCCCGCGCCGTGCGGGCCGAGGTGACGCTCGTGTACCAGTCCCTGAGCCGCGAATTCGCCGAGTTCCTGCGCGACAACGGCGGCGCGGCCGGCCAGACGCTCTACGACCTGTGGAACGCCAACGGAAAGTGCCCGCCCGAGACCATGACGACCGCAACGCTCACGTTCGGCCCGGGCGTCGGTTTCAGCCCTCCCCTGGAGGAGCCTTGATCGAGCCCGGCGCCTCGCCACCGCGCGCTCGTCATTTCAGGTGACCTGCCGCCCGCAGGATGCGCTCGTGCTCCACCGCGAGCGCGTCCAGGCATTCCTGCGCCGTCGGCGTCGGCCCGGAGGCGTCCAAATACCGGCCCCACCACTTCTGCGTCTCCAGCAGGAGCTGGCCGTATTCGGGCACGGACCAGAAATCGCGCAGGTACGGCAGCGACGCCGCAAACTCCGCGTTGTAGGGCGTCGCCTTGCGGAATGTCTCGCTGGCCAGCACCTTGTCATTGGCCGTGAACCCGCCCAGCTCGGCCCACTTCACCTGCTGCTTCTCGGCGCTGAACCACTTGAGGAACGCCCGCGCCGCGGCCTTCTGCTCGTCGCTCACGTACGAAATCACGCTCAGCCCCTGCCCCCCGAGGCTGATCACGCGGTTGACCTTCCCGTCCGCGCCGCGCCGACCCGGCATGCGGAAGAACCCGGCGTTGCGCCCCATGCGGCCCTCGAGCACGCCCGGATAGAACGCAAAGTAGTTCATCGACATTGCGACCAGGCCGTTGTTGAAGGCGTCCATGCAGTCGCTGTAGTCGAAGTTCGCCCCGCCGCGCGGCGCGTACGCCAGAAGCGACTTGAAGAACTCCAGCGCCGCCGCTGTTTCCGCCGAGTTCAGCATCCCCTTCACCTCGAACTTCTCGTTGCCGTACCCGCCGCCGTACGACCACATCACCTGCTGGAAGCCCATCGTGAGCTGGTCGTACCCGCGGCCCGTCAGAAGCGCCGTGCCATAGAGCCGCTGCGCCGGACGCGTGAAGAACTCGGCCACCTGCTTGAATTCGTCCCACGTATCCGGAACCGTCAGCTCGCGCCCGTATTTCTGCTTGAACGCCGACTTCTCGGCGGCGCTCTCGAACAGGTCCTTGCGATAGCAGAACCCCATCGCGTCCGTCTCGCACGGCACCGCGTAGTAGCGGCCCGACCCCTTGGGATACTCGCAGAAGAGCGACAACGCCGCCGGCGAGACCGCGCGCTTGTCGAAGTTGGCCGGGTCGTTCACCCAGTCCGTCAGCTCGACGTAGTGTCCCCGCACCGCGCCTTCGCCCAGCCACTGGCTGTCGCCCACGATCAGGTCCCACTTCGTGCCCTTCTGCGACAGCTCGATGTCCACCTTGTCCTTGTACTGCGTCCACGGAATCTGCTGTACCGTCACCCTCACCCCCGACTCGGCCTCGTACAGCTTCCCGAGCTGCGCCAGCGCGTCCGCCGGCGCCCATTCGGCCCACACGATCGAAAGCGACTTGCTCTGCGCGGCCGTGTGCGCCGCGCCCGCGATCCCGACGCAGACCAAAACCGCGGCGCGGACCGCGATGACTGAGTGTGTCTTCCGCATGGTGCTACGTGACTCCGTGCTCGCGCCGCCGGCGCAAAACGCTTGGTGAAGGAACCCGCGACCAAGCTTTCCGCATCATCTCCGGAATGTCAAGCCGCACCATCGCCGCGCCACGCCGCGCGGCAGCCCCCCGGCCGCACTCCCCGGCCCCCGCTTCCTCGCGCGCCATGCCACGCCGAAAGTCAGTGCCCACGATGAACGCGGCGAAACAGCACCCCACTTCCTGCGGTCTCCAGCACGAACTCTCCTGCGAGCCGCTTCCCGCGAAGCTCCAGCCGCACGCGCCCCTCGTCGGACGGGCCGATCACCGCCTCGCCGGCGTCGCGGCGCGCGACCGCTCCGCGCCCTCCGCTCACCGGCCCCTCGTACTCCAGATACGCGCGGCGGTGGTCGCCGATCGGCGTCGCCTGGATCGGCGCTTTCACGTCGAGCGGATTCGCCGCCAGCCGCCACGTCTTCAGCGGCCCGGCCGCGTCCACCGCCAGCATGAAGTCCCAGTGCACCCCGGCTGCTGTGTCGTGTTCGAGAAGCACGAATCGCATCGACGCAGGTTGTACCCGATCCGGCCGAAAAGCGGACGGAGCGCCGGACCCTTCGGTTCGGCGCTCCGCGATTCTCACCTGTGCGACGATCCGCGGATCATCGCGTTCGCGCAGTCCGGCTTTACGCCAGGCGGCGCTTGATCGAGCGGACAACGCTCAGGCCGAGCACGCCCAGCAGGGCGGCGCCGGGCGCCGGAATGACGATGCCCGAAGCGTCGGTCTTGCAGTTGTCGATGACCCAGAAGTTGCCCGTGTCGTGCACGATCACGTACGCGATGTAGTTCGTGCCGTCCCAGTCCACGTGCAGGGTGCCCGGGCCACCCGCGTTCCCGTTGGCGAAACGCAGATTGTCGGGACCAAAGTCGGTGTCCAGCAGGTTGTCGTTGATGTCGTAGGCTTCCAGCCAGAAACCGTTGCCCGAGCCGGCGCAGTAGCCGACTTCGAAGTAGGTCGCATCGGCGTTGTCGATGCTGATCTTGCCGTCGTTGCCGGACCCGTCCAGCGCCGACGTCACGCCGACGTCGTCGTAGATCCAGTACTCGCCCGAGCCGTACGACGTGCCGCTCGGCCAGGACGAGATGTTGTAGTTGCCGGTCGACGCACGCCGCGTCACCAGCGGCGAACCCGTCGAGCTGCTGCCGAACGTCACGCCGCTGTAGAAGTCGTTCACGGCCTGAATGTCGCCGGGAATCTCTTCAAACGTCATCAGCGTGTC
>CAYNYG010000013.1:0-69421 GCA_964401365.1 uncultured Planctomycetales bacterium | reverse complement strand
TCGCCCGGCGCCACGGCGCAGAACGTACCCGCAACGATTAGGCTAACCGCACAGCGCACCCCGAACTTTGCCCGCTCGAACGCCACTCCTCCTCCTCAACACGATCCCCCTCATCATACCGCGGGCAACGGTCGAGTCAACGCGATTTGCGTCCGAAAATCTGCCGCGAGCCATCGTGCGAATCCCGGCCTGTCCGCGGGTCGCGATGCTCAGCCACCCCGCGACGGAGATGGGTCGGGTTGCGGGTCCGGCTCGACGACCCTGGCCATGAACCAGAGCTCGCCGCCGAGCAGAAGCAGGGCCGGCGCCATCATTGCCCAGCCTGCCACGTCGTGGAAGAAGAGTCGCGTTGCATTATCGGTCGTCACGGTGAAGAAGAGCGCAGTCGCGACCAGCCGCAGTACGTTGCACGCCACCCCGATCGGGATACTGGAACCAATCAGCACCACGTGCTGCCACGCGGGCCGCGAAATCAGCAGCGCCAGCGTGCCCGAGACGATTACAAACGCGGTCAGCATGCGCAGCCCCCCGCACGCTTCGGCGATCGTCACGCTGCTTTTGTCGTTGAGCGTCAGGTCGTGTCCGGCACGCATCACGCGGACGCCCAGCAGCTCCAGGGTCGCGTCCGCCCCGAGCGTCGAGATGGTCTGAAGCGGCCCGGCCACGCGGTTGTGGATCCGCCCCGGAAGCGGAACCATCAGGAACAGGAACAGGAACACCCACAGCAGCCGGCGACCGATGCGCCACCCGAGGACCGTCACGACGACGCCGATCGCCGAGAGGATCGCCGCATAGCGATCCAGCGATTCGTACAGCTCCAGCAGCGCGATGCGCCGCAGCACTTGCGCCGCGACCAGGATTGCCAGCCCCCACCAGCAAGGCCTCAGTGACTCGCGTGCCAGCGCGCGGCGCCGTTTCCATACGACGAATGCGGCGATCGGAACGACGAAAGCGCCCATCGAGTAGTCGTCGTTGTTGCGCCACTCCCGCACCAGTCCCGCCAGTGTGCTCCAGAACGCCCAGCCCAGCGCCAGCGCCGCCGGAATCAGCCATAGCGCGGCGCCGCGCCCCGCGCGGGCCGCACCGGCCGGCGCCACCGCCACCGCCCTGTCTGCCGACGTGGGCGTCGCGCTCACCGGCCCTCACCCTTTCCAGCCTGGACGACCAGCTCGCGGATTCCGGCGGCTGAATCCGCGGCGAACGCGTTCAGCGCCGCCACGGCGGTGTCATCACCGCGCATGACGGCCACCGGCGCGGAAAGGAGCACCCGCGCGATGTACCGCGTCCCGCGCGACCCTTTCCAGGCATTCGAGCGAAGGACCCCGACATCGGGGCAGTACTCGTCGTCGACGACGAAGTAGCTCAGCACGACAATGTCGAGGGCATCGAATCCGCCCCGGCCGAACCGGTAGACGGTGCAGGGCAGCCTCGATCCATCCGGCAGCGACACCTCGGCCGCGGATTGTTTTTTCAGATTCCACCCCGCCGCCGGATAGCACACTTCGGGACGGTGAGGTTCGAGATCGCGAGCCCGCACCCCATAACCCAGGAAGAGGTCGACCGAATCGACTCCGCGCCGGTAGCGGCGGCTGACGTGATCGTCCGTATCGGTCTTTTTGATGGTGCGTTCGTCGAGAGGTACGTCGTTGCCCATCCAACCGCCAATTCGAAGCGGGAGCCGGGCGAGCGTTCCGGGCGTGATGTTCGCCGGACGCTCCCCCGCGTCCAGTTCGGCGCGCAGCGCGCGGTGCGCGGCCCCACCGGCCAGGAGTATGACGGCCGATAACAGCCCGGCGGCCGCGAAAACGACGGCGCGCGAGTCGTTATCAGACATTTTTCGGTTGACGTCCAACGCTGCCTCGCCTATTTCGTACACTGCACCTACGTACTCCAACTGTCAGACGCACGGTTTAGGTCGAAAGAAGCGCCCCACCGCCAGGGAGAGCTTTGGATACACCATGACCTATAGAACATTAAACCGCTCGATACGTGTTGGTGTCGCCTGCACTTTCGCAACCGCGCTCTTTCTCTTGGCGGGTGGCTGCCCGTCTGGCTCCGAGTCCGGCGGCGATGCGGCGGGGGGTCTGGCCGACGTCGACTTATGGGACGGCGACTCCGCCCCGCCAGGGAACGACTCCAGCCCCGACGCAGGCGATTCCGGCGGCGAAGGCCAGCAGAATGATAGCGGCGACGGGACGTCGGGTGACCCAGGCCAGCCCGCCGAACCGCGCGCGCTGTCCTCGTCGGCGGCCACCACCAGCGGCAGCGATCTGACGGTCCGCCTGGTCGGCGAGAGCCCGCAAGGAACCCCGCTCGCCTTCGAAATCGTCACGCCGCCGGACCGCGGCGATCTCGGAGAAGTCGCGGCGGTTTCCAACACGACGGCCGAGGTGACGTACTCCCCGACGCCCGGGTACGTCGGCGCCGCGCAGTTCAGCTTTCTGGTCAATGACGGCGCCCGCGACTCGAACGTCGCCACCGTGAGTATCGCGGTCTACCCGGATGTATATTTCCTGGTCGCGCCGCTGGAGGGGTCGGCGCCGTTGCAGGTTCGCGCGTACGCGGCGACCTCGGACGGTGGTCCGCTTCCGGAGGCGACCTATTCCTGGTCGTTCGACGGCCAGATCGAGGAAGGCCCGTTGGCCACGCACGCGGAACGAACGCGTACCTTTGCCGTCGGCGGCGAGCATGCGGTCCGGCTCTCGCTGACCATCGCCGGGTTCTCCAGCGCGCTCATCGTGTCGCACGCCGACCCGCGCGGGCCGGCCGAAGCGCGCGCGGTCGTGCTGCCCGTCATTCAGGGGGTGGTGCGCGATGACTCCGGCAACGCGCTTAGCAATATCATGCTGTCGGCCACCGGGAACCGCACGGCCACGACGGACGGCAGTGGCAAGTACGCGCTCGAAGTCCCGTTCGACTGGTCGGGTACGATCGCACCCGCCGGCGGCTCCTGGCGGTTCGAGCCGGCGTCGCGCGGCTTCACGCGCGTGAAGGCCGACGTCAGCGGCGCGGATTTCACCGGCTCGCTGCCACCAACGCCCCCCACGCCGAACCAACCCCCTTCCGCGTCCGACCAGTCCGTCACGGTCGCGGAAGACGGGACCGTGGACGTGCAACTGGGCGGTACGGACCCGGAGGGCGCGCCGCTTCGGTACATCATCAACACCGTACCTGTCTGGGGCACGATCACCGACAACGGGAACGGACGCACGGTCACCGTCGGCGACCTGCCCTACACGCTGGCGGGCAACGGCGCCGTGGTCGCGTACACCGGCAATCTGAACTACTTCGGAAGCGACACGTTCACGTTCCGCGTCCACGACGGCACCGACGCTTCGTCCAACGCGACCGTGAGCGTCAGCGTGACCGCGGTGGCCGAGCCGCCGGTCCTGACCCCAGCCTCGCCGCCGCCCATGGTGGTGGAGAAGGACAGCACCGGCAGCGAGCCGGCCAACCTGCTGAGCCTGGCCGCGACCGATCCGGACGGGGACGCCAACCGGCTGGCGTGGGCCATTGCGGGCCAACCGCAGGGCGACGTGAAGTTCCTCAACGGAACCAAGTCGCACCAGGGGCCCAGCGCGACGATCCGCTACATCCCCGCGGCGGGCTACACGGGCATTGACCTGTTCGACCTCCAGGTCACGGACGAAGTCGGCGAACTGACGCAGCTCAACGTCACCGTCATCGTCGGCGGATACCCCATCTCCGGCGTGGTGGCCGACAGGAACGGCGCCGGGCTTGCCGGGGTCCCGGTGGTCGCGCGGCTGCCCGACGGGTCGGAGTTTCTGCGCGCCAGCAGCGACTCAGCCGGCACCTACTTCCTCCAGGTCCCGCCCGGCTGGACGGGCACGGTGTCGTCCGACGCCGACTATCGCTTCGACCCGCCGTCGCGCGCGTATTCGAACGTGCAGACGCCGGCGCTCAACGACGGCTACACGGCGTTCCGCAACTACTACGCCTCGATCAGCGGGAATGACTCCGCGTCCGGCAAGTTCGCTTCGCCGTTCCGGACGATCAAGAAGGCCGCCGGGCTGGCCAAACCGGGAGACACGATCTACCTGCGCGGGGGGGTGTTCACGGAGTCCTATGTCCGCTTCGCCCACAGCGGCGAGCCGGGGTACCCGATTTCGGTCGAGGGCTACGGGAACGAGGAGGTGCGCCTGACCACCGGGTCTTCGGCGCAGTGGTTCTTCGACTTCACCGACGAGCAGGGCAGCGCCGCGACGCACGGTTTCGGGCACTACAACTTCCGCAAGTTCAAGTGCAACGACTCGCGGCACATCTGGCGCTTCAGCTTCCCCGGGCAGGGCGGCGGCGTGAAGAACCACCACATCCTGCTCGAAGACATCACCGGCTGGAACTGCGCCAGCGTGCTCAGCGCCCGCCGCTCGGGCGTCGCGTTCCTGACCATCCGCCGCTGCGACTTCTCCCAGTGCACCGGGACCGAAGGCTCGCTGGACTTCAGCAACAACATGGACGACGTAGACCTGCCGCAGGGCGGCAGCCACGACATCCTGATCGAAGACACCAACCTGCACGACAACAACGCCAGCCAGCAGTGCAACGGCATGGTCACGCAGGGCTCGGTGTACAACGTGACGCTGCGCGGGGTGAAGTCGTGGAACAACGGCAAGTACGGGCTGGCGCTCAAGGGCTCGGGCAACATGCGCGTCGACCGCTGCGTCGTATGGGGCAACGGATCGTCGGCGCTCTACATGCGTGGCATGGTGGCCACCGACCCGACCGTGCGGACGGCGAACGCGTACAACGACCACCTGGTCACCAACAGCGTCATCATCGGCTCGCAGGACGGCGGCGGCGGCACGGTCATCTGGCGCGAAAACACCAACGTGCGCGTGTTCAACTGCACCGTCATCGCCTGCCGCGACGAGGACATGATCAATAACGGCTGGCCGCTGGCCATCGGCGAGCGCGCCATCCCGCCCGACCTGGCGGTGACGGGCGAGTTCCGCAACTGCCTGTTCATCACCAACGACGGCGCCGCCGCGTGGTTCTATCAGAGCAGCAACAAGTTCTGGCAGATGCGCAAGTACATGGCCGACCACAACATGTTCTACCGCCTGGGCGGAGGGAGCACCACCGCGTTCAAGTACCAGGGGCAGAACTGGACCAGCATCAGCCAGTGGAAGGCCTACTGGGCCGTCGGTGAGCCCGGCGGCGATGACCTGCTCAAGGGGCCGACCGCGACGAACGCGGACGCCAACAGCACCTGGGCCGACCCGCTCTTCATGGACGTTCAGCCCGGTCTCACGCCGCTGGCGAAGTTCTGGTCGACGGATCCCGCGCTGGATCACGCCGACTTCCGCGTGCGCGTCGGATCGCCCGCGCTGGGGGCCGGCGAGAACCTGAGCTCCCTGAACATCCCCGAGCTTTCGACCGACCTGTACGGGAACCCGCGGCCGGCCAGCGGCGCGTGGTCGATCGGCGCCGTGGAAGTGGGCGCCACGCAGTAGTCCGCCCGGGGCCAGATCATGCGCGAATCCGAGGCGAGGCCGGCGCGATGCGACCGGCTCCGTGGTGGCCCGACGCGCGCGACGGTCCGGTCGCGACGACGCGTGCGCCGCCGATAGCCTCAGCACCACCCGCTGGGACTACATCCGCTACGGCGTCATCCCCAACGACGCCGGCCCGGGCGACCTGAACTGCGACGGGTCGATCAACGGCTACGACATCACGCCCTTCATCACCGCGCTGGTCTCCCCCGACGCCTACGGCCGGAACTACCCCGCCTGCAACGTCATGCTGGCCGACTGCAACTCCGACGGCAGCGTCAACGGCCTCGACATCGAGGCGTTCGTGGAGCTGCTGAAGTAGCGGCTGCAAACTGCCACTTCAGGGGGGAGGGGCCGGGACATGCCGCGCTATTGGAGTTCCGTCGCGCGCGGATAGCTGCCCAGCACGGTGAATTGAAGGCAGTACTCGCTTGCTGCCGCGACCGCGCGGGCCACGCTGGCGTCGTCGCCGTGCCCCTCGGCGTCGACGAAGAAGTAATACTCCCAGGTCCGCTTGCGGCTGGGCCGGGAGGTGATCATGGTGAGGTTCACGCCTTCGCGGCGGAAAAGCTCCAGCACGTCGACCAGGGCGCCGACGCGGTGCGGCGTGGCGAACATGATCGAGGTCTTGTCGTCGCCGCTGCGGCGGGCCGACTGGCGTCCCACGACGAAGAAGCGCGTGATGTTGTTGGGATCGTCCTCGATGCGCGAGAAGAGGACCGGCAAGGCGTAGATGTCGGCCGCCAGCGCGCTGCCGATCGCAGCGGCACCGGGCTCGACGGCGGCCATCTCGGCCGCCTTGCTCGAGCTGGCGACGGCAACGACGCGCGCCAGCAAGCCGGTCTCGGACAGCCAGTTGCGGCACTGGGCCAGCGCCTCAGGCTTGGAGTAGACGCGCTCGATCTGCTCCAGCGGCACGCGGGACAGCAGGTTGTGGTGGATCCGCTGGAGGATCTCGGCGCAGATCTGCACCCCGGCGTGCAGGAACGCGTCCAGCGTATCGACCACGCCACCGCCGATCGAGTTCTCCACCGGCGCGACCGCGAAGTCCGCGTGCCCGCGGCCGACTTCTGCGAAGGCGGCGCCGATGTCCGCCACCGCTTCGTACTCGACCGCGCCGCCGAACTTGTGCGACGCGGCCAGGTGCGAGAAGCTCCCGCGCGGGCCGAGGAAGGCGATCCGCAGCGGCTTTTCGAGCGCCAGCGAACCGCTCATCAGCTCGCGATAGACGGCGCGCAGGACGGCGTCGGGGAACGGGCCGCGGTTTTTCGCCGCCAGCCGGCGATAGATTTCCTGCTCCCGGTCCGACGAGTAGATGGGCGTGCCGCTCTGGGCCTTGTGACGCCCGATCTCGGCCGCCAGCCGGCCGCGCTCGTTGATCAGCTCCACGAGCTGGTCGTCCAGCGCGTCGATGCGCTGGCGCAGGTCGGCGATCGGATCGGACGGGGCGGTGCTCATGCGGCTCGGTTTCGAAGGGCGGCCGGGCGCGAACGCGCTGCGCAACTTGTACCGGACTGGCGCGGGGGATTCAATTGGCCCGGGTGCGGGCGCGCCCACGCACGCGGCGCCGGTGCGGACGAGGCGCCGCCTCCGGGAGCGGCGGGTGCCGCCGCGGCGGGTTCGCTTGACCGAGCCGCGGGGCCCGCGATGATAGGACGTCCGTTCGACCGGCAGGAGGCCGCGCCGCGGGCGGTTAGCTCAGTTGGCTAGAGCGTCTCGCTTACACCGAGAAGGTCAGGGGTTCGAGTCCCTTACCGCCCAGTGGTCTTCGCATCGGGCCGCGCCGGCGTGAGCGGCGCGCGGGCGTCGCGCGCGTGGCTCCCGCACGCAGCCCATCGATGGACGAAGCACCCATGCCGCTCGCGCGCGGCACGGTTCGACCGGGCCGACCCGCCGTCCAGCGGGCGCCGGCGATGGACGCAGCGTGGACGTACTTGGCGCCATCGGCAGCACCAGCCTCGTCCAGCTCCGCAGGGTCGTCCCACCCAACTGCGGCAACATCCTCGTCAAGCTCGAGTGGGAGAACCCGACGGGAAGCGTCAAGGACCGCATGGCCCAGGCCGTGATCTCGCGCGCCGAAGCCGACGGCCGGCTCAGACCCGGTGACACGGTCGTCGAGTACACCGGCGGCAGCACGGGTGCGTCGCTCGCCCTGGTCTGTGCCGCCAGGGGATACCGCCTGCGGATCGTCACTTCCGACGCGTTCAGCCGCGACAAGCTGGATCACATGGCCGCGCTGGGGGCCGAACTGACGCTGGTTCCCAGCGAAGGCGGCCGCACGACGCGCCAGCTCATCCTGAACATGATCGAGAAGGCCCGCGAGCTGAGCCGCGAGCCACGTACCCACTGGACCGATCAGCTCAACAACCTCGACAGCCTCCACGGCTACTACGCGCTGGGCGAGGAAATCTGGAACCAGACGCTGGGGGCCGTCGATGCCTTCGTCCACTGTGTCGGAACGGCCGCGTCGTCGCGCGGGGTGGCGACGGTGCTCAAGCGGCACAAGCCCGGCGTCCACATCGTGGTCGTCGAACCCGCGGAGTCCGCCGTGCTCGCGGGTGGACCGGCCGGAGCGCACAAGATCGAGGGGGTGGGCATCGGCTACATCCCCCCACTGTGGGACGCGACGCTGGTGGACGAGATCGTCGCGGTCCCGACGGAGGCCGCGAAGGAGATGGCGCGGCGGCTGTCCCGGCAGGAGGGCCTCTTCGCGGGCACGTCTTCGGGTGCCAACGTCGTCGCGGCGATCGAGGTGGCGCGGCGGCTGGGACCGGGCGCCACCGTGGTCACGCTGATGACCGACTCGGGGCTCAAGTACGTGAGCACCGACGTGCACGGTCGGAAGTGAGCCGCGACCGCGGGCGCCGTGGAATCGCGGCTGGACGCGACCGTCGCCAGTTCCAGGGGTGCCGCGCGGCGAGGGTCGCCGCGCAGGGCTATTCGACGAGGATTCGTTGCCCGTCGATGTCCACCACCGCCACGCGCGACAGTCCCGCGACCCACGCGAACTCGACCTGCGTCACTGCGTCGGGGAGGTAGCATCCGCTCTGCGACGCTGCGACCACCATCCCCAGCCGCTCGCGCACGTGCACGCCTTGCAGCTCGATCGGCCACGACCCGTCCACGCGGCTTCCACAGCGGCTGACCACGCCCACGATGCTCCCCGCGCGGAAGTCCGGCCGCGGGCCAAGCGCCTGCGCGGCGCGCGACAGGCGGTCCCACTCCTGCTCGTCGCGGACCCGCAGCAGACCGATATGGCCCGCGAGGGGAGTGACGAGCGGGGCCACCGGCTCATAGTCGCGAAGCACGGCGCGGCGTCGCGCCACGCGGACCTCGTTGGCGGGATCGGCGAGCTGCCGCAGCGCGACCTGGCGCGGACCGGGCGTGCACGAGGCCGGCAGCAATAAGTTGGCGGCGGCGACGAAGCCATATAGGACGCCCAGCGGCAGGCAGGTCGTGCGGGCGGCTGCGCCAGGAGTTCGGCCGGTGTTCATTCGGACGATGCCCTCGTATAATCCGCGCCCGCGAGATCGTGTCGCGGCGACGGTGCTGGTATCGACACGGCGCGCCCCCCACAGGAGTTGGCCGATGATCGTCGGCGTGCCCAAGGAAGTGAAGACGGACGAATACCGCGTGGCGCTCGTTCCGTCGGGGGTGGAAGTTCTGCGGCGTGGCGGCCACCGGGTGCTGATCGAGCGCGACGCCGGCGTCGGCTCCGGCATCCCGGATGGCGATTATGAGGCGTTGGGCGCCGAGATCGTCGACACCGCGGCCGAGCTGTTCGAGCGCGCCGACATCCTGTGCAAAGTGAAGGAGCCCCAGCCGGCCGAAATCCACATGCTCAACCGCCGCCACATCATGTTCACCTACTTCCACTTCGCCGCCAGCCGCGAGCTGACGGAGGGGTTTCTGAAGTCCGGCGCGACCGCGATCGCCTACGAGACCATCGAGGACCGCCACGGGCGACTGCCGCTGCTGGCGCCGATGAGCGAAGTGGCCGGGAAGATGAGCATCCAGGAGGGCGCCAAGTACCTGGAACGGCCGATGATGGGGCGCGGCATCCTGCTGGGCGGCATACCCGGGGTCGAGCCGGCCAACGTGCTGATCATCGGGGGGGGCATCGTCGGCACGAACGCGGCCAAGCTTGCGGCGGGACTGGGGGCGCGCGTCACGGTCATGGACATCGACCTGTACCGGCTGCGCTACCTGGATGACATCATGCCGCGCAACGTGCAGACGGTGTACAGCACGGCCGACGCGGTCCGGCGCCACCTGTCCGAGGCGGACCTGGTGGTCGGCGCGGTGCTGATACCCGGCGCGCGCTGCCCGACGCTCGTGCCGCGCGAGTATCTGCGCCTGATGCAGCACGGGGCGGTGATCGTGGACGTCGGCGTGGATCAGGGCGGTTGTTGCGAGACGACCCGCCCCACCACCCACTCCAACCCGACCTACGTGGTGGACGACGTGGTGCACTACTGCGTGGCCAACATGCCCGGCGCCGTGGGACGGACCAGCACGTTCGGCCTGACCAACGCCACCATCCCGTACCTGAAGCGCCTGGCCGACCTGGGCCCGCAGAAGGCGTCGGCGTCCGATCCCGGGCTGGCGAAGGGCGTGAACATCGCCGGCGGCGTCGTGACCAATCAGGCCGTCGCCGAGGCGTTCGACCTGCCTTGGGCGCCGGAGCCGAAGCTGGTCGCGTAGGTCGCGGGCGGACGGCGCGCCGCCGCTTCGTGGCGACGGCGCGGCACGGCCGGCGGGTGGGTGCAGAGGACGTGCCTCATGAACAAGTGGCTCGGCGTGCTGTGGGTGCTGACGGTGCTGGGCGGACTCTGGTTCGCGGCCCGCACCTACTGGCGCGTTACGCCGATCTGGAACCAGCCCAAGTTCGCCCCGGTGAAGCGCGGCGACGTGCGGGTGCCGATCACCGCGGCCGGTCTGATTGAGCCGAAGCTGCGCATCGAGGTGAAGTCGAAGGCGTCCGGGGAGATCATCGATATTCCGGTGTTTCCGGGCAGCTACGTCCGCGCCGGCGACGTGCTGGTGGTGCTCGAGCCGGACGTGGAGCAGCGTTCGCGCGATCGTGCGCTCTCCAACCTGAAGCTGGCGAAAGCCAACCTGGCCGGCGCCGAGCTGGACGTCGACAAGGCGCGCCAGGCGGTGAAGAGTTCCCGGTCGCGGCTGGCAAGCCTGGAGGCGGAGATGAAGGCGCTGGAGATGGACTACAACCGCGCGAAGGAAGACCGCCAGCGCGGGCTCTACAGCCCCATGGACTACGAGCAGAAGAAGGCGGCCTTCGAGCGCAACGTGGCCAGCCGGGACGCCGCCGCGGCCGACGTAGAGCAGAGCGAGCTGAACGTGCGGGCGGCGGAGATCGTGGTCCAGCAGCAGCGTGAAAACGTCTTCAAGGCGCAGAAGGACCTGGACGACGCCGAGGAGCGCCTGGCGGACACGACCATTCGCGCTACGCAGGACGCGCTCGTCACGGAGGTCCCGGTCCAGGTGGGAGAGAAGATCCAGTCGGCCATCAACAGCGTCACCGGCGGCACGCTGCTGATGAGGCTGGCCGACGTGTCGAAGCTCAAGGTCGTGACGCGCGTCGACGAGGCCGACTACGGCCGGATCGTCGCCATCGCGCCGCCCGAAGCGCTGCCGCAGACCCCGTTCGCCAGTGCGCCGGCCATGGCGGCGCTGCCCGAGGCGGGGACGTCGTCGGACGTGGGCGACGGACCCGGGCTCGAAGCGGGATCGCGGCGCGGCCGGGTCCGCATCACGGTCGAGGCGTTCCGCGACACCGAGTTCTCCGGCGTCATCGAGCGCATCGAGCCGCAGGGTCGGATCTTCACGGGCGCCGCGGTGATCCAGTACGACGTACACGTCGAGCTGACCGGCGAGAATCGCTTCAAGGCGCCGCTGGGCGCGCAGGCGCAGGTCGAATTCACCGTGGAGAGCGTGCGAAACGCGATGGTCGTCCCCGCCGAGGCGGTGCGGACCTGGGAGAACCAGCAGGGCGTGTGGAAGTCCACGCCACCGCTGCCGGGACAGCACGCCAAGGGGCGCAAGTTCGTGCCCTGCCGAATCGGGATCAGCGACGGCGAGTTCACCGAGATCGTCGCGGCGCTGAACTCCACGGACTCCATCCGCGAAGGCGACGAGGTCTACGTCAAGCTCCCGCCCGAGCCGAAGGACGACGATTGACGCGCCGCGCCCGGCCGCAGGCCGGGGCGGGCGTTGTACGAGGACCGTGCCTGACTCGCTTGCCGAAACTCCCACCGTGACGTTCCCCGCGTGACGCTTATCCAGCTTCAGTCCATCCGCAAGCACTACCAGATGGGCGACGTGACCGTTCGCGCGCTCGACGGCGTCGACCTCACCATTGAAAAGGGCGAGTTCGTCGCCATCACCGGCGCGTCGGGCAGCGGCAAGAGCACCATGATGCACCTGCTGGGCTGCCTGGACCGCCCGGACGCGGGCCGCTACGTCCTGAACGGCCGGGATGTGAGCGATCTCACCGACGGTCAGTTGGCCGAGGTGCGCAACCGGCAGATCGGCTTCGTGTTCCAGACCTTCAACCTGATCAACCGCACCACCGCAGTCGACAACGTGGCCGTCCCGCTTTTCTATGCGCGGCGGTCCAAGCTGCGCAGTCCGGCGCTGCGCGCCCTGGAGCGGGTCGGCCTGGATCGTCGCGCGTTCCACCGGCCCAGCGAGCTGTCGGGCGGCGAGCGGCAGCGCGTCGCCATCGCGCGCGCCATCGTCAACGATCCCGTCCTGCTCCTGGCCGACGAGCCGACCGGCAACCTCGACAGCCGCACCGGCGCCCAGATCATGGGCGTCTTTCACGACCTCAATGCCCAGGGCGTCACCATCGTGCTCGTCACGCACGAGCTGGACGTCGCCATCCAGGCACGGCGCATCGTGCACATGCGCGACGGCTGCATCCTCAGCGACCGCCAGGTCGGCGACGACGAGCGGCAACGCGTGCTTCAGCACTTCCGCGCCCAGACCATGGCCGACGAGGACTCGCGCGGCGCGCAGCGCAGCACCGCGACGGTGCCCGACGACGCCCCGCGCCCGGTCTCGACGCTGGCCGCCAACCTCGCGCTGCTGCTGTCGCTGCTGGCGCTGATGCTGATGCTCACATCGCCCGTCGTACGGGCGGCGCTGCGCGCGCCGGGAACGGCTCCCGCCGCACCGGACGTCCCGGCGGTCGCGGCCCTGACGCGCATGCTGCGGTTCGTCACGCTCTCGGCCGCCGGGCCGGCCGTCGCCGCCGTGCTGCTCGGGCGGCGCGGACTGCGCGCCGCGGAGCGCTGCGCGTCCCCGCGCGGCCGCCGCCGCGCCCTGACCGGCGTCGTGCTCGGAGCGTTCATCGCCGCCGGCGTTCTGATCTTCGGCCTCGTGCGAATCCTGGTCGGAAAGGGTTTCTGACCGTGGCCGCCCGCGCCTGAGCGCAACCCGTGCCGCCTTCCCTGCACGTCCGACTTTCCCAAGCCCTGGCGCGGCGCCACCGGCTGCGCCAGGCCATGGACACCACCGCCTGGCGGGTGGTGCACGGCGGCGCTGACGGTTTCGAGGGCCTGGTCATCGAACGGTGGGGCCGGACGCTGACCGCCCAGCTTCACGCCGGCCGGCTCGTGCTCGCCGAGTCCGAGCTGCGCGATCTGTGCGAGCGGGCCCGCGCCGAGCTTGGCGCGGGTGCGGTCTATCGAAAGCACTTCATCCGCGACCGCAGCTCCGGTCCGGCGGCCGACCGGGAGCCACCCGAACACCACGACCCCCAACCCTGGCTTGGACAACCCGCGCCGCCCGAATTCCCCGTCCTGGAGGACGGGGTCCGGTTCCTCGTGCGGCCCCATGACGGCTTCTCGGTCGGGCTTTTCCTCGACCAGCGCGACAACCGCCGGCGCGTCCGGCAGCGCGCCATCGGACGACGCGTGCTCAACACCTTCAGCTATACGGGCGGATTCTCGGTCGCCGCGGCCCTGGGCGGCGCAGCCCAGACCGTGAGCGTCGATACGTCGCGCAAGGCGCTGGAATGGAGCCGCCGCAACTTCGCCGCCAACGGCCTCGACGCGGGGCCGCACCAGTTCTTCTGCTGCGACGTGTTCGAGTTCTTTCGCCGCGCAGAGCGAAAGGCGCGCCGCTTCGACCTCATCATCCTCGACCCGCCCACGTTCTCCCGCGCGGGTCGCGCCGGGCGCGCGTTCTCCATCGAGTCGGACCTGGACCGCCTGGCCGCCGGCGCGCTGCAACTGGCCGCGCCGGGCGCCATGCTGCTGATCTGCACCAATCATCGCGGCACGACGGCCGCGCGACTGGAACGCGCGGTCCGCGCCGCGCACCCTGCCGCACGGACCCTGGAGCGGCCGGCGCTTCCCGAGGACTTTCCGGGCGACCCGCACTACGCCAAGTCGGTCTGGATGCAGCTCTGATCGCGCCGCCGATGCGGGCCGCCTCAGCGCAGCATCCCCGCGAGGCGCTCGACCATCAGCTTCTCGCAGTCCTCGAGCGTGGTCGGCGCGATGCGCTCGAAGTCCCGATGGTGGTCGTTCTGATAGTCCACGATCACCCAATCGCCGCTCTTGTCGCACACGACGAAGTGCACGCCGCCGACCTTCTGCTGCGCCAGGTTGGCGATCAGGTCGCCCATCAGCACGTAGTCCGTTGCGGGTGGCGCGGCGCGCACCCGCTCGCGAAACGCCCGTGCAAAGTCCCACAGCACTTTCTGCTCGTTCGTCGAGCCCCGCACGTCGAGCCGTATCGGCTCCGCCGTGACCGCCTCGCAGCCCAGCCGCGCCTTCAGCGCCGCCGCCAGCCGGGTTGCGCTGGCCGCGTCGTCCGCGTCGTCGATCCGCGTCGGCACGACCGCAATCCGCGCGCCTTTCAAGCCCGCCTTCAGCGCCGCCAGCCTGCGTTTCATGGCCGCATACTCCTCGTCGCTCGGAGTCCCCGACTTCTCGGCCCACAGTCGCTCATACGTGCCCTGCCCCCTGGCGGGCGGAACGCCCTTTTTCCAGCCGGCCCGCGCGAAGATCCGCTCCGCAATGGCCGCACAACAGGTCATTGGCTCGGGCTTGGCGCCCAGGAGTCGCTCCAATTCCGCGTTCCCCTTCTCAAGGTTCTCCGTGAGAACGACCTGCCCGGCGGCGTCGACGATCACCCAACGCAAGGCGTTACAGCCTTCCTGCGGCGTGCCGAGGATTTCGGCATACAGCGCATACCCCGTGCGTATGGGATTGGTACGCAGAAACTCCGCCAGGCCGACCCGTACGTCGCTCCAGGCGGCGTCGGCGGCGGGGTCGAACGTGGTCGGACTCGGGTCGAGGCTCGTCATGCCGCTCTTCTCCAGCACCAGGCCGAGCGCATCGCCGACGTTGCGCTGCGCGCGGCCGAGCAGTCGCACCGGCAGGACGGTCATGGGAACCTTCGGGCCGGCATCGAGAAAGGCCTTGGCGGCAGGGTCCTGCGGCTGGGGCTGCCCGATTTGACCGCGGGCGCCGACGGCAACGGCGAGCAGCGCTACTACGGCGGCCGCCCCCGCTGCGAGTACGTGGACACGACTCATGGGGATTCTCCTGTAATTGTAAGTTTACACCTACACTTCGTCGAAAAAAAAACATCAACCCCGTTTGTCACGCCGCGGCCCCCTCCAACAACTCGCTGCCGATCTCGCCGATGAGGCGCGCGCGGTCGCGGTCGTCCAGAAGACCAAGCTCGCGGGCGATGTTGACCACTGTGCCCAGGCCGATGACCGCCCAGGCGGTCAGCGCCGAGGACGGGCGTGGGCGCGTCGGGGCCGCCCGTCGTGCCGCGACAAGCTGCGCCTCCAGGAAGCGATGGAACCGCTGGAACACGCGCCGCAGGCCCTCGCGAATGTCGGCATCGTCGGCTTCGGCGAGGCCGGTGAAGATGATGCGATAGTGCCCGAATTCTCCGTGATGCTGCGACTCGAACTCGAGCAGCCGCCGCGCGGCACTGGCCGCGGACCCGTCGTCGCGCAACAGCTTGAGCCACACCTTCTCCGAGAACTCGTACACGTACTCGATCGCCGCCAGGAACATCGCCTTCTTGTCGGGCCAGAGACGATAGAGGATGTTTTCCTGCACGCGGCATCGCCGCGCGAGTTGGGCCGTGGTGGCGCGACGGTAGCCGAGTTCCGTGAAGGCCCGGGCCACGATGGGCAGCAGCGTCTCGCGCTTCTCGCGTAACTGGCTGGGGCGGGGCATCCGGTCTCCGGAGGCGGGCTAAACCCACATACGTAAGCGTATGCTTACATTATGCACCGCGGATTGGCCGCTGTCAAGCGCGGCTCGCGCATTCGCAGGGAACTCCAGAGGTCGGCCACCGGTTGCCGCAGATGTTAACCGTGGTCCGAAGCCGCCGCGTCCCGCCGCCCGATCACCGGCAAGCGGGCCGCGTCGGCCAGCGCAAGCGTCCGGTCGCGCTCCAGGATGATCGTCTTGCCGGCCTCCACAACCAGGGCCGCCGCCCGAGCGCCGCGCAGCTTCTCGATGGTGATCGGGCCGATGGTCGGGACGTCGAAGCGCATGTCCTGGCGGGGTTTGGCTACTTTCACCAGCGTCCAGCCGCCCACCGGGCACAGGGACGCCGTTCGATCGATCAGCAGGTCGGTCCCCTCGATCGCCTCGACCGCGATGATCTCCTGCTCCTTGACCGTGACGGCCTGCCCGATGTCCAGCCCGGCGATCTGCTTGGCCAGCGGCCAGGCGAATGCGATGTCAGCCTCGACCACCGCGGCCGGGCGGGCGCGGCCCAGGCAGCCCTCGCTCGCGAGGGCCTCGGGGATGTAGTGCGTCGAGTCCATCAGCGTCAGTCCTTTTCGCTCGAATTCGTCCGCCACCGCCGACAGCACGCTGTCATTGCGCTTGTCGCGCGTCCGCCGGTACCAGACGCGGATGGCCGTCAGGTCCGGAACGTACAGCAGCCATTGCAGCCAACGCGGCAGTGCGAACAGCTTGGCCTTGCGGACGCGCCCGACCATCACCACCTCGCGGCAACCGTCGGCCCGCAGCGCGCGGATCCAACCGCCGGGCCGCGCTACGCCCGCCCAGCGGAACCGGTCGCACAGGTCGCGCAGCCCCGGGTCGGCACTGCCGCGCAGGGCGATGACGGAGACGCGCCGTCCCGCCAGCCGCACGTTCCGGGCCACCAGTTTCGGAAGCTCGCCGGCGCCCGCGACCACGCCGACCGGCTCGCGCGCCGCGCCCCGGCTCCCGGTCGATGTAGTCGTCTCGATCGGCCCCGCGTTGTGCATGGGAGGTTTCGAGTCGCGCGGATCAGCGGCCGGGCGGCGTCCGCGGCACGTTTCGCGATCGCCTTAAGACGCCAGCGACCCGGCTGCGACCGGCCGTGCAGCCGGCACCTCGTGGAGCCGCGCTTCGAGGGTGGCGACGCGCTCCAGCAGTTCCTTGTTGGCGCGCTGAAGCTCGCGCAACGACTCGCGCATCTCGGGCAGCCGGCCCACGATCGCCGCTTCGCGCTTCTTGACTCGCGCCGGGATGGCGGGTGCGCCGAGGACGGTCTCGCCTTCGGGCACGTCGTTGATGACACCGGCTTTGGCGCCGATGACGGCGCGGTCGCCGATCCTGACGTGCCCAACGATGCCGGCCTGGCCGGCCATGACGACGCCGCTGCCGACGCCGACCGAGCCGGCGATGCCGACCTGCGCCACGAGCATGCAGTTCTCGCCGATGCGGGTCCCATGCCCGATGGCGATCAGGTTGCTGAACTTGGTGCCACCGCCGATGAAGGTCTTGCCCAGCGTGGCGCGGTCGATCGAGCAGTTGGCGCCGATCTCGACGTCGCTGGCGATCTCGACCATTCCGATCTGCGGGATCTTGAGCCACCGGCCGCTGACCGGGGCGTAGCCCAGGCCGTCGTTGCCGATGACGGTGCCGGCGTGGATGGTGACGCGGTCGCCCAGCACGCAGTCGTCGTAGATCACGACGTTGGGAAAGAGGACGACGTCGTCGCCGATGCGGGCCCGCGGGCCGACGTAGACGCCGGGGTAGATCCTGGCGTTTCGTCCGATAACTACGTTGTCCTCGATTGTGACTCCGTGATGGACGATGCAGCCGTCGCCGAGCCGGGCGGTAGGCGCGATGGTCGCGGCCGCCTGGTGCTCCCGACGCGGCGGGTGGCGCCGATGGCCGTGGAGGGCGACGATGAGCGCTGTCACGGCGGCGTAGGGGTCGGCGACGCGGATCAGGCTCAACCCGGGGGGCACGACGACGTCGGGCCGGACGAGCACGGCGGACGCGCGCGTCGTTGCTAACTGCTTTTCATACTTCGGGTTAGAAAGAAAACTGATGGCCCCGCGATCGGCGTCTTCCAGCGTGGCGACCCGATCGACCTGGGCATCCCCGTGCGGCTCTGCGCTCATCCCGTGCTGGCGAAGTACCTCGCACAGTTCCGCCAACGATCGGAGTGCCATCGCGTGCGACTTTCCGGCGCGGGGTAAGGGTGGGCGCCGCGCCATCGGCATTCTATCGAATTGTCCCCCGTTCGGTCAAAAGCCAGCGCGTCGGGCGCTGGCGTGGCGCATCGCGCCGGATCGTCCATCCCAGCGCCGCCGCGCTACGGACAAACGGAGAGGGTGGGATTCGAACCCACGCTACGCTTTCGCGTAGACTGGTTTTCGAAACCAGCTCCATCAGCCACTCGGACACCTCTCCATGCACCGACCCAAGGGCGCGCCGGTCCGCGCACCCGAGCGAAACGAGTGTCCGCGTCAAGCGCCCCCGTCCGCGGCCCGCGCCACGACGGAAACGCGTCGGCCGGCGAACTCCACCACGCCATCGGACAGCGCAAAGAGGGTGTCATCCCGGCCGCGGCCGACGTTGAGCCCGGGCTTGAAGGGCGTCCCGCGCTGCCGCACGATGATGCTTCCGGTGCGAACGACCTGGCCGCCGCAGATCTTCACGCCCAGGTGCTGGGCATTGCTGTCGCGGCCGTTGCGGGTCGAACCCTGACCTTTCTTATGTGCCATGAGCGTCACCAAAAGCGGGCGCGAGCCCGCGATCCAAGCTTCAGGCCGCGCCAAGGTCCGCCGCGCGCGGGCGGACCGCAACACCGCGCATCTCGCGCGGCGGCCAGTGCCCGGCAGCGGGACTAACGCATGACCCACCGAATGGCAAGTCGTTGCGGGTCGAGCCCCTCGCGGGTGGCCGGCGAGCCGGGGATAAGATACTGGATTTCCAGCGTTTTGCGAAGGGTGAAATGCCGCGGCCCGTCGGTGTTCGCGCCGCCGGCGGAAGACCCCGCGGCCTCGGCCGGGGCGCTCTGCAAGCCCGTGTCGGCGGCTTCCGCCGGCTCCCGCTCGGCGCGGGGTACGGGCCGCCGGATGAAGCGCTTCTCGCCGCTCAAGCCGGCGACGAATACCGAGAGCCGGTTCACGCGCAGGTCGAATTGGCGCCAGATGGCGACCGACTCCCGGGCATGGTCGGCGCCCGCGGAAAGGTCGCCGATGGCCCGGCTGGGGTGGAGCAGCTCGGGATGCGTCTGGCGGTGACGTTCGCGGATGGCGTCGAAGACGAGGGGGCTGATCCCGATGTCGCTGTCGATCGTCTCGAGGTCTTCGGTGAAGATCTGGAAGCGCGGGAAGAAGCGTTGCGTGCGGGGCGAGGTATTGGTGACGGTGTAGACGACGTACCAGAAGGTCTGCACGCCGGCGTCCGGCAGCTCGACCTCGATTCGGCGCAGGTCCAGGAACTGGAAGTCGAACTCCCAAGAGATCGGCACGGGGGACGGCGCCGGACCGATCCCGACCGGCTCGTCGGCCGCCTTCTGCGTCGCGAGCGTCGCCAGCACGATGAGTGCGGGTGAAACCATCCCGATCGCTCCTATCCGCGGTACTGATTGCGAATGATGTCGCCGGCACGGTTGCTGGGCAGGTTCAGGGCGCCCAGCGCCCGCGACGCCGCCGTGCGAATGGTCAGGTTCTCATCGCGCTCGGCGATCGCGATGAGCGCCGCGACCGAGTCCTCGCTGAGCTGACTGCCGGCGCGCTTGGCGGCCTCCGCCAGGGCGGCGAACATCGCGACTCGCGCGTCCTCGGCGGCAGCGGGATCGAGGGCGATCCGTGCAATGGCTTCCTGGGCGGGGCCCGTCCCGACATAGCCGAGGATCTGACCGATCGTGACGCGCAGCAGCGCGTCCTTGGAGGAACCAAGGGCCGCGATGAGCGCCGGCTCGACGCGCTTCAGATCGACCACCGGATTGTGCGTCGCCGCCAGCATGCGCAGCGCGTCGGCCGCCTCCTGCGCCAGGGCGGCGCCGAGCTCGGGGCTGATGAGCGGACCGCCGGTCGCGTGCGTCGCGGAGTTCACCGCCGCCATCACGCGCTCCGGCGAGTCGTTGGGAACGATCTGGGCCAGGCGGTGGTCGGCGCGGACCAGCCGCCGGACGATGCCGCGGTCGGCGGGCTTGGCGATGATGACGACCGGCACCGCGCGGAGAGTGAACTCGTCGCGCAGCCGCGCCAAGCCCGGTTGCAGGGCGGGGTCGACGATGTCGGACGCGAGCAGAATCACGTCCACACCGGGCAACTGCGTTCGGACTTTGTCGAGCCCGCCGAACAGCGTGCTGTCCGTGACGACGACGAAGCCCTCGGCGCGCAGGGCGGCCGCCGCGCTGTTGGCCGACGACGAATCGGGATCGACCACCAGGGCGCTGCGCGCCCCGTCGTGCAGCATGAGTGCCTCGGAGAGCACGGGGGCGAGATTCTGATCCCCGGCGAAGGCCTGGCGCGGGTCGGCGGCGGCCAGCGCCAGGCCGGCGCGGATTCGAACCAGCCGCTGCGGGAAAAGGAGCGCTTCGGCCAGCGGAACGCGAGCGCCGTCGGCGGCGGTCAGACTCGCGGGTCCGGCAGTCTTGTGCAGTGCATCGATGGCGCCCAGCGCGACGGCCGGGTCGGCGTCGTCCACCGCCCGCGCCAGGGCGCGCAGGGAGTACCGTGCCCCGCCCGACTGCGCGAAATAGGCGCCGCTCGGGTAGTTGTCCGGGCGGGTGTGATCCGCCTGGCCTTCGGCGAGCTGCGCCTCGCGGCGGAAGTTCGCCGCGAGCCAGAGCGACAGCGGCTCGTCGGCGCCGGCATCCAGCAGCAGCGCCTCCTCGCAGCAGCGCATGCACATGACCTCGTTGAAGACCTGCGTCGGAACCGGGACGTTGACCAGAATGTCGTCACGCCAGTACCAGACGTTGGCCTCGTCGAGCGTGGTATCGGCCGCGAGCGAAGCGCGATCGTCGTAATACGCCTGCCCGAGGTCGCCGAACAGCCGCGCGGCCGACACGCTTGCGTCCAGGTCGATGCCGCGCGACCGCAGGTCCGCCAGGGCCTCGTCGACGCAGCGCTTGATGTCCGGCGCGGTCTTCGGGTCGTCGCGCAGCTTGAGCAGATAGGGCAGCGACTGCGGGTACGGAATGCGTCCCAGCGTACGGACGACGTATTGCAGCGTCGACGGGTCTCCCATCCGCAGCGCCTGAACCAACGGATTCAGGGCCGGCCGGTCGATCAGCGGCATGGCCCGCAAAATGGCCTGCGTCAGATGGGCCTTGGCAGGGTCGCGCAAATACTCCAGCAGGAACGGGATCGCGTATTCGCCCGACTCCTTCAGGTGCTCGACCGCGGTCTCGTAGCCGCGCGGCGGACCGCCGAGGCGCTCGATGTGGTCACGGATGCGCGCCGGGTCCGACTTGATCATCGACTCGCCCCGGGCCAGCAACCGCAGGATACCTCCGACCGAGGGGCCCATTTCGGGGTGGTCGATGAGGCGGATAAGGATGTCGGAGCGGCGCGAGACGCGGTCGGCGAACTCGAGCAACGCGATCGGGTCGGGGTTGCTGTCCAGCAGCGCTCGGAAATTGGCGGCGGCCACGTCGAAGCGGCCGACGCTGGCGAAATACCAGCCGTCGTCGGCCTGGTTCATCTGCTCCCGCCCGACGGCGATCAGGTCGGCCACCTGCTTGCCGTTCTCAGCCAGCGCGCCGGCTTCGGCATCCTGCTCCAGGAGAAGCACGGCCCCACCCTCGGCCGTGGCGCGGACCGTCCGGTCGGCAAACAGGGCGACCCGAAACGCGGAAGGACGGGTCGCCAGAAAGTCGGCCAGCGCCTTCTCCGTCGCAGCAGCGTCCTTGGCCAGCAGGGCCCGCATGGCGGCCTGCCAGCGGGTCCACGCCTCGGCGACCGTCGACGTGACGAACTCCGGTCCCGATTCCGTCGCGCCCGCCTCGATCTGGGCATCACCCGCCGGCTCGGCGGGAGTCTGCGCGACGGCGCGCGGGGCGACCCCGCTGAGCGCCGCAACGAATAGTCCTGCTGCGAGACACGCGCGCCGGGCGGTGCTGGCCATTACCGAGCCTCCGGTTGTCCGTAGCGATTGCCGCGTTTGCTGTGCGTCACACCAACGCATCGACTGCGGCCGGCTGGAATCAAGTCCGCGATTATAGCGCCCGCGGCGAGGGTGTAAAGCGCGGGGCCGAGCGGTCGCTCCCGCGGGTCATCCGCTGCGCCGTTCCTCGCCGCGCGCGATGCGGCGGATGTTTTCGCCGTGCCGCAGCACGATCAGCACTCCCAGCAGCACCGTAACGACCTGGAGCGGCCAGAAGACCGACATCTCCATCCCCGGATCCAGCGCCACATACAGCCCGAACGCGACGGGGAAGACGGCGGCGATGGTCAGCGAGCCCGCCGACACGTATCCGGTCGCCTTGCGGACCACGGCGTACCCCAGCAGCGCCGCCGCCATCGGCACCGTCAGGTACGGAAACACGCCAAGCGCCACGCCGACGGTCGTCGCAACGCCCTTGCCGCCGCGAAAGCGCAGGTAGACCGGAAACACGTGCCCGAGGACGGCCGCGACCGCGACGCACAGCCACTGCCCGAGCGTGGCGGCGCTTACGCCGGCGGCGCGAACCGAAAACGACGCCGCCAGCACGGGTGCGAACCCCTTGAGGAGGTCCAGCGCCAGGCAAAGCAGACCCCACCTGCGGCCGAGGACCCGACCCGCGTTGGTCGCGCCGATGTTTCGGCTGCCCTGCCGGCGGATGTCGACGCCGCGTGCCAGCCCGATCAGCAGCCCGAACGGGATTGCGCCCACCAGGTACGCCACGACCACGTACGTCGCGAGGTGAACCGTCGTCATCGGCGAGGCTCCGCATGGCACAGCGGGGGGGGCCGCGGGTGGCTGCGCGCTCCCCGGGGCCGGGCCCGCATCATACGTCCCGCGGCTCGCGTTCGTCGCGATCCGTCCCGTCGTTCCGTGGCACGCGGCATGCTTGAACTGCGCCATCGGGTGTCGGGCGAGCCGTTCCGGACGCCACCTGCGCCACGCGGGCGCCAGGACGGTGCGTCAGGCAGCCCGTCGCCGGTGCGCGATTTCGCGCAACCGCACCTGATGAAGCGATTCGGTCCCCGTACAATACCCGCGGCCGGGCTGCCGGTCCGAAAGGACGACCCATGATCGCGCGAGCGGACGCACTACCCCGATCGAGACCACGCCCCAACCCGTTGGTGCAGCTTTTCTCGAGCGTCTGGTTCGGGATCATCCTGCTGACGCTGATCCTGATCTACGCGTGCGTGTTCTCTGCGGTGCCGCAGGTGCGAAAAGCGCTCGAGATGAACGACATGGACGCCTTCGGCCACTGGGTGTTCGTGACGCTGATCGTGCTGTTCGTGGTCACGCTTTCGGTCACGACCTGGCGGCGGATCCGCTGGAACGTGACGAACCTGGGTGTTTTGACGGTTCACACGGGTCTGCTGATGCTCACGCTGGGGTCGGTGTACTACTTCGGAACGAAGATCGAGGGGGACGTGTTCCTGTCGTCGCCGCGCATCGAGATCATCGCGCAGAGCGGGCAGGGAGCGCGGGTCATCGACCACTTCCTGGCAGCCCGCGACGCGAGCTGGTCGAACACGATGCCGGCCTTCGGCGGGCAGGTCGTGTTGTCCGTGCTCGATACCAGCGGCTCGGAACGCCAGCCGGTGACGGCGGCGACGCTTCGCGCCCGGGTCGGAGAGGCCGAACCGACGGAGCATCGCCTGACCAACGGCGCCGTCGTCATGGTCACGGACCGGCTGGGTGTCAGGCTCAGCGCCGCCCCGCCGGCGACCAAGTTCTACGACCGCTTCACGGCAGCGCTTTTCTACCGGCGTCCGTCGGATGCGGGGGCGCGCTTCGTTCCCTTGCCCGGGCTGCCGCGCCACCGCGAGCGCTTCGACGCGGGGGAGCGCGTCACGGACACGTCGGGCCAGCCGGTGTCGTCGTTCCGGTCGCGCCCGGCCCTGAACCTCGGACCGCTGGCCATCCCGACCGGTTGGTACGAGCCGTGGCGCCTGCCGCTGCGCCCCAGCGTGCCGGAGCTGCCGTTTGACGTGACGGTGACCGGGTACCTGCCGTACGTGAACATGGTGGATCAGGCGGTCGAGGGTGCGGGCGACGATCCGCCCGGCGCGAACGTGACGCTGTCGGTCCCCGGCACGTCCATCGCCCGCACGGTGTTCGCGACGCCGAAGGACGCGGTGCTCAACACGCTCGTTCCGATCGAGTTCCGCTGGGCGGATCAGGAGGCGCAGCGCGAGGAATGGGCCCGGCCCATGGCAGGCCCGCACGAGCTGACGATCGAAGTGAAAGACGCCGGCGTGACGCGGACGGTCGCGATTGCGCAGGGGCAGACGATCGCGGTCGAGGGCACGCCCTATGTGCTGACCATCGACAACCTGATGCCGGACTGGCCCCTGATGACGCCTGGGTTCGAGGGCGCCCACTCGCCGGTGGCGCTGGTCAAAGTCTCCAACGGGCAGAAGTCCTACCAGCGCACGGTCGTGCAGCGCTATCCGGAGCTTTCGCAGGACATCGACGAAACCGGGATGCGCCGCAAGGACGGACCCTACGACCCGAACCTGGTGCTGCGCTACCGGACCTGCGCGGGCGGCTGGCTGACGCTGGCGGCCGGTCCGGATGTGTGCCGCACTTGCCCGCCAACTCTGATCTACCACGACCCGACCGGCCAGGCGCAGGTGCTGGAGCTGCCGGTGGGCGCCAGCCGCACGCTGCCGCTGGCGGGCATGGACGTCGCGATTTCGCTGACGGAGCTGTACCGTCACGCGACGACAGGACAGACGCCGCTCGTGGTCCCCATCGAGGCCCGGCGGCCGGACACGGAGCGGCAGACGTCGGCGATCCGGCTTAAGCTGACCGGGCGCGGGGAGCACGCGGACTGGTCGATGCAGGCCTGGGTGCCGCAGAGCCTCTATCCGGACAGCGGAGCGCCGGCGCTGACGGTCCGCTATCCGGGCGATCCCGGAGCGTGGGAGTTGCTCTACTCGCGCGTGGAGCACGACCTGGGCGGGACCCTGGCATTGCGCCGCCTGAGCACGAAATTCCACCCTGGCCGCGAGGTAGCCACACGCTGGCGCAGCGACGTCATGGCCTTCCCGAACGGCGCGAGCGGCCCGGTCGAGGGCTACGCGGAGACCAACGACACCTTTTACTTCGGCAAGTCGTGGATCGGCGGCTGGACGTTGTTTCAGAGCAGCGCCCCCAAGAACGACGACTGGAGCTGGTCGATCCTGGGGGTGGGAAATCGCAACGGGATCGTGCCGATGGTGGCGGGGAGCGTCCTCATCACGCTCGGCGCGCTCTACGCGTTTTACGTCAAGCCCGTGCTGATCCGCCGCCGCAAGCAGGCTGCGCTGGCAGGCGCCGCGCAGCCGGACCGTCGGGCGAGAGCGTCGCGGGAACTGGCGGAGGTCGGCACATGATGAATGCTCATCGTACAGCAGTCCCCGGTCGGCCCGCCCGCTACCCCGGCGCTGCGGCGGGCCCGCGCCGCCGAGCCGTGTGCTGGGCGGCGGCACTCCTGGCGCTGTCGAGCGTGCCGCGTGTGCTGGCGGGGGACGAGCCCTATCCGCCCTCGCGCGACGCGATCGCGCTCGATCGGGCCGTCGCCTGGGACAACATCCGGCTGCTCGCGGTGCAGGACGGGCTGCGCTACAAGACGCTCGAGTCCTTCGCGCGCGAGTCCATGTCCGCCCTGGTCGGCCGGGAGCACTTCCCGGGCCTGAGCCCGGTCGCGTCGCTGTTGGAGTGGGTCTTTCATCGCGACGCCTACGCCGACGTCCCGCTGATCCGCATTCGCGACGTGGGCATCCGCTATCACGTGACCGCCGGCATCACCAACGGCGACGCCCGGCAGCGGGTCATCTCCACCGGCATGATGACCCCGCGCGAGTTCGACGATCCGCGCGTCCGCGACCGCATCTCCGAGATCGCCTCGCGCAATACGATGGCCAGCGCCATGAACCGCGTCGGGGCGGCGGCGGCGGTCGCGCGGCGCATCGACGACCTGATGGCGATCGTGCCGCAGCCCGGTGGGGATGCACAAGCGCCGTGGCACGCGCCCAAGGAGCTGCTGGCCAACATCCCGGCGGAACTGCTCCGCGCCGGCGGACTGAATCCCAACAGCGTGCTGACGCAAGGCAGCGGACCGGTGGCCGGACTCTCGTCCGACCAGGCGCTGGAGATCGTGCTGGCCTGGGCGTCGCTGCGCGAGGCGTGGCTGCGGCGCGACCCCGGCGAGGTGACTGCGCAGTTCACCCGGCTGGCGGGTCAGGTCGAGCCCCTGGCCGCCCCAGGGGTGTATCCGACGCGGATGCAGCGCGTGGCCGAGGCGCATTACTACTCGATGGGCAAGATGACGTGGGGCTGGATGCTCTACCTGTTGGGCGCCATCGTCTCGGTCTGGGCGATCGTCACGCCGTGGAAGACGCCCTGGTGGTCGTCGCTGGCGCTGCTGGCCGCCGCGCTGGTGCTGCACTGCTATGGGCTGGCGCTGCGCTGGTTCATCCTGGGCCGGATTCCCAACGCGAACATGTTCGAGGCGATCGTGTTCTCGGCCGCGCTGGGCATCCTGTGCGTGCTGGTGTTTGAGATGGTGTACCGGTCGCGCGTGTTCCTCCTGGCGGCTCACGCGGCCGGGTTTTTCGCGCTGGTGGTGGCGGGATTCGTGGTGCCGCGCGGCCAGGCGCTCGAATCCATCCCGGACATCCTGGACAACGTGATGCTCCGCATCCACACGGTGCTGATCATCCTGTCCTACGCACTGATCTTCATCGCCAGCGTGATCGCGCTGGTCTACCTGTTCGCGTACTACTTCCACACGGCCCGGATCCGCTCGATGGAGACCGGGCTGCTGGGGCTGTTGTTCGGGCTGTGGCTGCTGCTTTTCAGCACCATCGCGTTCCGCGGCGTCGACCCGATCACGCACGAGCCCGGCGTGGTGAAGCAGGCCTGGGTCGCCCCGGTCTTCTGGTGTGCCGCCGCGGTGCTGGCCGGGCTGGCAGCGCTCAGTCCGCGCCTGGGCATGCGAAACGTGGGGCTGGCCGCTGCGCTGCTTGGTGTGGTCGCCAGCGTGACGCTGGGCATCGGCAGCAAGGGTTTCGTTCTCGGAACGGGCGCGACGTTGGCGGGTGTCGGTGCGCTGTGGGCCCTGCTCAACTGGGTGGGCGGACTGTTGGGGCAGCGCCGCACCGCCGCGGCGCCGGCGATATCGCTGGCGGCGCCCGGCGTGGGAGCGATCGCCCTGGGCGGGCCGCGCTCGGCGTCGATCGGCAAGCCCGAGTCGCGCCCCATCCTGGCGGGCGGCATGCCCGGCGATGAGAAGTCGCTGCCCGCCTGGATCAACAACATCGACTGGAACCACCTCATCATTCTGAACATCGTCTTCGTCACGCTCTTCGTCGGCACCATCCTGGGCGCCGTCTGGGCGGACTACTCCTGGGGCCGCCCCTGGGGCTGGGATCCCAAGGAGGTCTTCGCCCTCAACACCTGGATCATCTACGCCATTCTCATCCACGCCCGCTTCGTGACCGGCAAGCGCGGGCTGTGGACGGCGTGGCTCAGCGTCGCCGGCTGCCTGATGATGGTGTTCAACTGGTGCTTCGTGAACTTCTTCCTGGTTGGGTTGCACAGCTACGCCTGACCCACCGCGCGGCGCGGCGCCTCGGGCCGCCAACGGCGGCCCTGGCGCTGGCGGCAGGTGCGTTCGGCCACTCCGGTCAACTTCCCCAGATCCGCCCGGCCTGGACCCACGCCGTCCCGACCGGACTCGAATGGTTCCGGGCACTCGCGCTCGACGATGAGCTTCAGGTCGCCGCCACGCAGCCGGGGGCGTCGCGGACGGATGGCGCGACGCCGCTCGTCATCGTCGTCGTTGACTCCACCGGCGGGGTGACGGTGCTCCATGCCCGCGACGGCTCCGCCCTGTGGCCCGCGGTACGCCCGTTCGGTGCCGGTGTCAGGCTGGCCGAGCCGCCGCTGCTGCTCCCGTCGGCACGCACACCCGACGCCGCTCCACGCCCTTCCGCGCCCGCGAGCCCCATCGGCCTGTGCGTGTTCAACAGCGAATCGCTGGGGGTCATCGAGGTCGTGGGCGGGGGCCTGCGCTGGCGCGTGGCAGGATCGTCGTATGCGCCGGGCTGGGCGCGCGACGAGGACCCGGAGTTTCGCTCGCGCATCGTCGCGGCGGCCGCCGTGCATGACGGCGTGCTCGCCGTCCGCGACGACGGCGCCGCGGTGCTGCTCGACGCCAGGGACGGACGGCCACGCTGGACGGCCCGCGTGCCGCCGCGCGGGGACTACGTGCTCCACGCCGGCGCAGACCGGGCGGCACTGGTGTCGGGCCAGACGGGGGAGACGACGCTGGTATCGATCGAATGGGCGTCGGGCACGCCGGAGGTGCGTTGCGCTGCGCCGCTGCCTTGGTCGGCTTCGTGGAGCGCGCTCCTGGCGGATGGGTCCGTGGTGCTGGCCGGCGCCGAGCGCGTGGCCCGCGCGGACCCGGAGGGCGTGGCGTTCGACGTTCTCATCCCCGGGGGCCTGCTGACCGCCAGCATGCGACGCATCGCGCATGGGAGCACGGAGCGGCTCGTCTTCGCCGACCTGGGCGGCGCCGTCCGTGCGATGGACGCGCGCGACGGGCGCTCCGCATGGGGTCCGGTCCGCGTGGCTCCCGCGGAGGGCGCGGAATCGGCCACCCGCGGCCAGTCGGCCGGCGTCGCGCTGCACGCGGCCGGCCCGTGGATCGTCGCGGGAACGACCGCTCCGCGCGTGCTGCGGGCCTCCGACGGGGGGGAAGTGCGCGCGAAGGTGGAGCGTGGATCGCCGACGGCCGCTTTCGCCCGCGCCGGGCGCCTCGCGATCGTTACCGCGTGTTCAGACGGTGCGGCCGATCGGCTCACCCTGTCGCGTTACGCTGCGCCGCCCGAACCGGTCATGGGGCGCGGCGAAGAGCTCCGCCGCGTGGCGCGCGACGAGTTGTGGACCGAGTTGGGGGCGACCCCGGACCGGATCGAGGTCGGGGCCGGGCTGCTGCTCGCTGCGCGGCGCGAGCGCCTGGTGTGCCTGCGCCTGCCGGAGTGACGCCGGCCGGCGCGAGCGCGTTCGCTCAGGAAACCTCGACCGAGTTGATGAAGTCCTCCAGCGCGCGGCGCTTCTGCTCCTCGCCGGCGCGCAGCTCAGCCAACTGCTTGCGCAGCGTCTCGATCTGGGTCTCGACCGCATCGAACTTCTGACTCTGTCGCCTGTGGGCGTCGGAGCTCTCCGCCAGCGTCTTGAGGTTGTCGCGGATGCGAGCCTGCTCGCCGACGGCCTCGGTCACGCCCTTTTCGCACAGCTCGCGCTCGCGCGTGGTGCGGCCCAGGTCGGTTCGCATGGCGACGACCTTCTCCAGGGCGTCCTTGACCGCCTTGCTGACCACGCTGCCGCGCACGTACCACCCGACCTGATCGTCGTTCATCCCGCCGAGCGAGACTCCCTCCGACGCCGTCCGCTCCAGGCGGACGCGCTGCGTGGCGGTCTGGAGGGCCGCGACCGTGAGCCGGAAACGCCCAAGCTGGCGGGTGCGCTCGAACGGCTCCTTGGGCTCGACCAGCTTCCACTCGTCGGGCCAGGGCTGCTCGACGAGCACCACCTTCTCCGTGCGGTCCTTGTTCCGCACGGTGTAGGTGCGGTCGTCCACGAAGCGGCGCGTGTGAATCAGCGCGCCCTTGGAGAGCTTGACGGCGACGACCTCGCCCGAGTCGGGCACCGACGTCATCACGACCTCGACCCCCAGGTCCAGCGCGTAGGCAATCAGGCGCTTCTCATCCGGCTTCAGGTCGGGCAGCTTGGCGTCGCCGGCGTAGGTCTGCCCGTCGAACACCGTCACCGGACCCTGCATCAGGTTCAGGCCGGTCGCGTTCGTCAGGTACAGTCCGTTGAGCGGGTGCTTCGGGTGCGTGGCGGCGTTGTAGATGCTGACCTTCTCGCCATCGATCTCCTGGTTCACGATGGGCAGCATGGCCGAGTGCTGGCGCGCGATGCTCACCGGCAGATTGATCGCGTACTCGAACAGCTCGCCGGCCTCCCGGGCGCTGGCGACCGACTCCACCCCCGACTCACCCAGCATGAGGCCCGCCAAAACGGGCTCTCCGGCGGCGTGTTGCACGTATCCCGTCGCTTTCATCTTTGCGCCCTCGGCCGGGACAGGTGCCGCGGGCGCCTTGCGCTCCATCGCGCGCCGGCCCGCCACCGTCTCGCCGCGCATTCCCGCGGCATCCGCCCGCCCACCCTTGCCGGCCGACTTGTCCATCACTTCGCCCTCATACTCCGGCGGGCGAAGCGACGCGTACAGCTCCAGCTCCTCGCGCGGCCGCGGCACGTAGAGCGGGCTGTACATGTCCATGCTGAAGGAGATCGGGCGCCCGGACACCAACGACAGCTTCACGTCCTTCCAGTCCTCCTCCGTGGCGTTCTCCACCGTCGCCCACCCCTGGAGGAACGGCTTGCCGTCGGACCGCAGCGCCAGCCGGTAGCTGGTCTTCCAGATGGGCGCCTCCAGCAGGTACGCCACACGCACGCGGCGCTGCCCCTGCCCGTCGAAATGCAGCATGACGCTTTTCTTGCCGGCGTCGCGGCTGGCGGCGAGCGTGCCCAGCGCCCGGCGCAGCTCCGCGTCGAGCTTCTCGTTCACCAGGGTCACGGTCCCCAGCTCGGCCACCTGGATCTGCTGGATGCCGGTCGGTGTGAGCACGTTCAGCACGCTCACGTCGAACGCCGTCTCCTTGACGGCGACCCGTTGCGTCTCGACGCCGAGAATGGCCCCCTCCACGGCCCGCGGTCCGGCGATCCGGACCGGCTCGCCGCGGAGCTGGTCGAGGAGCTGCGCCAGCGACGGGTTGCCGGTGATGTCCACTCCGAAGCTGCGCAGCGCCTTCTCCACCGGGTCCTGCGACGCGTACCCGATCAGCCCGACGCGGCCTCCGCCCAGGTCCTGCACCATCATGGACTTGATGATGTCGTTGATCTGGTCGGTGCGGAAGGTGAGCGCGGCGGTGGCGGCGTCGCGCACCTCGGCCTCGCACTCGAAGTACGCCACTCCGCTGCTGAAGCTCGCCACGCGGGTCACGCGCAGCTCGACGCTGCCCTGCGGCCCCGGCGCGTCGGGCGGCGCGGCGCTGGCGCCGGCGGCGACGATGCCTGCGATGCTCAAGAACGTCCCGGTGAACCAGGTCATGGGAGTCTCCCAGTGTTGGACCGATCCGGCGGTCAGCCGCACTACGCGTTTGACGCCCGCGAAGGGGCGCGGGTTCCCGCGCTCCACGACAGTCCCGCCGCCGGGCCCGGTCCGTCGGGCCTGCGCGGGCTCAGTCGCCGACGGCGGGCGAAAGGTCGAATCGCCGGCCCAGGCCCACCTGCGCCGTGAGCACCCCCTCCGCCGAGAATTCCAGCAGGTAGCCGCGCGGCAGGTAGTCCTGGAGCAGCAGCACGCGTCCGCCGCCGTCCGCGGTCCGTCCCAGGGGGCGCAGCAGGCGGCTGTGGGTGCCCGACCCGAGCAGCGACGTGCTGCGGACCAGAAAGCCGGGCTGCCCCTCCGCGGCCGCCGCGGCGCGGGCCTCGGCCAGGTCCTGAAGGGCCGCGCACAGGAAGTCGTCCCCGACGGGAACGCGCCAGCTCGTGCGGCGCGGGCGCTCGTCGGCGCGGCGCCGGGTCACAAGCGTGCGCTCCAGGCGGTCGCCTCCGTCCCACGCTTCGACGATCGACACCGGGATTCCCGCCTCGCCGCGCAGCGCGTCGAGCTGAAGCGCGAAGGCGCGCCCGTCCGGCGCAAGCCGCCAGTGCGAACGGGCCTCGCGGTTGGCGTATCGGTGGATCGAGCCGCCCTCGTAGCCCTCGCTCCCAGCGGGGCCGGAGCGCGCCATCCAAACCTCTCCCGGGCCGCGCCCGTCCCATGCGCGGCCGCGGTAGGTGAGGTCGCGCGACTCGCCGAAGGCTGCCCGCAGCGTGCGGGGGCTGCGCAGCTCGGCCGCCAGGGCGCGCCCGGCCTGCGTCGCGCCGTCGAGGTCCGGAAACGCGTCGCGAATGCTCAGCCGCACCGCAAGCTCCCGCGCGGCCCGGCGCGCGTCTTCGGCGTCCTGCGGGTCCGCCGCCACAAGCAGCAGGGCGGCGCGGTCGGGCCCGAAGCTGACCACGCCCGCCGAGACGTAGGCGGACCGGTCGGCCTGGGCCGGTGCGTCCAGCCAGTGCAGCGCGGCGCCGGTCATCGTGTCGTCGCGCCGCGGCTCGTCCAGGCTCAGCGCGTCCCACGCTTCGGCCGCGAAGTCGGCCAGCAGGTCGGACGGAGTCCGGCCCGCGACCAGCCAGGTGCGAAACACGCCCAGCGCCCCGAGCGGGTGGTCGCCGCGCTGGAGCAGCACGTACATGCCGCGCACTTCAGCGAAGTCCCCGCCGGAGCAGACTGTGCTGGCTGGGAGCGGCAGCTCGACGCCGGCGCGCGTCATCACCGTGCGCGCGTCCAGGCGCGCGTCGGGCTCGTCGAGCTGAATCGCGGCGCAGATCTCCTCCAGCAGCTCAAGGTCGCCCGGCATCGGCTCGGTCAGCGGGTCGTACTCGACGCGCACGAAGTCGCCGCGCGGCGTGCAGGCGTGGCGGATCAGAGTCTCGCGCGCGTAGCCCCGGCCACGGAATCGGAACTGGGTGATCCGCGACGCCTGGGCCCCCGGGATGCCGGCGATCGACGCCGGCCGGATCGGACCCGGAACGGCGGAGGGCGCCAGGTCGGCCATGGAGAAGGCGGTCAGCCTGCCGGCGGTGAAGCGCACCTGCTTGCTGATCGCGGGTCGGCGCGGGTCGTCGTCGGAGTCGTGGACGAGCAGGGCGAAGGTGCCGGGCTCGTCGGGGTGTTGCCGCCAGCCGCTCGGCGCGCGGACCACGAGGTTCGTGCCGGCGATGCGCTGCGCCGGTCCCAGCGCCAGCGTACTGCGCACCTGAACCCACGCCAGGCCGAGCGTCACGAGCAGGATGGCGCCGCTCAGCACCGCCGCCAGCGCGGGCCGCCCCGGGCGAGTGCCGCTGGAGACCTCGTACATCGGGGGTCATGATAGGGCGGACGGCGGCGATTGAAAGCCGCCCCTGGTCACGCGCGCACTTCCGCCCACATGAGATGCACCAGCTTGCCCGCAAAGCTCATCAGGTCCTTGCCCGCGGCCCGGCCTTCGGGGGACGCCATGGCCGCATCGCCCGCCGCGCGGTCGTCGAAGTACATCTCGGCCACCATGTGATAGTCGGTCGAGCCGGCCGGCGACCCGGTGACGCGGGCCACCTCCATGCGGCGCAGCCCCGGCATCTTCGATGCCAGCGGGGCGTGCACCTCGAAATAGTGCCGGTCGAAGTCGGCCGGGTTCTCCGGTTTTCGATACAGTGCGACGAGCTTGATCACGCGTTGCTCCTCTGCGCGCCACCATCCGCCGCCGCAGATTCGCGGCCGGCGCCCAGGCCGGAATCGTAACCTCCACGCCCGGTGGCCGCCGGGTCCGCCGAGCGCGGGGCGGCACCGCGCCGCTGACCGGAGCTCGATCGGCGCACCGAGCCAAGGCCGGCGGTCGGCGGCGGCGCGGCGTGACAGCGTCTCAAACCCGCCGTTATACTGCCGTGTCTTGGCCTTGAATTGGCTTTGATTCGCTCGATTCGCTCCCACGGAGGCCTTCATGTCGAAGCCCGTCGTCGAGATCCGCAATGCCGCCATCGTCGGACACGCCAACTGTGGCAAGACGTCGCTCGGCGAAGCGATGCTCCACGCGACCGGCGTCACCAGCCGCCTCGGAAGCGTGGACGACGGCAGCAGCATGCTGGACTTCGACGACGAGTCCCGCGAGCGCAAGCAGAGCGTCGACTCCAGCGTCTTCTACATCGAGCACAAGGGCGCCCTCCTCAACCTGGTCGACACGCCCGGCTCGCCCGACTACCTGGGGCCGGCGCTGGCGCCCCTGGCCGGGGTCGACAGCGTCCTGGTCGTCGTCTCGGCCGTCTCCGGCGTCGAGGTGAATACGCGGCGGATGTTCAACGCCGCGCGCGACCTCGGGCTGGCGCGGCTCATCGTCGTCAACAAGATGCTCGCGGAGAACGCCAAGCTCGATTCGGTCGTCCCGCAACTGCGCGAGACGTTCGGGACCGAATGCCTGCCCGTGACCGTTCCCACGCCCGGCGCCGGTGGCGTCGTCAGCGTGCTCGAAGCGACCGGCGGCGACAGCCCGGCGGGCGACGTCGCGGATTGGCGCACCGCCCTGATGGACGCGATTGCCGAATCCGACGACGCCCTCATGGAAAGCTACATGGAGACGGGCGACATCCCGGCCGAGCAGCTCGGACCCGCCTTCGTCCGCGCCGTCTCCACCGGCCACGTCGTCCCCATCTTCTTCACCGACGCCCGCAAGGAGCTCGGCGTGCGCGAGCTGCTCGACCACGTCGTACTCTGCGCGCCATCGCCCGCCAGTGCGGCGCGGCGTGAGATCGTCCACGGCGACGGCGCTTCCGCGGCGCGCGTCCCCGTCGCGCCCGACCCCGCCGGCAAGTTTCTCGCGCAGGTGTTCAAGATCACGTCCGATCCCAAGAGCGGGATCAAGTACTCGGTCGCGCGCGTCCACGCCGGCACGCTCCGCGCGGACGGGTCGATGCACGTGGGCGACGACCGCAAGGCCGTCCGCCCGGGACACATCTTCAAGCTGCGCGGCAACCAGCACGCCGAGATTCCGGAGGCGGCGGCGGGCGACATCGTCGCCTTCGCGAAGCTCGATCTGCACATCGGAACGATGCTCGCCGCCGAGGCGCTGGACGGCGCCATCCCGATGCCCCGTTTCCCCACGCCGATGTACTCCCTGGCGGTCGAGCCCAGGACGCGCAGCGACGTCGACAAGATGAGCACCGCCCTGACCAAGTTCACCGAGGAGGACCCCTGCTTCCAGGTGCACCGCGACGCGCGCACGCACGAGCTGGTCATCGCCGGGCTCGGCGACCAGCACCTCACCGTCATCCGCAACAGGATGCGCCGCCTCTTCAAGCTCGAAGTCGACACCAAGCAGCCCAAGATCCCCTACCTGGAAACTATCACCGGTTCGGCCAAGTTCGTGGACTACACGCACAAGAAGCAGACCGGCGGCGCGGGGCAGTACGCCCGCGTCGTGATCGACGTCGAACCCGCACAGCGCGGCGCCGATTTCGAGTGGGAGGACAAGATCTTCGGCGGCTCGATCAGCCAGCCCTTCCGTCCCGCGGTCCAGAAGGGCATCCGCGACCAGATGAAAAAGGGCGTCATCGCAGGTTACCCGGTCGTCGACGTGAAGGTCGCGCTCGTCGACGGCAAGGAGCACCCGGTCGACAGCAAGGACATCGCCTTTCAGATCGCCGGCCGCGAGGTCTTCAAAAAGGCCGTCGCGCAGTGTCGTCCGATCCTCCTGGAACCGATCGTGCACATCGACGTCACCGCGCCCCAGGGCAACACGGGCGACATCACCCGCGACCTGGCCGGCAAGCGCGGCCAGATTCTGGGGCAGGAGATTCTGCCCGGCGGGCAGGTCACCATCCGCGCGCAGGTACCCCTGTCCGAGGTCGCCAACTACAACTCGCAGCTCAAGAGCGTGACCGGCGGGCAGGGCAGCTACTCCATGGAGCTGAGCCACTACGACCCGGTGCCGCCCAACATTCAGCAGCAGATCGTCGCCGCCTACAAGCCGCACCCGGAAGAGGAATAGCCCCACCCGGGTAGCTCACCCCTCGTCAGCGTCGTCGCGGTTCTCCTCCGGGCCGGCGCCCGTCGCGGTCTCTTCTCGACGCGCACCATCCGAGGCTTTGGCGCGGAACCGGACCGTCACCGTTCCGGCATAGATGTCGCCAAGACGCTGTCGATTGCGCGTCAGGACCGCCAGGAACATCAGAATCCAGAACGGTGGAAACAGCTCGATCAGCCGACACAGATTCCGGATCACCGTCGCGGACCCCGTCGCGCGGGTTCGGCCGGGTGAGATGGCGCGGTATCCGGCAAGCAGCTTGCCGACCGTGCGTCCGATGAGCAGTTCCATGACCAGGCAATAGAGCGTGAATCCCGCCACGCTCAGTCCCCACCATACGAGGACGCTGGTCTCGGGAAGCTGATCGCGGGAGCTGTCGAGCTGGAACGCCCAGCGCAGCAGCGCTCCCAGGCCGGCCCATCCGTCCAGCCCGGTCGCCGCCGCCCCGGCCAGCGCGAACGGCGTGAAGTCGATCAACCCGGCGGCGACGCGCTGGGAGATCAACGCGGGTTCACAGCCGGGGGGTAGCGGGACCGGTTGCGCCACCGTCCCGCGCCGGAAAAGGAAGAGCGACGCCACCACACCCACGAGCATCACCATCACCAGCATGCGCACCTGCGGCGTCCAGTTCCGCGTGTCGCCCTGGAGCGGGCCCGACAGCAGCTCCGGCGGCGGGAGCGCGTCGCTTTGCCACCCGGCGTATCGCAGCCCCAGCGCGCCCTCCGCGTCGATGGTGACGAGCGCCAACCGCTGCCCTGCCCCCACCGCGTCCGCGTAGGACTTCACCGGCGCCCCGCCCGGCGCGTCACCCAGCCGAAGCTCGAGTCGGCGCCAGTCGTTTGCGAAGCGACGGTAGGCCGCCACGCGCGGCGACCCGCCCCCGGACCAGTACGCGACCACCACCGGGGCAGCGTCCACGCACACGGCCCACACCGACGTCGGATCCTCGCACGGGATCGGCTCGGCCCCCGACCAGGACCCGCGCTCCACCTCCCATCGTCGGCAGTAGATCACGTCGCGGTCCGCGCTTCGCGAAAACAGCAGCACCTCCCCCGGCATCGCCAGCAGGCGCGGAAGGTCCCCGCTGCGCACCTCCGGCAGCGGGTCGGCCAGAACCTGCCACCGGTTGCCGTCGTAGGCCGCCAGGCTCAGTGCGTCGCGCGGGCGCGGCGCCTCGTCGCTGGCCGGTTGCGGCAGCGCCGCCGCAACGCTGGAATCCACCAGGGCGTAGAGCGTGTCCGCGGTGGCGGTGATGTGGATCGGCCGCTGCCTGCCCGGCAGGTTCAGGCCCGGCGTCTGCGAGTTCGGTGTGTAGCGCGCCAGGGAATTGTCCTGGAAGAACACGTACACCACGTCGGCCGCCGCCGCCATCATCCCCACGCGACGCTCGATCACCCGGCCGGCGTCAAACGTGCCAGTCAACGGGCGGCAGTGGAGCCGCGAACGCGCCAGGCCCAACTGCGCCACCCACAGGTACTGCTCGCTCCCCGCGACGCGCACGTCCACCGGGCCCCCCGCCTCGCCGCTCGGGGCACTCTGCGCCCTCGCCACGCACGCCAGCAATGAAAGCCCCAGCGCCGCGGCAACAGCGCGTCCACCGCGCGGCCCATCGCGCCGCGCCCCCAATGTTCGATTCTCTCGTAGTCTCAATTCGGGCTCACCGGGCTTTCGCCGCGCATATCCGGTTCGTCGTCGAGGCACTCGACTCGCCGCACGGGCGGGTCCGTCGGGAAGGCGGCGAACGGCGGCTGATCGGCCCGCAGCGCCGCGCTGCCCACGTCCAGCCGCAGCTCCGCGCCGTCGAGCGGCCATTCGATCACGTATCGCCGCGGCGTGAACGGACCTTCCCTTCCCACACGGGCATAGCCACCCAGCGACGCCCGCATCACCGTTCGCCCGGTCGCGTCGCGATGGACGATCTCAACCGGCTGGTGCGGGGGATCGTTGTCCAGCGCGATCTCGCGCGCGACGTAAGGCCAGCCGTCCTCCGCCAGGCGCACGTACACCAAACGCGGGCGCGGGCCGGCCCGGTCCAGCAGCGGCGGGAACCCGCCGGCCGGCTTGGCCGGAACTACCTGGAGCGCCAGCGCGCTGAGCAGCTCGGACGGCGGCAGCGGCAGCCCGGCGCTCGCGTGCCGCGCGCCGCGCCCCTCGTCGCCGCGCCACGTCCCCCACCACATCGTGCTCACTTCCGGCTCGATCCAGACCCAGTAGCGCTCGTCGTTGGACCCGACCATCGCCACGTTGCCGGTCAACCCGCTCACAGCGAACCGCAGCAGGCGCGGCGCCTGGTAGATCATGCTCGCCGGCTGCGCAATAAACGCGTGCCCGCGCCCCTCCGCATCACGGAACCGGAAGCTGACCGTGCACCGCTTGTACACCAGCGCGTCGCGGATGCGCCCCAGGTTGTCATTCACCCGTTGCAGCGCCTCGCGCGCATCCCGCGGCGGCGCCAGGCGCGGTCCACGGTCGTCCGGAGGACAGCCGGTCAGCAACGCCAGTGCCAGAACCGGCGCGGCAACGCGGCCGCACCGCGCCGCGGCCCGCGGGTCGCGCATCGGGCGCGTGCTATGCACCGGCGGCTTCCTCTACGGAAGTGGGTTCCGCCTGAATCTCCGCGACCCCACCTTCCAGCGCCCCGGCGGGGTCGGACGCCAGGTCCGACAGCAGCGATTCCAGGCTCTCGCTCAGGCGGTCGATACGCTCGTCGGCGATCTCGGGCCGCACCACCGCGTGGCGCGTGCCGTCGCCCGCTTGCACGAAGGTCCAAACGTCGGGGGTGCCCGCGTCGGCGGCGCCGCGCGACCCCTCCAGCCGCAGCACCTTCTTGCGCCACAGCAGCAGCGCCAGCACGAAGCGAAACTCGACTCTCTCCGGCGCGCCGTCGGACTCGAGGCGGCGAAAGAACTCGAGCAGCGCCTCGCGGTCGATCGGGCGGGCCTTCGGCGCGGCGGGCGCCGCACGCCGGGCGCGCCACGCGCCCACGCGCACCGCATCCTCGGCGCTCGCGGCACATCCCGCGCAGAAATCGCGCCGCTCGTACGCGTCCCCGCGCGCGTAAAGCACCGTCTGCACCCACTCGCCCACGTCGAACGCTCGACTGCACGCGGCGCAGCGCTCGCCGCACCGGTTGACGTTCCATTCCTGGTTCATCGGGCCGCGCCTCCGGACATGCGCGGATTATAGGCCCGCCGTCCCCGCGGCGGGCAGGGACGCCGCGGCCCGGCGCGGACGCAATCCGGGCGCGCATCGACCGATAGGTGAGGGCGAGGTCGGCCGCGCCCCGCGCAAGGTCTGCGCGGCGCGACGGCCGGAGGCGGCTGCGAGTCATGAGCGAACGCCGGCGGTGGTTCGCGCAGGTGCGGCGGCTGGCGTCCGATCCGCTTGCGCCCGGGTACCTGCTGCACGCGCTGGGGCGCGAGCTGAGCCACACCCACCGCCTGCGGCGCTGCCTGGGCTTCCCGCAGGTCTTCGAGCTGGAGACCACCAACCACTGCCCCTACACCTGCAACATGTGTCCGCGTACCTACGGCATGACGCGCGAGCTGGGGCACATGGACCCGGGCCTGCTGCGCGAAATCCTGGCGCAGGTCCGACCCGCGTGCCAGAAAGAACGCCTCGACCGTCCCCCCCTCATGCGGCTGACGCACTACGGCGAGCCTGTGGTCTACCGCCACTTTCGCCAGTCCATCGCGCTGTGCCACGAGCGCGGGCTCGGCGTCTACCTGTCGAGCAACCCGTCGGCGTGGACGTCCCAGCGGATCGAAGAGATGCTCGACGCGGCGCTGGACGAGCTGCTGGCGATGGTGGACGGCATGGACGACGCGACCTCGACGTCCATCCGCGGGCGAGCGGCCTCGTTCGTCCGTGGCGAAGCCAACCTGCGGCGCCTGGCCGCGGCGAAGGTGTCCCGCGGGCTCGCCCGGCCCAAGCTGATCGTCGGGATGGTGAAGCAGGTGCGCAACGCGCATCAGTGGGAGCGCTTCCAGCGCTACTGGTCACAGGTCGAGGGAGTGGACGCGGTCTACCTCGGTCACTTCTCGACCTTCGACGGCGACGTCCCGGAGATCAACGAGCTGGCGCGCGAACTGGCGCTGCGCGACGCGGACCAGGCCCGCCAGGCGCAGCGCCAGCGCCGACTGCGGCAATACCCGTGCTTTTATCCCTGGCACAGCGTCAGCGTGACCTGGCAGGGCAAGGTCGTGCCCTGCTGCCGGGACTACAACGAGTCGCTGGTCCTGGGGGACCTGCGGCGCCAATCGCTGGCGCAGGTGTGGAACGGGCCGCGGATGCAGCGGCTGCGCGACGAGTTCGCGCGCGGGCGCGTGCGCTCCTCGCTGTGCCGGACGTGCGAAGAGCCCAGCCTCGAAATCGGCCTGCCAGGCGGCGTCTATCCGGTGGCCCGCTGGGTGCGCAGCCTGGGCGGCGGACGGATGCCGCTCGGGCACGCGGTCGCGGCGCGGGCGTCGCCGCTCGAGGAGTTCAGCGGACCGCAGAACCGCAACCGGGACGGGTACGTGCGTGCAGCCGCGGCACCGGCTGGCGCGACCCGGGAGGACGCATCGCCGTGCGAGCAAGTCTTGACGTGAAGGGCCGCGCCCCGACGTTGCGAAGGGGCGTGCGCGAGGCGATCGAGCCCGCCAGCCGGGTCTTCGGCGAGGACCGCGGCACGTGCATCGACCGCTACTACATCGATCGCTTCCTTTCCGACGAGGCCGGGCTCATCCACGGCGACGTGCTCGAAATCGGCGGCCGCGTCTATACGCGCCGCTGGGGCGGCGCGCGGGTGCTCCGCAGCGACGTGCTGCACGCGGTCGGAGGCAATCCCGAGGCCACCTGGGTCGGGGACCTGGCGCGGTCCGAGACGCTGCCCGCCAGCGCCTACGACTGCGTGATCTGCACGCAGACGCTGTGCGTGATCTACGACGCCGCCGCCGCCGTCGCGACGCTGCACCGGTCGTTGCGGTCCGGCGGCCGCCTGCTGGTCACCGCGCCCGGCATCAGCCAAGTCAGTCGCTACGACCGGGACCGCTGGGGCTTCTTCTGGCGCTTCACGCGCCAGTCGCTGGAGCGGCTCCTGGCCGACGCGTTCGGAGCGGACGCAGTCCGGACGCGCACGTTTGGAAACGTGGCGGCCGCGTGCGCGTTTCTGCGCGGCATGGCGGCGGAGGAGCTGGAGCAGACGGCGCTGGACTTCGTGGACGACGAGTACGACGTGCTCCTGGCCGCGGTCGCGGTCAAGGAGGTCGCGTGACCACTCCGTCACGTGAGCGGCCCTGCACAGCCCGCGGCAGAGGGGAACCAGGCGGCGCGGCAGTCCTGCTCTATCACCGCGTGGACGCTCGCGACGGCGACTCGTCGGCGGCGACCGATGCGCAGTGCCTGGGCGTCAGCGCCGCGCACTTCGCCGAGCACATGGAGTTCCTGCGGCGCGAGAGAATCCCGCTGTCGCTGACCCAATGGTGCGCGGCCGCGGAGCGCGGCGGCGTGCCGCCGCGCGCGGTGGTGGTGACCTTCGACGACGGCTACGCGGACAACGTCGGCGTGGCCGCCCCGCTGCTGGCTCGCGCGGGTGTGCCGGCTACGGTCTTCGCCGCCACCGGATACGTCGCGACACAGCGGCCGTTCTGGTGGGACGCGGTCGAGTCCGTGCTGTTGCGTCCCGGGCGCCTGCGCGACGAACTGGGCGCCGTGGCGCCGCGTGCACCGGACGTGGCGCTGGGGTGGTCCGCTGACTACGACGTGGAGTCGGCCCGGGCGCACCGCGGATGGAACGTGCTGTGCGCCGGCGACCCCACCCCGCGACAGCGCGCCTACCGCGCCTGGTGCGACTGGCTGCGCGCGCTCCCGCCCGCACAGCGCGAAGCCGCGGTCGACGGCTTGCTGCGCCTGCGCCACGGCCCCTGCACCGGCGACGGCCGGCGGCCCATGACCCCCGACGAAATCGCCCGCCTGACCTCCGCGGGACTGGTCGACGTCGGCGCACACACGCACTGGCACCCGGTGCTCGCCGCCCTTCCGCCCGGCGACCAGGCCGCCGAAATCGCCCGCTCGCGGCGACTCGTGGAGCAATGGACCGGCCGACCCGCGGCAGCGTTCTCCTACCCCTATGGCACGCGCCATGACTACTCGGCCCAAACGACTGCGCTGGTGCGGGACGCCGGCTTCTCGTGTGCCTGCGCGAACCACGCCGGACCGGCCGCAGACGACGCCGATCGGTTCGCCGTGCCGCGGATCGTGGTGCGCGACGGTGACGCCGATTCGCTGGCCCGCGCCATCCGCGCCGCGACCGCGCCGCGCCGCAGCGGAGCGGACTGACCGCGATGCAAAACCGCCTGGAGATCATGCAGGTCAACACGTTCGACGCCGGCGGCGGCGCCGAGAAGATCGCCTTCGAGCTGCTGCGCGAATACCGTCGGCTGGGCCACGGATCGCGCCTGGTCGTGCGGCGGCGCCGCACCGCGGACCCGGACGTGCACGCCATCCCGCACGAGCGCGGCGGGACACCCTGGAGCCGGTTCTGGTGGCGATTGCACCGTCGCGTGCAGCCGTGGTACGGGCGCTTCGCCGGCTCCGGCGCGCTGGCGCGCCTGACGCATGGGCTGGCCGCCCCGGCCGGCTGGCTCGATTGGCTGCGCGGAACGGAGGACTTCAACTATCCGGGCGCCTGGGAGCTGCTCAGCGCGCTGCCGCCGCGGCCCGACGTGCTGCATTGTCACAATCTGCACGGCAAGTACTTCGACCTGCGGGCGCTGCCCATGCTCAGCCGGCGCGTACCGCTGTTCCTGACGCTCCACGACGCCTGGCTGCTGAGCGGGCATTGCGCGCACTCGTTCGACTGCGAGCGCTGGCGCAGCGGCTGCGGCCGGTGCCCGGACCTGAACATCTTCCCCGCCGTACGGCGCGACGACACGGCCGGCAACTGGCGCCGCAAGCGCGACCTGCTGTCGCGCTCCCGACTCTTCGTCGCCACCCCGTCCCGCTGGCTGATGCAGCGCGTGGAATCATCGTTGCTGTGGCCCGGCGTCGTCGATGCGCGGGTGATCCCCAACGGTGTGGACCTGGGCGTGTTTCAGCCCGGCGACGCGGCGGCGGCCCGGGCCGACCTCGACCTGCCGCAGGATTCCGCGATCGTCCTTTTCGCGGCCAACGGCATCCGCGCCAACCCGTGGAAGGACTTCGAGACGCTGCGCGCGGCGATCGCAATTCTGGCCCGGCGGCCGATCGGCCGGCCGGTCCTGATGTTGGCCCTGGGTGAGGCCGGAGCGCCCATGCCACGAACCGCCGCGCACGTGCGGTTCGCGCCCTTCGAGCACGACCCCGCGCGCGTCGCGCGCTATTACCAGGCCGCGGACCTGTACGTTCACGCGGCCCGGGCCGACACGTTCCCCACCACGATCCTCGAGGCCCAGGCCTGCGGGCGGGCCGTGGTCGCGACCGCGGTGGGCGGAATCCCGGAGCAGGTCCGCGACGCAGGCGGCCCCTTCCGGGACGGCGACCGTTCCCCACCTGGCCACGGCGGCGACCCCACCGGGCTGCTCGTTCCACCGCACGATCCCGTCGCGCTGGCCGTGGGACTGGAGCGCGTGCTCGCCGACGACCGGCTGCGGCGACGCATGGAAGCGGCGGCGGCCCGGCACGCGCGCGACCGGTTCGGATTGCCGGCCCAGGCCCGCGCGTACCTGGACTGGTACGCGGACGTGCTCAACGGGCCCGCGCAGCAATCGACTGGCCCGCGCCCCGTCACGGCTTCGAGTCCAGCTCCTTAGTCAGGAACTTGTCGATCTCATGCCATGCCTTGCCGGCGGACTTCTCGTCGTACCCCCCGGCGTTGTTGGCGTTCATGAAGGCGTGCTTGGCGCCGGGGTAGACGTGCTGCCCCGCCACGCGCACCTTCGTCTTGGCCAGCGCCTTCTTGAACGCCTCCACGTCGATCCCGCGGTCCGCCCCGCCCCAGATCCCCAGCAGCGGGCACTTGATGCGGCCCAGCTCGGCCGCATCCGTCACCGGCCGCCCGTAGCACACCACGACCGCCGACAGCTTTGGCTCGTGGATCGCCAGCTTCAGCGCCAGCCCGCCGCCCATGCACCAGCCGATCGCGCCCACCTTGCGGCCGCGCGTCAGCTTGTGGCCGGAGAGGAACATGAACGCGTCGCGGAGGTCCTTCACGGCACGCTCATCGGGCAGTCCGCGCATCAGCTCATGCGCGTGCTCGGCGTCGGTGGCGACTTCCCCGCGATAGAGATCGACCGCCAGCGCCGCGTAGCCATGCTCGGCGAAGCGGTCGGCCTGCTGCTTTACCCAGTCGTTGAGCCCCCACCATTCGTGAACGACGATGATGCCCGGGAAGGGGCCGTCGCCGCGCGGATGCGCCAGGTAGCAGTCCACCGGCGCGTCGCCGAACTTGAGCACCACCTTCATCGACTGAATCGCGTCGGACGCGGCCGGTTTCGTCGGTCTGGCGTCCTGGGCGTACAGCCGCCCCAGGGCCAGCACGGCGACGAGCAGGGTGAGATGCAGGCGCCAACGCTTCATCGCGGTTCCTCCAGCGGCCGTGTCCACCGGCCGGAATCTACCGGGTGTGCCGCGCGGGAGCAACGTGCCGACCCACGGTTGACGCTCCTCCGCGGGTGGGCTAAGGTTCGTCCGGAACGCGACGGCCGTACGTTCGGGCCGTCGTTGCACCCACCGCGCGAACGCCGGGCCGCGGCGCGTCGCGTACAGCCACGGGAAGCGGATCGATGCGCCGGAACCTGTGTGATTTCGTTGTGTGCCATGCGCTGTGTGCGGCAATCCTCGGTGCCGCACAGGCCGCCTGCGCCGGTGGCGAGGACTACGTCGCCAAGGACGAGCTGCTGGCGGCCGGGCTGACGAAGTTCTGGCAATACGAGCTGCCGCTCCGCGGCCGCCAGAAAGTGGTGGACACGTTCCTGGTTGACGATGCGATTTACTGCGCGACGAGCGACGGCTATCTCTACGCGCTCCATGCCCCGACGGGCGTGCTGCGCTGGCTGCGGCCGGTCACCGACGGTGCCACGCGCATCCTCCGTCCCGCGCACGTCGGCGAGCAGTTGATCGTCGCGGCCGGCGATCGCGTCACGCATTTCAACCGCCTGAACGGGGACGGCCTGCTTCGCCGCGACCTCGGTTATCCGGTCGGCTCCGGCGCCGTCTCGGACGACGAGCGCTACTACCTCGGCGGGTTCAACCACCGCTACTACGCCTACACCGGGCTGGGCGGCTACGAAGTGTGGAAGATCCAGACGCAGGCACGCGTGGTCGCGCGGCCCGGTCTCTTCGAGGGCGCCGTCTTCGTGGCCGGCTACGACTCCGGCGTCTACGCCTGCGGCGCCGCCAACAAGGCCGCACGCTGGGTCAACCACACCCACGGACCCAATACGGCCGACGTGGTCGTCGACGCCAACGGCGTCTACGTCGCCAGCGAGGACCACTCGCTGTACCTCTTCGATCACGTCACCGGGGAGCGCCGCTGGCGGGCGCGGCTCAGCGGGCCGCTGTACGACGCCCCGGTTGCGATGCCGGACCTGGTGTTTCAGTACTGCCGCGACGACGGGTTGTGTGCGATCGAAACCGGCGCGGTCGACAACGACAAGCGCGTGCGCTGGGTGCTTCCGGAAGGCCGGGTGTTGCTCACGGTGGACGAGAAGCGCGGTTTCGTGCTGACGCGCGGCCAGACGCTGGTTGCGGTGAACCTCAAGACCGGCGCGGTGGAACAGACGATCGAAGCACCTGGATTCACGACCGGCATGCCGTCGCCCGCCGACGGCACGATCTACCTCGCAAGCGAGTCGGGGCGCCTGTTCTGTGCCCGATCCCGCCACGCGCCGATGCTCCAGAAGGAGGACCTGCGCCAGGCATTCGCCGGCCCCGCACAGGCCCAGCCGGCCGAATCCGAGGCTCCGCCCCCCTCCGCGGTCCCGGTCGAAGATTACCTCCGCTCGCAGCGCGGCGGCGCGCCGATCGGAGGCAAATCCAAGGTCACGCGTGAGTTTAAGGACGGGGAGGCGCCGCCCGCCAAGCCCGAACCTGCCAAGCCCCCCGGCAACGGCGGCTGACGCGGGAACGCCGGGGTCAACCCAGCTCGATCGACGCGCCGGCGCCGGGCCGGCTTGAGAACACCCGCGCCCGTCCGATCCCCCTCTGCGTGTACAGCCGATCCACCCATTCGCTCAGCGCCGGCATCGCCTCGCGCCGGATGATCGCCATCACACACCCACCAAACCCGCCGCCCGTCATCCGCGCGCCGGCGACGCCCGGCACTCCGCGTGCAATCTCCACCAGCGCGTCCAGCTCGCGGCAGGACACTTCGTAGTCGTCCCGCAGCGAGCGGTGCGAGGCCGCCAGCAGGTCGCCCACGCCGGCCACGTCGCCGTTGCGCAACGCCGCCGCCACCGCGTGGACGCGGGCGTTCTCGCTCACCACGTGCAGCGCGCGGGCCGCCGCCAGCGGAGGCATCTGCGACGCGTGGCGGCGAACCGTCTCGATCGTCACGTCGCGCAGGCTGCGAACGCCGGTGTCGAGCCGCTGGAAATACTCGACCGCGGCTCGGCACTCCGCCTGCCGCCGGGCGTATTCGCCGGCGGCCAGCGCGTGCCGGACCCCCGAGTCGAGGATCGCGACCGTGTGCTCCTCCAGGTGCAGCGGCACGTGCTCGTAGGCCCGCGACCGGCAGTCGAGCAGCAGCGCCGTGCCCTCGCGCGCCACCAGCGAGACCAGCGGGTCCATGATGCCGCACGGAACGCCCGCGAACTCGTGCTCGGTCTGGCGGCACAGGTCGGCGAGCTCCTCCGAGTCGATCGCCTCGCCGCTGAGCATCACCAGCGCCTTGGCGGTCGCCACCGTCAGTGCCGCGGAACTCGACAGTCCACCGCCCACCGGAACGTCGCTGCCGATCAGCAGCTCGAACCCGCCCAGCCGCGCGCCGCGCCGCCGCAGCAGCGTGGCCGCGCCCGCCACGTAGGCGGTCCACTCCGGGATGGTTGCCGACGACCACTGCCCGGCGCGCCACTCGCACTCCTGCCCGAGCGAATCGGTCGCGGCGCGCACGCGGTCGTCCCGGCGCGGCGCGACCGCCGCCCAGGTCGCGAACTCCAGCGCCATAGGAAGCACGAACCCCTCGTTGTAGTCGGTGTGCTCCCCGATCAGGTTGACCCGCCCCGGGGCCCGCGCGATCACTTCGCACGCGCGGCCGAATCGCGCCGCAAAACCGGCGGCGATCGACTCCCGCGTGAGCGGCGCGCTACTCATGGCTCAGGCGCTTGCGCAGATGCGGCAGCATGTCGGCAATCTCGTGCGCATAGCGGCTGTTGGGAAACTCGCGCATGATGTGGTTCCCGATCTCGATCGCGCTCTGGTACTGCTTGTCCGTCACCGCCAGGCTGAACTGCACGCCCATCTGCATCAGCTTGGCGCGGAACACGCCCCGCGCCGAGTCCTTCAGCGCCGCGGCCTCGTTGGGAGCCAGGTACAGGTCCAGCTCGACCAGCAACTGCGTGGCCCGCTCGACATCGTTGCGCCGCGCCGCCTGATCATATTCCCGCAGCAGGTTCCGCTTGTGCTGCTGGCGCCGCACATCCACCTCGGCCGACAACGCCGCGATCAGCTCGCTGCCGGGGAACTGCTTCGCCAGCCGCACCGCTTCGCGCCGCGCCTGGTCCCACTTGTGGCCCGCGCAGAGCTGGTCGAAACGCTTCACCGCGGCCTCGATGCGCTCGTCGAGCGTGGCGGCGCGGGCCCGCTCCACCTCCGCCCGGAACGCCCGCGCCTCCTCCCCGTGGCCCAGTTCGCGATCCAGAGATTCGATCAGGTGCTGGGCCGCCTCGTAATCCTCGCGGATGATCGCGCCGTGGATGCTGTCGCGCAGGAACTCGTGGTCCTTCTCCCGGTGAACCACGCGCCGCGCAAAGTCCGACATCGCCGTGTTGTCCGCAATCGCCCGGATCGTTGCGGACTGCTGCCGCAGCATCTCGTTCGAGTCCAGGATCGCGTCATACAGACGGTAGGTGTTGCTTTCAAACTTTCGGACGATCAGCAACTGAAAGTACCCCAGCACGCCCAGCACCAGCCCCACCACGCCGCCGATCAGGCAGATCGAAGCCGTCAGGCTCTCGCCGCGCCACGCGGACCCCACGCCGACGCTGGTCGCCGTGATCGCGGCCGCGATGTCAACCATCAGCGCCAGGGAGGCGAGTCTCTGAACCGTCCGATAGCGCTCGCTGGCAAATGGCATCTGGGTTGTCCCATCGGCGCGAGTTCCGGCGGGGAACTGCCATTCCCCACCCGCGACCGCGCAGCCGAAAAGTACGCCCCCCCGGGCGCAGGGTCAACCGAACCGCCCGCGACCGCCGCGGTGCGGGCCGATGGCGCGCCGTCAGGCCGTTCCCGGGCCTCGGCTATCTGGCCTCGGACTCGGGCTCGCCCAGCCCGGCCTGCTTGTGCTTGCGCAGGTATTTCTGCACGGCACGCACGGACGCCTCGGCGAGATCGTCTTCGCCGCCGCGCGTAAACGCCCGGCTCTCGGCCTTGACGATCGCGTCCAGCACGAGCTGGCTGGCGCCGCTGATCTTCACGCGGGCGATTGCCAGACCGGCACTGAGCAGTCCCTTTTCCTGGCAATAAATGAACTCGGTCGACACGCGCAGCCGGTTCGCGTCGCCGCCGTACCCCTCCTCGCGCAGCTTCTCCGTCGCCGTCCTGGTCGCGCGGTCATACGCGGCCAGCAGCGCCCGCGACACGAGCTTTTCGCCCAGCGTCGTGTGGGCGGCGTCGAAGTCGACCGCGTCGTACGTCGCCAGCGTGCGGTCGTCGACGGCCTGGTTGATCTTGAGGTCGGCGCCGGCGCCCTTGAACTCGTAGTAGGCCGACTTCAGAGCGCCCATCGGCGAGCAACCCGTCGCGGTCAGGAGAGCGGCGCCGGCCAGTGCAGCGCGGCACGCGGAGCAACGCATCATCTTCGTCATCCTCGTGTTCAAACGACCATCGCCTGCGCTCAACGCAGAAACGGTTTGCCCAGCAGGCGGCGGAGCATCGCCAGTTGCCCGGCATGAAATGCCTCGTGCCGCGCGCAGTGCGACACGGCTCCGCGCTTGTCCCGATAGTGCGGATGCGGAGCGCCGTCCTTTCCGTACGCCGGCTCGGCCAGAAGCGCGTCGCTCATCCCGCGGACCGCCTCCAGCGTGCGAACCTGCGTCTCGGCCAGCACGCGAAGCACCTCGTCGACGTCCGGAAACGCGTGCACGCCGACCACCGGAATCGCCGCCCCGATCGGAAAATGGGCCGCGAAATCCGCACCCAGGATGCCGCGCCCGAGGCAGCGCTGGTGGACCAGCACGTCCTGCGAGACCGCCAGGTGCCCGACGATCCAGAGCGGATGCGCCAGGCCCGGCGCCGGCTGAAAGGCCCAGTCGTCGCCGCGCAGGTCCGCCAGCAGCCGCAGCGTCCAGTCGCGGGTCCACTCGAGCTGTTCTGCGAGCAGGTGTGCCGACTGCATGCCTTCGCCTCCGCCGCCTCAACGCCGTCACCCGCCGCTACTTTCCGTCGTCGCCGCTCCCGGCTTCCTTGGCGCGCTGCGTGGCCTTGACGACGTCGGCGGCCGGCAGAATCCACGCCGTGCTGGACTCCTGGAACTGCCGCGCGCGGCTGAGCATCGCCATGGGGCTGCCATCGGACTCGTCCTCGGGAAGCTGGAGAATGGTGAGCCCGACCACCTCCCCGCCGGCGTTGAAAACCGGGACCCCGAACGCGCCGCCGATGCCGCCGCTTCCCACGAAGAGATCGCGCGGCTTGTGCGTCAAGCCGCCGACGCGGCCCTCATCCACGACGGTCACGCGGTCGAAGTGCTTTCCGACGCGCTGCACGGTGAGCAGCCGGTCGCCGAGCCTGGGGACGCCGGGCTTTCCGAAGTCGATGTACGGGTACTCGCGCTGCGCCTTCTTGATGCGCACCCAGGCCAAGTCCAGCTCGCTGTCGCGGGCCATCAGCTCGCCTTCCACGCCCTCCTGGTCGTCGCCCGCAAGCACCTTGATGTCCGTGGGAGTGGCGCTGAAGTCGCCGCCGAAGCGCGCGATCATGCGCTTCATCGCCGGCGGAATGCCCCCGAGCTGCGTGTTGGAGCACAGCACCAGGCCGGACGCCTCGACCATCACCCCCATGATCTCGGTTTCCGATTCCTGCTCGCCCATCTGCCCCAGCGACATCTTCAGCACGAACTTCACGGTCACCAGCGCCGGTCCCTGCTTCGAGACCAGCCGGTCGTAGGCGATTTCTTCTCCCGCGGCGCACAGCCCGGCCGCCGACCACGCCAGCAGCGCGACCACCGATCCGTTGCGCTTTGACACCTTTCCGTGCACGACTCACTCCTTGCCATCCGGCGCAGCGCCCGGCGTGGACGTGGGTTTCCAGTCCGGCTCCACGAACAGATAGTTGCTTTGCGCGCCTCGCAGCACCACGAACACCACCCGGGCCGGCTGCGCCTCCGTCACCGCCGCCAGCGCGGACCGGAACGTCGCCAGGTTGGTCACGGCATGCGCGTCGATCCGCTGGACCAGGTCGCCGCTGCGCAGCCCTCCGATTCCCGCCCACCCCGCCGGCTCCACCGATTCCACGATCACCCCGGACACGCTCTCGTCCCAGCGGCGCTCGTCGCGGTCGAAGAACGTCACCTCGCGCCCCACCAGCTCGAAATCGCGGTTGCGCTCCTTGCGGGCCTCGCCCGGCGTGAGCCGCGTGCGGTCCAGCGTGACCGGGACGGTCAGCGTCTGGCCCTCGCGCCAGACCGTAAGCGACGCCGCGGCGCCGATCTCCAGTTGACGCACCTTCTGGTCCAGCACCGGCGCGTCCTGGTTGCCGCGAGCGCTGAGCTTCTCGCCGTTCAGCGCCACGATCACGTCCCCCACGCGCAGTTCGCCGCCCGCGACCGTCGTGCCCGGAAACACGCGCGTCACGCGGAACCCCGACAACGCCCCCGCGCCGAGCTTCTCGGCCAGCTTCTTGAGCACCGGCTGCGTCGCGACCCCCAGCCAGGCTTTCGCGACCTCGCGCGGCGGATCAGGGTCCTGGTCCGGCTTGGGCTTCAGCAGCGTCACCGTCTGCTTGCCGCGCCGATCGAAGACCACAAGCACGTACTCCGGCAGAGGGTCCGCCGACATGATCCGCTCGTAGGCCGCCACGAACCCGTCCAGGTCCGCGACCGGTGTGCTCTCCAGTGCGCGGATCACGTCGCCCGGCGCGAGCGGCGGCTCGGCCAATTGGGCCGCCCCTCCGCCCCGCGTGCTGGACACCAGCACCCCGTCGGTGCCGTCCAATCGCAGGTCGCGGGCCAGCTTGTCCGTGATCTCCATCGCGGTCAGGCCCCACCCGCGGAAGGCGCGCTCGTCCCCGCGGTCCTTCAGGAGCTTGGCCGTCCGGACCTCAGCCACGCCGGATTGCCCGTCGCGTTCGTACGTCAGCCTGAGCGTGGCGCCGATCGGCGCGTCCGCGATGCGCTTCATCAGGGGCGGGACCTGCTCCATGAAGCGCACGTCGACCGCCGCGCCGTCCAGGTGCGTCACCACATCGCCGGCGCGGATGCCGGCCTGATCGGCCGGGCTGTCCTCCACGACCGAGTTCACCAGCACGCCCGCGCTCAGCCCCGTCTTCTGGGTCGCCTTGAAGCTCACGCCGATCCAGCTCCGCGGCACTTCGCCGTGCTGGATCAGCGCGTCGGCCACCTGCCGCGCCAGGCTGCTGGGGATCGCCAGCCCCATGCCGTCGCCGCCGACTTTCAGCTCGTTCACCCCGACGATCTCGCCCCGCAGGTTCACCAGCGGTCCGCCGCTGTTGCCGGGGTTGATCGCGGCGTCGTGCTGGATCCAGCGGGTGAACAGCCCGGTGCGCTGTCCGGAATCGAGCTCGAAGTCGTCGAAATCGTCCGCCAGCCGCCCGATCAGAATCCGCTCCGTGTTCGACACCACGCCCAGCGTCACCGACCGCGCCAGCGCCAGCGGGCTCCCCATCGCCATCACGTAGTCCCCCACCTGCAACTGCTCGCTCTCGCCGAAGCCCGCCACGGTGACGGTCGTCCCGGGCTTCAGCTCGCTCAGGTTCAGCTTCAGAACCGCCAGATCGGTCAGCGCGTCCTCGCCCACCAACGCGGCCGAGATCTCCTGCTTGTCGGCCAGCGTGCAGGTGAACTTGCGGCCGTTGTACGTCACGTGCTGGTTCGTCAGCACGTAGCCCTGCGGCGAGATGATCGTGCCGCTGCCCGTGCCGCGCAGCTTGCGCTCCCGGCCGTCGAAGTAGCTGACCGTGACCACCTGGATGTTCACCAGGGCCGGGAATACGCGGTCGCGCGCCGCGATAATCACGCGCCGCAGCTCCTCGCGAAGCTGCTGCGGCGCGACCTCCCCGCCGGATCCCTGGGCGCCCGCGGGGTCGAGGCCCGCCGTCCCGTCCGGTGCAGCAGCGGCGCCTGCGCCGCCGGCCTGGGCCAGGATCGCGCTGATGATGAGGATCCATCGCGACGGACGACGACGCGGCATGTACCGGGCTCCTGAGCGACCCCGCCGAGCGGGTCCATGCGTGATATCGCTAAATCCGGCGCGGGTCAAAGGCCGGCGCGCCCGCGGCGCGATCCTGCCCCCGCCATCCCCGTTCCGCGCGCCGGGCGTGCGCGTGACCGATAAGCATGGTATAATGCCGGACGGCCTGGGCCGACCGGGCGGCCGGGGTGAGCCGGCCGAACTTTCCCCCAAACAGGAGATTGCCGTGAAAGGTCGCGTGTTCGGTTGCGCTTGGGCAGCCGTGGTGATGGGCGTGATGAGTACGTGTGCACTGGCCCAGCAGGGCGAGGCGAAGGCGCAGCCCGAGGCGAAGCTGAAGGCCGGCGACAAGGCCCCGCCGCTGACGATCGAGAAATGGGTCAAGGGCGGACCGGTGACCAGCTTTGAGCCGGGCAAGGTGTACGTGGTCGAGTTCTGGGCCACCTGGTGCGGACCGTGCATCGCCTCGATGCCGCACCTGTCCGCGCTGGCGCGCGAATACAAGTCGAAGAACGTGACCATCATCGGCTGCACCAGCGCCGACCCGAACAACACGCTGGACAAGGTCGAGGCAATGGTGAAGGAGAAAGCCGACGGGATGGACTACACCGTCGCCTGGGACAAGGAGCGCACCACCAACGAAGCGTACATGAAGGCCGCCAACCAGCGCGGCATCCCCACTTCGTTCCTGATCGACGGCAAGGGCAACATCGCGTGGATCGGGCACCCGATGTTCCTCGACATGCCGCTCGACATGGTGTGTTCGGGCAAGTGGGACCCCAAGACCGGCCCGGAGGAGATCGCCAAGGCGCAGAAGGCGCTTCAGGACGTGTTCACCAAGATGAACACCGACCCCAAGGCCGCCATTGAGGCCTGGAGCAAGCTCGAGAAGGACTACCCCAAGCTCGCGCACCAGATGGCCGATCGCAAGTTCAACCTCTACCTGGCCGCCGCCGACTATGAGAACGCCTACAAGGTCGGCAACGAGCTCGTGGACAAGGCCATCAAGGGCAAGGACGCGATGAAGCTCAACGAAATCGCCTGGACCATCGTCGACCCGGACGGCGACGTGAGCCGCAAGGACCTCGACCTGGCGATGAAGGCGGCGGTCAAGGCCGACGAGTTCACCAACGGACAGGACGCGGCGATTGTCGACACGCTCGCCCGCGTTCACTTCCTCAAGGGCAACGTCGACAAGGCCATTGAGCTTCAGACCAGGGCCGTCAGCCTGGCCAAGGGCTCGATGAAGGAAGAGCTGGAAAAGTCCCTGACGGAGTACAAGAAAAAGGCGCAGGAATAGCGCACGCGGTCGAGCGCGGCCGGTGCCCGGCCCCGTCATCGCCGCCGCACGCCGTGAGTGGGGCCGAGGCTCCATCACGGCGTGACGGCGGCGCCCTGCGTCATCTCGCGACGTTCGATGCCCGATGCCCGGCGCAGCACGCTGAGTCCAGTCGACGCCGTCTGGCTGGCGCTCATCGCCGTCGTCAGCGCCGCCACGCTGTTCGTCATCCTCCAGGCTCCGGCCGAGTGCGGCGCGTGGCAGGACGACGGCATCTACCTCGTCACCGCACGATCCCTCGCCCGCGGCGAGGGATACCGGCGGCCCGAGCTGCCCGGCGAGCCCTGGCAAACCAAATACCCGCCGCTCTGGCCGGCCGTGCTCGCGCTGGTCTGGTGGATCGCGCCGAATTTCCCCGATAACGTCGCCCTCATGCGCACGCTCAGCGTGACGCTCTCCGCGGCCGGGGGCGCCGCCGCGTACCTCCTGCTGCGCCGTGCCTGGCGCAGCCCGCCGTGGCTGGCCGGCCTGGGCGTGCTTACGGCGCTCATCAATCCCGCCTGGACCGGGCTGCTCAAGACGCCCATGTCCGAGCCGCTGTTCCTCCTGCTCACCTGCGGCGTGCTGCTGGTCGTGACGCCCGCATCGGCGGAACCGCTCCATGAGGGACGCCGCGGCGTGCTGCGCGGCGCGACTGGGGGGTTGTTGGCCGGCGCCGCGTGCCTGGCGCGCTCCGTCGGCGTCGGACTGCTGCTGATCATCCCGCTGGCGTACGCGCTGCGGCGGCGGTGGCTGGCGGCCGGCGCGGCGCTGGCGGTCGCGTGGGGCGTCCAGGGGGCGTGGTCGGCCTGGAAGGCCTCGGCGCGGGCCGCCAACGCGTCGCATCCCGCCAGCAGCGCCCTGATCTACGAGCTGGATTATGGCGCCTGGTTGCCGCGCTCGTTCGGAGAGGCGGCCCGGGTGGCGGCGTTCAACTCCGTCGCCGGCGCGTACGCCCTGTTCAACTGCGTGGTCGCGCCGAATGAACGCTGGGTGTGGGAGTCGTTCATCGGTCCCGTGGCGACCGTCCCGCTTTACGCCGGCATTTCGCTTGTGACGGCGCTGACCCTGGCCGGGCTGTGGGGTACCTGGAGCGCCGGCCGGCCCGCGCTGCACCTGTTTCTGGCGCTCTACGCGGCGGTGGTGCTGGTGTGGCCCTTCCCGCCCATCCGCTTTGTCGCCGCCATTCTGCCCATCGTCAACACCGCGCTGCTGGCGGGGCTGTACCTGCTGGTCGTCACGGCGGTGCGCCTGTTCGACCCCGAGGCCGCGACGCAGCCCCCCCTGCGCTCGACCCTGCGCGACGCCGGCCTGGCCGGCCACGACGCCGGCGGCCTTTCCGGCGCGGCGACCGCGCGCCGCGCCGCGGCGCTGGTCAGCGCAGCGCTGGTCCTCCGCGCGGGCGTCCTGTTGCTGGACCTGCGCACCGTCCGCGACGAAACCTGGCGCGCGTCCGAGCTTGAGTTCGTGGAGACCATGGCCCGCGTCACGCCGCCCGACGCGGTCATCGCCTGCGACAACGGCGGGTACTACCACGTCCTCACCGGGCGAAAGTTCGTCCTGCCGCTGCCGATTGACGACCCGATTCCGCTGCTCTACTCGGACCAGCGCCGCATCGGCCTGTGCGGCATCGGCTTCACCGAGGCCGAGCGAACCGCGGTGAGCCGGCTCGTCACCGCCCGCATGCTCGACTATCTGCGCCGAGCCGGTGTCACGTACTACGTCCAGCCGTCGGAAGACAGCATGTTCGGCGGATGCCGCTGGGAGTACGTCAAGCGGCACACGCGTTGGTTCCCGGTCCTCGTCCGCTGCGACATCGCCTCGCTGCACCGCTTCACGCCGCCGGAGTGAAACACCGCCGCTTTGCCTCGCCAGGCGCACGGCCCTGGCCTGCGGCGCTGCCGCGCCGCTACACTGCGCCGAACGGAGGCGCCCATGACCAGCGAACCCCCGCACGCTTCGCCCCCTGGTGCCAACGACCCGCGCGGTCCGGACGCCCCGGCCTACGACCCCGCCCGGCTGAAGGCGGCCATGCGAGCCTTCAAGAAGCGGCTGAAGATGACCCGTCTCGATGATGAGTCACGCATCGGGCACGGCCCGATGACCAGCGGCGGCGGCTCGGACGTGGTAGCCATCGAGCCGCCCAGCCAGTACCCGCGCGAAGTGTGGGACGAGCTGGCGCGACAGGGCAAGCTGCGCCGCGCCGGGCACGGACTTTACGAGCTGCGGGACCCGGCCGGGCACGAGTGACGCACGCGCCCCGCACGCAACCTGCAAGCTCCGCCCTCGCCCACGGAGAACGGCACATGCAGCGCGTGAGCCTGGCCGAAAAGCTGGCCGCGTTCGACGACTTCTGGGTGCCGCGGATCGTCGGCGAGCTGAACGGCCAGTACGTCAAGGTGGTCAAACTCCACGGCGAGTACGTCTGGCACCACCACGTGCATGAGGACGAGCTGTTCCTCGTGCTCGAGGGGGGAATCGAGCTTCACTTCCGCGACCGCGTCGTCGCGCTCGCCGCCGGCGAGTTCTGCATCGTGCCGCGCGGGGTGGAGCACAAACCGGTCGCCGCCCGGCCCGCGAGCGTGCTGCTCTTCGAGCCGGCGGGCACGCGGAACACGGGGAACGTCGATCACGCGTACACGATCGAGTCCGAGGCGCTGGAGCGAATCTAGCCCGCGCCGGCCCCGTTCGCCGCCGCCCGCTCACTCGTATCCGATCTCCGCCACGGGCGTCGCGTCGTCGTCCGGCGTCCACGTCAGCCGCACGTCCACTTTCAACCCCTCGATCTTCACCTCGGGCGGCAGCTTGCCCGCCCGGTCGGGCGTCATCACCAGCCGGCTCGGCTTGCGCGGGTTGCCCGAAGGCGGCGGCTCGAACAGCTCGTCCTGCGCCGCGCTCAGCGTCGAGAGCCGCCCGTGCGCGGCCACGAGCGCCTTGAACCCGATTTCACGCAGCTTGTCGCGCGCTTCTTCGATCGTTGCCACCCCGGCGCCGCGCTTGTGCAGCTCCTTGAGCCCCGCGGCGAGGAATTCCAGCCGGCGGCCCGCGGTGCTGAGCGGGTCCGGCTCGAGCGACGCGACGTAGCGGCGCCAGGCGCGCTCGAACGCGTCGAAGTCGCGCGTCTCGAACGCCCGCTCGAACGCGTCCACCGGCCGCTCCCCCTTGCTCACCTGGAGCAGAAACTTCTCGAAGCGCTTGGCGTACTTCCCCCCGTCAGCGTGAACCAGGAAGTGCACGATCGACCAGGACTGGTCGTACATCAGCGCCGCCCCGTCGTTCGTGCGCACGCGGTCGTTCCACACGTCCGCCGACAGGTTGAGCAGCTTCTCGAACTTGAACGCCTTGTCCTCCTTGATCGCATCGGTCAGGTTCCGCAGGCGGTCCCCATCCACGATCCCGGTCACGAACTTGGACTTCACCGCGATCGCCTCCCCGAAGTACTCCGCCAGCCCCTCGTTCACCCAGGTGGGCAGGTCCGGCCCCATGCGCACGGCGGCGAACTGGTGAAAGCCTTCGTGCTGGAGCACTTTGTACATGCGCGTGCGCGATTGCCCCTGGGTCCACGTCGCCAGCCCGCGCTCGTCGTCCGAGCTCCAGAAGAACATGCCGCTGCTGTTGTCGGCGGCGATGGACTTGGACTTCATGAAGTCCAGGTAATCCTTGTACCGGGCAAAGATGTACAGCGGGAACGGGCGCGAGTCGCGCGTGGCAAACGCCGCCAGCCGCCGGTCATACTCGGCGAAGATGCGATCCATGTGACGCGCCACGTCCCCGGCCAGCTCGCGCTCCACGTCCGCCGTCACGCGGTAGCGCCCGCCGGGGCTCTTGAACGTGTAACGCCCGTCGGACAGCCCAGCGCGCGGCATTACCCCGGCAAAAAGCACCATGACGGCGACAACGTGCGATCGAACCATCGGCCCACCTCTCTGCTTTCATGGTATCCGTCTGGCAAGTGTCGCGGGCGCTCGGCCGCAACCGGTGACGCCCGGTGACCCTTCCCGGACCCCGACCTCACAACGTCCGAACGCACCCGCGGCACCCCATTCGCGCCGGCGAGCCTTGCCGCCCATCCCGCTGGCACCTACAAATCTACCCATGTCCCGCAACGGCCGAGTCCTGCTGGCCATGTCCGGTGGCGTCGATTCCTCCGTCGCCGCCTGCCTGCTCCGGGAGCAGGGCTACGACGTGGTCGGTGTATTCCTTCGCGTGGGGGCCGAGTCGCCGCCGCGCGACGACTGCGCCGTGCCCGGGCCGCGCGGCTCGCCGCACGCGGTCGCTGCGCGGCGTCTCAAGCACGGCTGCTGCTCAGCAACCGACGCCGCCGACGCGCGGGTCGTCGCCGGCCGGCTGGGCATCCCGTTCTACGCGCTCAACTTCCGCGACGAGTTCGAGCGCATCATCGACTACTTCGTGGACGAATACCGCCGCGGACGCACGCCCAATCCCTGCGTCATGTGCAACATCCAGGTGAAGTTCGGTCGGCTGTTCGCCTACGCCGACCTCGTCAACGCCGATTTCGTTGCGACCGGCCACTACGCGCGGGTCGTAACCCGCGCCCGCGGGCCCGCCCTGGCCCGCGCCACCCACCGCGCCAAGGACCAGTCGTACGTGCTGTTCGGCATCGAACGGCACCGGCTGGATCGGCTGCGGTTCCCGGTGGGCGAGATGGACAAGCACGAGGTGCGTGACGCCGCCGCCTCCCTTGGCCTGGCCGTCGCCGACAAGCCCGACAGCCAGGAAATCTGCTTCGTCCCGGACCAGGACTACGTGCGCCTCGTCCGCGACCGCAGCCCGGACGCCTGCCGACCGGGCGACTTCCGCGACTCCGCCGGTCACCGCCTCGGCACCCACGCCGGCGTCGCCGCGTACACCGTCGGGCAGCGGCGCGGGCTCGGGCTGGCGCTGGGCCGGCCGGTGTACGTCACGCGCCTCGACGTGCTCAGCAACACCGTCTACCTCGGGCCGCGCGACGAGCTGCTGCGCCACCGGCTGGCCGCCGATCGCGTCAACTGGCTGGCCGACCCGCCGCGCGCCACCGAGCCACACCGCGCCGCCGTCCAGATCCGGCACATGCACACCGCCGCGCCGGCCACGATCCGGTGCGCAGGCGGCGATCGCGTCGACGTCGCATTCGACGAGCCGCAGTCCGCGGTCACGCCCGGACAGGCAGCCGTGTTTTACGACGACGACGTCGTCCTGGGCGGAGGATGGATCGTCGGACACGACGCGGCGTGACTCGAAGCGCCCCGCGGCCGGCCTGGCGCAACCGCGGCAGGCTTGCGGGAGCGGACCCCGCCGCTCAACATCCCCGCCATGACTTACTGCCGGCCCCGTGCGCTGCGCCGAGGCATCCTGGCCGCCGCCTCGCTTTCCGCAGTGGCCGCACCCGCCGCGGCCCAGAGCTCCCGCCCCGCGGCCGCGTCGTCGGCCGCCCGCGATCCCGCCCTGGTGATCGTCGCACCCGCCGCCCTGGCCGAGCCCCTGGCCCCTTTCGTCGCCGCGCGACAAGCCCAGCTCCCCGCGGAACTCGTCCGGCTCGAGGACGTCCTGCGCGACTCCCCGGGTGACGACGACCCGGAGCGGCTCAAGCGATTCCTCTATCGTGCCTGGCGCGAACGCGGCGCAGGGTACGCACTGCTGGTCGGCGACGCGGACGTCATGCCCGTGCGCTACATGGTGCTCGACCGCGTCACGCCCGCCGCTTTCGACTATGCCTTCTACCCCTCCGACCTCTACTACGGCGACGTGGCCGGGCCCGACGCCGAGTTCTGCGACTGGAACGCGCGGCGCGACGGCTTTCACGCCGGCTATTTCGGCGAGGTGCGCGGCGAGAAGCACAAGGGCGATCCGATCAACTTCGACCGAGTCGACTATCGCCCCGAGATTGCCGTCGGACGCTGGCCGGTCAGCACCCCCGACGAAGTGCGGATCCTCGTGGACAAGACGCTGCGCTCCCGCCGGCGCGGCGCCGCGCGACCCCGGGCCGCCCTCGTCGCCACCGGCGGCTGGATCGAGAATCGCCCCGCCATGGACGTCCTGGCGGCCGCGCTGGCCGACCGCTGGGACGTCGAGAAGCGCTATTTCGCGGACGCCCGGCGAAGCGACCAGACTCCGCCACCCAGCGAGCACGAGCTGGTCACGCTCCTGAACGCCGGCCTCGAGCTGGTCCTTCACTCGGGCCACGGCCAGGACCACGCCTGGGACGGCTCGATCTCCGTCGCCAGCCTCCGCAGACTCGACAACGCGGATCACCTCCCGGTCATGTTCTCCGCCGGCTGCTCAACGGCGCGCTTCGCGACGCTCCCGCCTTACGAGGCCTACGTCGACGTGACCGGCTCGACCCACCGCGGCACCAACGCCGGCGAGGTCTTCGATTCGCCCCCGCCGCCGCCCGCGACCTACCAGCGCGGCGACTGCAACGGGACCGGACTGGGCGAGCAACTGCTGCGGGCCGGTCCCGCTGGCGCGGTCGCCTACATTGGCTGCAACACCGGCAGCCAGCCCTGCGCGATGACGCTGATGCGCGGGTTTGTCGAGGCCCTCTCCCAGCGCCGGGACGTACGGCTGGGCGACGCCTGGGTCCAGGCCCTGGCGCATTACCACCAGCACGAGCGGCTCGCCACGATCACCCCCACGCCGGACTGGTATCCCGCCAGCATCTACTTCCAAGGCATGAAGTTCATGCTCTTTGGCGATCCAACGCTGCCCGTCGGCGGGGGCTAGCGCCGCCTTTCCGGCACGCTCGTCACCCGGACAACGCCCGCGTCTGTTATGCTCAGCAGTATTGTGGCCGCGGCGTACGCCGCCCCGCCGCCCGAACCGGGAACAAGATGTCCTCCGACCCCGCCCACGATGCGCTGCTGGCTCAAGCAGTGGCCGGCGACCAGGCCGCGCTCAGCGAGCTGCTCCTGGTCTACTACGGCCCGCTCGCCGCCGTGCTGCGCGAGAAGCTGCCCGACGACATGCGCGGGGTGCTCGACGTCGACGACGTGGTCCAGGAGGTTCACGTCGAGGTCTTTCGCGCCATCGAGCGCTTCCGCACCCAGGGGGAGAATTCCTTCTTCCGCTGGCTTGCCACCATCGCCTCCCAGCGCATGATCGACAAGATCCGCGCCCATCGCCGGCTCAAGCGCGGCGGCGACGCGCGGCGCCTGCACAGCCCGCCGCCCGGTCCCGACGGCGCCATCACGCTGCTTCAGATCCTGCGCGTTGACGAGAACACCCCCAGCCAGGTCGTCGCCGGCCAGGACCGCGCCCTTGCCCTGCACACCGCCCTGGCCACGCTCAAGGACGAATACCGCGTCGCGCTCCAGCTCCGCTACCTCGAAGGCAAGCCGGTGGCCGAGATCGCCCGGACCATGGGTCGCGGCGAGCACGCGGTCCACATGCTGGTCAACCGCGGGCTCAAGAAGCTCCGCGCCGCCATCGGAAGCTACTCGCGCCACTACACCCGCAAGGACTGACCGCTCCGCACGGACGTACCCCCCATGCCCGCATCGCCCATCGCCTGCCGCGTCTCCAGCTACGGCAAGTTCCAGCACCTGGCCTATGAGCACTGGTCCTCGCTCGGAATGCGGTGCGTCGAAATCCTCCTGCCCGCGCCCGACGCCGCCGAAGCCGCCCGCGACGCCCTCGAACGCCACGGCTTGCGCGCCACGACGGCGCACGGCGAGTGCGACCTGACCCGCACCGACCTCGCGCGCAGCTTCGAAGCGCACATGCACTCGCTGCGCGTGCTCGGAACGTCATTGCTCTTCATCGCCGCAAACTCGCGCGGCTTGCCGCTCGAAACCGCCTGCGCCAGGCTTCGCGAGGCCGCCGCCGTCGCGGCCCACCACGGCGCCACCCTCGCGATGGAGACCCACCCCGACCTCGTCACCAACGCCGACATAGCCCTGCGCACCCTGGCGACCGTCAATCACCCCGCGCTGCGCGTCAACTTCGACACGGCCAACGTCTATTTCTACAACCACAACGTCGACGGTGTGGCCGAGCTGAGCCGCGTCGTCTCCCACGTCGCCGCCGTTCACCTCAAGGACACTCCCGGCGGGTACCGCCAGTGGAACTTCCCCGCCCTGGGCCGAGGCGTGGTCGACTTTCGCCGCACCTTCGAACTGCTCGACCAGGCCGGTTTCTCCGGTCCGTGCACGCTCGAGATCGAAGGCGTAGAGGGCGAGACCGCCAACGAACGGCTCGTCTGTGACCGCGTCGCCGAATCCGTCGGGTTCCTGCGCGGGCTTGGACGCCTGGACCGATAAACCGCGACGCCGCCCGGTTCGCCCGGCCCAAGCTCACGCCCCGCCCCTCGTCACTCGATACTGTCTATGCGGCGCTTCGGTTTCGACCGCCGACCTGAACTCGACGCAATGGGGATTCGCACGTGAGCCTGCAATCGGCGAAATCCGACGGAGCGCCGCGCCGCATCCGTAAGGACGCCAGCGCCGTCCGCCAACTGCTCGACAAACTGGACGCCCTGCCGGGCGGCGCCGGGGCCAACGCCCGGCGCAGCGAACGGTTCCCCTTCCGCGCCGATACCGTCGAAATCGAGTTCGCCAGCGGAAACGGCGAGTGGGACCGCCACGTCGTCGTGACGCGCAACATCAGCCGCGACGGCCTCGGTTGCGTCGTCGGACAGTTCATCTACCCCGGCTCCGCCTGCTACGCAACGCTGCGCAGCCGCGCCTGCGACTACGCGCAGCGCGTGCCCGGCAAGGTCGTGCGCTGCCGCTATCTGGCCGGCAGCGGCAGCCTCTACGAGGTCGGCGTCCGATTCGACGCGCCCGTCGATCTGGCCATGTTCGTGCAGGGCGCTGTCGACACCCGAATCCTGCTGGCCTGCGCCGACGACGGGGTGCACCGCGCCGTCGCGCGGTTTGCGACCACGATGCACTGCACGGTTACGGCCGCAAAGACCGGCCAGGAGGCCGTCGAGTCCGCCACCTCCGGCACTTTTGACGCCGTGCTCCTCGATCTGGAGCTCCCCGTGCTCGACGGCCACGCCGCCGCGCTGCAACTCCGCACGCAGGGCTTCCTGCGGCCGATCGTCGCCCTGACGCCGACCGAGGACGACGCCGCCAGGCGCATCTGTTTCGAGAAGGGGTTCACCGCCTGCCTGCTCAAGCCCGTGAATCGGGCGCAGTTCGAGGCGCTGCTGCGTTCGTTTCACCGGGACCCGGTCTTCAGCACGCTGGCCGGCGAAAGCGCGTCCGCCGTAGTGGCCGAGTTCGTCGACGGGCTGGGCGATGAGCTCCGCGCCATCGAAAGCGCCTGCGCCAGGCAGGACGCGCCCGCCACGCGGCAGGTCGTGTCCGCGCTCCGCGCGCACGCCGACAGCAACGGTTATCCGCCCATCGCCGCGGCCGGCGCCGAGCTCGAGGCGGCGCTGAGCGACTCCCCCGATTGGGCCGCGGTTCGCGGGGCCGTCTCCAAGCTTTCCAGCCTCTGCCTGGCCGCTCGACCAGCGACGGCCCGGCCTGCCGCGCCCGTCAAGCAGTGAACACGGCCGGCGAATGCCGCCGGCCGTCATCCCGCAACCCTGCTTTCACGTCGCCGGTCGCGGCGCAACGACGGCCGTCATCGGCGCGGCGCCCAGCGGCGCCTCCACTGGCGCGCCCGCCGTTCGCGGCGCGGGCTGTCCCGGCGACTCGAACTGGAATTCCGGCACGATCCGTTTCAGCGCCGACCGGGCCGACTCCCGATCCAGTCCGTCGGCCTTCGAAACCAGCTCATGGATCGCGCCCAGCAGCATCTCCCACTCCTCGGGGCGGTTGGTCCAGATGCCGATCTTGGGGTGCGAGGTGAGCGACACGTTCTCCCCGGCGATGGATAGCTCCTCGAACAGCTTCTCCCCGGGGCGCATCCCCACGAACTCGATCGCGATGTCCTCCCCCGGGCGCAGGCCGCTCAGCTTGATCAGGTCCCGCGCCAGGTCGACGATCCGTACCGGCTCCCCCATGTCGAGCACGAAGATCTCGCCCCCCTTGCCCATGCACCCGGCCTGGAGCACGAGCTGGGCCGCCTCCGGGATGGTCATGAAGTAACGCGTCATCTCCGGGTGCGTCACCGTCACCGGACCGCCGCGCGCGATCTGCTCCTTGAATATCGGGATCACGCTCCCGCTGCTGCCGAGCACGTTCCCGAAGCGGACCGTGACGAACTGCGTGCTGACGCGGCTGTCGAGCCCCTGGATGTACATCTCCGCCACGCGCTTCGACGCCCCCATGATGCTGGTGGGGTTCACCGCCTTGTCGGTCGACACCATCACAAACTTCTCGCAGCCGCACGCCGCGGCCGCGTCCGCCACCACGCGCGTCCCCAGGATGTTGTTCTTGATCGCCTCCCCCGGGTTCAGCTCCATCATCGGGACGTGCTTGTGCGCCGCCGCGTGATACACCGCCGCGGGCCGCTCGCGGCCCAGGATCGACGCCACGCGCGATGCGTCCGTGACGTCGCACACGTACGCCGCCACCGACAGCCCGGGAAACGACGCCCGCAGCTCGCGGTCGATCTCGAACAGGTGCTGCTCGGCCTGCTCGACCAGCACCAGGCGCTGCGGCTTGAACCGCGCGATCTGGCGACACATCTCCGACCCGATCGAGCCGCCCGCCCCGGTCACCATCACCACCCGCGGACGCAGGAATTCCCCGATGCCACGCTCGTCCAGCGTCACCGGCGCGCGGCCCAGCAGGTCGTGAATGTCGACCTCGCGAAACTCGGCCACGTTCACCTTGCCCGAGATCAGGTCCGAGAGCGCCGGCACCGTCTTGACGTGCAGCCCCGTGCCGTGCGCCAGCTCCACCACGCGCCGCATCTGGGAGCGCGTCGCGGACGGCATGGCCACCAGGATCTCGCTGATTCGCTCGCGGGTGGCGATTTCCTTCAACTCCGAGATCGGTCCCAGCACCTCGACGTTGTGGATGCGCGCCCGCAGCTTGCCCGGATCGTCGTCCAGAAAGCCGACCACCTCGTACCGCAGCAGCGGCATGCGCAGGATCTCGCGCACCACGTTCGCACCGCAGTCCCCCGCCCCCAGGATCAGCAGCCGCGGGAGGTTGCCTTCGCGTTCCGACCGGATCTCCTCGAAGTACAGCCGCACCGCGACGCGCGTGCCGCATACCAGGCCGATCGTTCCGCCGAAATCCAGGATGAACACCGAGTCCGGGAAGCGGTCCCCGAAGATCGGTACCTCGATCCCCAGCAGGTGCGCGTTGGCCATCATGTAGTACAGCACGAACGCGATCAGGAAGCTCACCCACGCCGCCTGGGTGATGCTGAACAGGTCGCGCAGCCCCACGTAGCGCCACCACGCGCGGTGCAGTCCCATCGCCGCAAAGACGGTGAGCTTGATCAGCACCACCACCGGCAGCAGCGGCAGGAAAAATTCGTCGAACCAGCGCTCAAAGAAGCGGAAGTTGTAGGCCAGGCCGAACGCCAGCAGCCATGAAAGCCCGAACAGCACGACGTGCGCAATCAGGCTCAGCACCACGCGATGGCGCCGCGTCCATTCCGTCCATCGCCCGCGCGATGCCCGAAGCAATTCTGTCATGCATTCTCGCCCGGCGTAGATACCAGACCTTATCGGCTGGTCGCGCGGACGACTCCAATCCCTTGCTGCGACCGCACTTGCACGTGCGAGCGTTCGCCCACGCCGTCCGCCGCCGCGTCAGGGTGCGGCCAGGCTCGCGTGCAGCGCAGCGCTGAAGTGCTCCAGCGCGAGCACCTCGCCAGGGTCCCGGTCCTTCGTCCACTCGCGCACGCGCGCCAGCATCTGGCGAACCGTGCTCTCGTCCCCGGAGGCCCAGGCACCGTACGATTTCAGCACCCAGCTCTCCCACGAACCGGGAGCCGCTCGAATCCGGCTCAGCTCACGCATCTGCCGGTCATACTCCTCAGGAACGCCGAAGCTCCGCCGGATGTCGAGGCGCTCCGCAAGGAGCGTCGGCCGGCGTCGCACGGCATCCAGCAACAGGCTGGCTGCCGTCGAATACTGCTGCTGCGCAATGGCCGCGTGCGCCGCCAGCAGTGAAGCCCCCGCATCGCTCGGGTCGGCGCGGCGAACCGACAACAACGCCCCCCCGGCCTCGGGGTACATCCCCGCGCGGAACAGCTCCAGCGCTCGCCGGGCCGTCGCGTCACGGGACCGGGCGTTCATCTCGCGTAGCTTCGACCACACCGGCTGCGTCTCGCCAACGTCCCCATCGGCCGGCTTGAGACCCATCACCTCCTGGTACGCGTCCCGTGCCGACGACGGCAGCGTCGTCCGAACCCCAAAGTTCACCGGCGGCGGCGTCATCCGCCACCCGTGAAGCGGCGTCGCCAGCGAGGTCGCCGTGTAGAAGCCGCTCGCGATCGACAGATCCGCCTGCGTAATACGGCCCGTGTCGATCGTCGCCGCGTCAAAACGGGTCGCGAAACGGGCCGACCCCACCGGCACGTTCGGGTTCGGCGTAAAGCGCAACATCTGCGCTCCAATGCCCATGGTCAGCGGCGCGTAGTTCACGTCGCCCAGGTCCCCCGCGCCACGCCAGCCCGTCCGAACGCTGGCGGCCGACCCCGTCGGCCGGGCGGCCGACAGCGCGGCCGCCGACGAGCCCGTGAACGTCCCACCCACGCGGTCGATCGCGCCCGACGGCCCGTAGTCGCTGGGCCGGTTGAACGTTACACGCCCGCTGCGCTGCGCCCAGGCGCCGGACACGCACTGAACACCGACCAGGCTGGCAAGCACCGTCCGAAAAACTCTTCGCATACGTTGTTTCTCACGCCCAGCAGCAACCACCCCTTATCGTAGATACTAACATCGGAGGGCGGCGGATCAACGCTGAACGACGCCGATCCGGCGTCGAACCGGGCGCCGCCGGCTAGTCCGCTTGCGCGTCGGGAACCTCGACCAGCTCGAACGCGTTACCGTCGGGATCCGCGAGCGACGCGACGCGAACTCCGTCTAGGCACTCCACTCCCCCGATCAGCACGCCGCCCGCGGCGAGCAGCCGCTCCAGGACCGCGTCGAAATCCGACGTCGTCACGTCGAACGTGATGCGCGACGCGGCCCCCAGCGGCATGTCTTCGGCGGGGACGGGGTCCGCCGGCCAGTTGAGCCGCAGCGACGGGCTGCCGTCGCTGAAATCCAGCCGGGCCGACGCCGCCGTCGCGTGGCGCACCTCGTCGGCGACCGGCAGCCCCAGGCCCTGCGACCAGAACCGCAGGGCGCGGTCGAAATTCGTCACGGGGATGTTGATTTCGCCGATGGAGATCATGTCGATCCGGGCTGCGACGCGATCCGCCGCGCCCGTACGATCCAGTAGCCCCCCACGAAGGCGACCCCGCCCAGGACGAACGCGGTGACCGCCAACAGCACGCTCATTCCCACCAGCGCGCCGCGCGCCAGGGGCGACTCGGGGTCTCCGAAGCACACGGCGCAGGCGCTGGCGCGCGGCGCCAGCGCCGCGAGCAGGAAGACCGCCGACAGCACGCGACGTTTCATCGACGCTCCGTTACATGAAGCCGACGTTGCGCAACTTCCGCAGGAACCAGGCGCCGTACCAGATCACCAGCGGCGAGCCCGCCAGTGTCAGCGCCGCCATCACCAGCGATTCCCGCTCGCCGCGGGCCCGGAAGTCCAGCACGTTCCACGTGCCGAAGCCCAGGCAAAAGAGCAGCACGGCGGCCACGAACACGATGTGGAACGACTTGAGCGACATCACTTCACCACGAGGTTTTCCTGCGTGGTCGCCACCGGCAGCAGCATCAGGGCCACGAAGAACACGGCGCACAGCGCCAGCGTCGCATAGATGATCCTGCGCTCGTCGATCAGGTGCATGAAGTAGCAGGCCACCAGCGCCCCCTTGATGCACGCGACGAACATCGCGACCGCGATCGCCGCGACGATGTTCAGGTGCAGGTACGAGACCGCGACGGTGACGACCGTCAGCGCGGCCAGCGCGACGAACACGTTGACGTAGACCCGGACGTGCTTCTTGACGTCCTCGGCGCTCATCGCGTGCCCGGGATGGGCGGCGTCGTGACTCATGGCGGCGTGCCTCCGGCGCGGGCGCGACCCGCGCGCGACCCTATAGCAAGTATAGGGAGGGGAACAGGAAGATCCAAACCAGGTCGACAAAGTGCCAGTACAGGCCTGTGCACTCGATGCGGTTGGTGTAGTGGTCCGGGTCCTTCTTCCACAGCGCCGCACCCGGCAGGACCAGGTACAGGATGACGACCATCCCGCCGACGATGTGCAGCCCATGCAGGCCGGTCATCGTCCAGTACGTGGCGAAGAAGTTGCTGTGCGCCGGGCCGAAGCTGGAGACCCGCACGACCTCCGAGCGCGGAAAGCGCAGCGCCTCGTGCCCGCCGGCGTGCGCCGCCGGTTGCGACGCGCCCTGCCCCTCGGCCTCGTGCGCGCGATCGCCGCGGCCCGCGGCGCCGTGCGGATGGCGCCCGAGCTGCACCGCGTCGGGGTGGATGACGACCGGATCGGCGTCGGCGGGGGATTCCAGGTGCCCCGTGACGGACGTCCCGTCCTTGAGCCACACCTCGTGATGCCGCAGCTTCGGCCCATACTCGAAGGCCTTGATGACCAGGAAGAGTCCGGCCAGCCCGAAGGTGAGCCACAGGTAGTTGCGCGCCTTGGGCAGGTCGTTGAGCTTGAGCGAAGCCCAGGCCATCACCATGGTCACGCTGGAGGTGATGAGCGCCAGGGTGTTCACGAACGCGAGCGGGACGTTGAGCATCCGATAGCCGTGCGGCCAGTAGTCGGCGCCGGCCCGCAGCAGCACCAGCGAGGCGAACAGCGCGCCGAAAAGCATCACTTCAGACGCCAGGAACAGCCAGATGCCGAACTTGCCGTTGTAGATGCCCGTGACCGGATGGGCACGAACCTCACAGGGGATCGGAATTGCAGACACCGAAGCATTCCTCCTGCCCGGGCCGCTGCGCGGCGGCGGGTGGATCGTGGTCAGGCGCGGCGCGCGGGCCCGCGCGTGTCCCGTTCAGTTCAGGCCACGTGCTGGGGCCAGAAGTCCTCGCCGCGCCCCGGCGCGCTGTACTCGTAGGGCCCCCGGTGCACGACCGGAAGCGTGGCGAAATTCCCGTGAGGCGGGGGCGAGGGGGCGGCCCACTCCAGCGTGGTGGCGTTCCAGGGGTTCTCCCGGACCGGCTCCCCGCCGCGGATGCTCAGGAAGAAGTTGAGGATGAACGGAATCTGCGCCAACCCGAGCAGCCACGCGCCCCACGACGACATCACGGTCAGCGACTGGACCGCCTCGCCGTGCAGGTACTGCGTCTGATCGAAGAGTCGCCGCGACACGCCGGCCATGCCCTGGAAGAACATGGGCATGAAGACGACGTTCATGAAGACCAGGGAAGGCCAGAAGTGCAGCTTCCCGAGGAACTCGTTCATCCGCCGGCCGGTGACCTTCGGATACCAGTAGTACAGCCCGGCGAAGATGCCGAAGATCGTGCCCGGGGCAACGACGTAGTGGAAGTGGCCGATGACGTAGTAGGTGTCGTGCAGGTGAATGTCGGAGGTGGTGAGGCCCAGGGGAAGCCCGGTGAGCCCACCGATGCCGAACATGGGGATGAACGCCAGCGCGAAGAGCATGGGAGTCGTGAAGCGGATCGAGGCGCCCCACAGGCTCAGCAGCAGGCACGTCAGGATCACGACCGACGGGATCGAGATGATCATGGTCGTGGCCTGGAAGAACGTGCTCATCGTGGTGCCCATGCCGGTCATGAACATGTGGTGCGCCCACACGATGAACGACATGAAGCCCAGGAAGATCGTCGAATACACGAGCGCCTGGTAGCCCCACAGCGGCTTGCGCGTGTTGTTGGCGATCACCTCCGCCACGATGCCCATGGCCGGAAGGATCAGAACGTACACCTCCGGGTGCGCGAGGAACCAGAACAGGTGCTGCCACAGCAGCGGGTTGCC